>NZ_JBAKAO010000010.1:0-120310 GCF_038154885.1 Olleya sp. Ti.3.14
AGTTAACTTCAAAAGTAATTTTAAGATTAACTCTAAAGTCTACAACTTCGCCATCTTTAACGCTAGCACTTTGATCTTGTACATAAACAGATCTAATGTTTTTAACGCTTTTAGACGCATGCTTTACTGCTTTTTTAGTTGCATCTTCCCAACTTTTTTCAGAGTTTGATAATACTTCGATTACTTTTAATACTGCCATAATATTTAAATTTTAATTATTGTTTGTTCCTTAAAATTACAAATTTTAATACAATAATTGATGATTTAAATCTTATAACAATATAGTATTTGGGTTAAACAGTGTGTTTTATGGGTTGAAATTAACCATTTAGAGCTACAACAGATTCTACTTTTCCTGCTAACATCTCTTTAAGCATATTTTCAATTCCGTTTTTTAATGTAAATGTTGAAGATGGACAACCACTACATGCACCTTGTAAAATTACTTTTACGGTTTTAGTAGTTTCATCATAGGATTCAAATTGGATGTTCCCTCCATCACTTGCAACTGCAGGCTTAATATATTCTTCTAGAATGTTTACAATTTGCTTAGAGGTGTCATCTAATGTTTCAAAATGTGCTTCTACTTTTTCTACAGATTTTTCAACAACTTCTGGTGCATTAGGTGATACTATTTCTTTAGCATCCTCTATGTAATTTTTTATAAACTCTCTTAATTCAAAAGAAATGTCATTCCATTCTGCGATATCATATTTTGTGATTGATACATAGTTTTCGTCAAAAAAGACGCTTTTAACAAATGGAAAATGAAATAACGCTGTAGCCATAGGTGATGGTTTAGCTGTTTCGATTGAGGTAAACTCGTAGGAAGAAGTTACTAGTTTTTTGTTAGAAACAAATTTTAGTACTGATGGGTTTGGCGTGCTTTCCGTGTAAACGGTTACAGCAACCTTTTTTGTTACAGCAGTATCTGACACAGCTATTCCACCATCGTTTAGATAGGATTCAATCTGTTCTGCTACTTCAGTCTTAACATCGTTCCATTCTACAATATTATATCTTTCAATAGCTATAAAATTGCTAGATATGTAAACTTTTTTTACAAAAGGAAGATAAAATAATTGTTGTGCTAAAGGTGAGTCCTTAGCCTCGTCAATGTTGTTAAATTCAAAGCTTTGGTGCTTTGTTATAAATTGGTTTAATTCGAATTTAATTATGGTAGGGTTAGAGGTTTCTTGTATTGAAACTTTAAAATCACTCATTGTTACTTTTTTTTTGCAAAAATACTAAAGAAAAGTATAGATATCTATTATATTTGATTTTTATAAAATTTAACGATTTTTGAAGTTTATTTAATAAAACATTTTTATCTTGAACCTTTAACTTTTAGGATTGAAATTATAAAGAGTAAATTTATATATTTGAGACTCACTTTTGATTTTAAGTTAAAAGTTAGTTATAAACCCAATAGCGTAGCTATTTTTATAGACCTGTCTACCTCGAAATAAGAGATTATGAGATTAAAAAACATATTTTTAATAGCAATTGTTGCTTTATTTGGCACTCAATTTTCAAAAGCCCAAGAGGGATTACCAATCTACTCAGATTACTTAACGGATAACTACTACTTGATTCACCCATCTATGGCTGGTGCAGCAAATTGCGCTAAGCTTAGGGTTACAGGAAGACAGCAGTGGTTTGGAGATGATGATGCTCCTAAGTTAATTACTGCAAGTGTAAATGGTAGAATTGGAGACTCGCAATCTGGTATTGGAGCTATTGTATACAGTGATAAAAATGGATACCACTCTCAAACTGGTGCTTATTTTACTTACGCACACCATTTAATGTTTTCTAGAAGTACTACTGACCTAAACCAATTATCTTTTGGTTTAAGTGTTGGAGCTATACAATATAAGTTAGATGAAACTAGTTTTTTAGCTGATGGATTTGATCCTATTATAGCTGGAATAGAGCAGTCTGCTACTAATTTTAATGTAGACTTTGGTTTTTCTTACTTCTTATATGATTTTTATGCACACGCAACAGTTAAAAACTTATTAAAAAATGATGGTATTAATTTTAATGAGCAAGGTATAAGCTATGATAATTTAAGAACTTACTTAGTATCTGTAGGAAATACCTTTGGAAGCTATGGTAGCGAATGGAGTTTTGAACCTTCTGCAATGTTTATGTATAGAGATGCTACAGAGGAAGCATCTTTTGACCTTAACCTTAAAGCATACAAATCCGTAGACTTTGGTAAGGTTTGGGGAGGATTATCTTACAGACGATCGTTAGATGGTGCAGAATTTAGAGATGGATCTGGAGTAAGCAGTCAAAAATTACAATATATTACACCAATATTAGGTGTGGAAGTAAACAACTTTGTGTTTGCTTACAACTATAGCTACCAAGCAAACTCTGTAGTATTTAATAATGGTGGATTCCACCAATTAACATTAGGGTTTAACTTTAACTGTGGTAAAGAAAGATACAGTTGTAATTGTCCTGCAATTAACTAATTGTCAATATATAATTTATAAAAAAAGCCTCATTTTAATGAGGCTTTTTTTTATGGTTTTAATTAATGGTTAGTATTTAACTCTTTAACGTCAATGGTTCCGTCAGGTGATATAACAAAGTATTTATGTTTGATTTCTGTTTTAACAATAGGGTCTTGTTTTTGCTCAGCTGGTTTAGGTGTAAAATGTAATTTTATTTCCATGCCAATTTGTACAACAGGCTCTAATATTGCAGGATTAATTACAATATCGTAGTTCTCGTAAGATAAAGGTTGGTAATAATATGAGGTTTGTTTTTTTACTTCAGTAACACCTTTATCCTGTTTTAAAGCTTGGAAAGATATGCTGTTATAAGCCTGATAATTTTGATAAAAATCTTTAGGGAAGTAACAATATTTTTGATCAGCCATGACAGCATTATAGTTTTCTAATTTAAAACCTAGTAGATTGTAATATTCTTTTTTTTCGGTAATTAAATTTAAAAGTTTAGTTTGTAGATTCTTATACACATCAGCAATGTTTTCAATATAATAATCCACTTTTACCAAGTTATAAATTTCGTTTTTAGCACAAGCAGTAAGAATTTTTTCAAATTGTTGTGTCTTAGTAAATTGGATGTGTATGTTTTGTTGCAGTTCAAATCCTTTAGGGACTTCAGTATACGTTTTGCTAAATAGCTTTTTAGTGACCTCTACCTCATAAACAGGAACAAACGAAATCACGTCAATTGCAATATCCTTTTCTAAAATTCCAATTGACGATAACTCTGTTTTGATATTTGCAATACGATCATTTAAAAGGGTATTAGTAATTTCTGCAGTTTCGCCAATTTGAGTAACATTAAAAATAGCAGTGTAATTAGTTGCCTTTTCATTTTGCAACGCTCTAACGTCAATTACTATAGTACTATTAGGATTTAAATTAGGTGTGACTTGTCTAGGTGAGTTACCATAAGCAATTGCATTTCCGCTAGTAATATTTTGTCTGGAAATGCCTTGATTAAGATTTCCCATGTGTTGTGCTTGGATGTTAATAGATAGTAAAGTGAATAGGGCAAATAGTTTAGAGTATTTCATAATGGCTTTAAGTTTTAATTTTGGTAAACCTATAAGCAACATATTTAAAACAAAAGCCAGATTGAGTAAACTAACAATATAAATGAGTCAGTTTGGTATATAAATGAGTTAAGACTATAATTTTAGTTATTTTACTTATCAAATTGAAAAAAGTACATTTTATTTAATGGGCTAAAGTGCGTAAGTTTATATTCTATAATTTAATAAATGAAAAACCTACGCATACTACTAATTATTTTGTTGTGTCTAACAGCACAGCATATCATGCAAGCTCAACAACAGTTTAATATAACTGATGATGATGCTACTTTTACAATAAAAGGATTAGTTAGAGAGGTGGATACTTATAATCCAATAGTTGATGTTAACATCCAAGTTAATGGAGGATCTTATACTAGTACTAGTTTAAGTGGTGAGTTTAGAATTAATGTAAAAGTAGGAGATGAGATTATGATTAGTCACAAGGATTTTGAGACTATTTATTACACCGTAAAATCCGATGACGATATAACCGTAGAAGTCCATGCTTTAATCGAGGATGCCTATGTTAAAAAGATAAAAACCAAATCTAATACATTTAAAAGCACCATTGATTCAGCTGTTTTTTACAAGAAAATTTCAGCCGAAAAAAGTATACAGTTTATAACTGAAAGTATTCCAAAAAGCACATCTGTTAAGCAAAATGCCGAAGCTTTTGAGGTCTTGGCAGATGTCTATATGTATTGGAAACAATACGATTTAGCAGTAACAAACTATCGTATAAGTTTAAATAATGTAAATGCAACAGATGTTAATTTAAAACTAGCTAAAGCCTATTTTAAAAACAAAAACCACCAAGAAAGTTTAGCAATTTATAATAGTTTAAAAACTAGCGATTTGTCTAATTGGCAAAACGTAATACGTTATGAAGGATTAGGTGATGTGTATGCTCAAATCAATCAAAACAGTAAAGCAACCCAAGCTTATACAGAAGGATTAAAAGTAGCGACTACCAATCAAATTTTGCCAAAAATAACAGATCTAAATTCTAAATTAGGAGAGGTTTACAATACAGAAGGTAAAAAGGCTAAAGCCGAAGTGTTACTAGAAAACTCTGTAGCACTTGCAGCTCAAGAAAATAAAACAAGAGAGGTTGAACAAAAAATTAAGTTTGCAGATTTTCAAAATGTCAATCAATCTTACGATCAAGAAATTAAAACCAGAAAAGAGATTATTAAGGATATAGCTGTTATTGAAAAAGACTCTGTAATAGCTAACGAGAGTAACATCACAAAACAAAAACAAAACTATAAAATTGGTAATGCGTATTTCCTTCAAAAGGAATATAAAGAAGCCATTCCGTATCTAGAAAAAAGTATTGAAGAAGCAGACAAAAAAGAAGACTTAATAGTTAAAAAAGATGCGACTAAAAAACTAACAGATGTGTATGTCGAGTCTGGTAATTTTAGCGAAGCTAAATTAATGTTTGACGAGTACGTTAAAACTGTGGACCAACTATACATTAAAAAAGAGCAAGAAATATCGCAAGCAGCACGATTTAATAAGAGTATTGCCGAAAAGCAAAACCGAATCACAACTCTAGAAACAGACCGAAAGTTAACGCTAAGTCAAGTTGAATTGTCTGAAGAAAAAAATAAAAGTCAACAACTTATTATATACTCATTAATAGGTGGTTTATTCCTATTGGCAGTTGCAGCTTATTTAATGTTTAAATATATAAAACAACAAAAATTGGCAAACAATTTATTAGCTTTAAAGTCTTTACGTAGTCAAATGAATCCGCATTTTATTTTCAATGCACTAAACTCGGTAAACAGTTTTATTGCGACTAATGACGAGAGGACTGCAAACAAATACCTATCCGATTTTTCTAAATTAATGCGTGCAGTTTTGGAAAACTCTGAAGAAGATTTTATTCCGCTTCAAAAAGAAATTGAACTTATAGAATTATACTCAAAATTAGAGCATTTCAGGTTTAAAGATAAGTTTGAATACACTATTAATATAGACAAAACTATAGATATCGAAGCCTATCAGATTCCGCCTATGTTACTACAACCCTACATAGAAAATGCAGTATGGCATGGACTACGTTATAAAAATGACATGGGATTGTTAGAAATTTCAATAACCAAAAAACAAAAAGGTGTAATAGCAATTACCATTGCAGATAATGGTATTGGACGCAAAAAATCTAAAAGTTTAAAGACCCAAAATCAACAAAAACATAACTCTAAAGGGTTAGGAAATATTAAAAAACGTGTCACTATTTTAAATCAAATGTATAAAGACAAAGTAGATGTGTTTATAGACGATAATGGAACAGAAGGAGATGTAGGGACAAAAGTAGTAGTGACAATAAAAAAAGATTAAAAATGAAACTAAACGCAATATTAGTAGAAGACGAAGCACAAAGTAGAGCCATATTAAAAAACTACTTAACTAAATACTGTCCAAAAGTTAATATAATTGGCGAGGCAGAAAACATAAACGAAGCCTTAGAGTTAATACGTACCTTAGATTTAGACTTAGTATTTTTAGATGTAGAGATGCCATACGGTAACGCATTTGATTTATTAGACAAAGTTGGTGATCGTGATTTCGAAACCATTTTTGTAACCGCATATAACAATTACGCTATGGATGCCCTAAATGCACACGCATCTTATTATTTAATGAAACCAATAGATATTGACGAGCTGATTAAAGCAGTTGACTATGTGTCCGAAATTAAGTCAAAAGAAGACGCATTACAAGACCAAGTATTAATACCTAAAACCAATAATGTAGCAGGCAAAATAACCATACCACAACAAGACGGTTTTGAGGTGTTAAATACCAAAGATATTTTGTATTGTAAAGCAGATGATAATTATACAGAGATCTATTTAAACAACAATAAAAAGAAAGTAGTCAGTAAGACACTAAAATATTTTGAAGACGCGTTAACACCATCAGGATTTGCACGTGTACACAAAAGTTACCTAATTAATGTAGCCGAAGTCGTTAAATACGTTAAAGGAAAAGGAGGAAGTGTTATACTTAGTAACGGACAAGAAATTATGGTGTCTGCTTCAAAAAAATCGGATTTATTATCTTACTTTAAATAACCCAATACCTCTATTCGGATGTTTTAGAGAAACTAACAAAAAAAAATAAAAAACAAACAACACATGCCAATAATAAAACCAGTAAATGGTAAAGCACCACAAATTACAGCAGACTGTTACATAGCCGAAAACGCTACCATAGTAGGCGATGTTCAAATAGGCAAACAATGCAGCATTTGGTTTAATGCAGTGCTACGTGGAGACGTAAATTATATTAAATTAGGAGACAAAGTCAATGTCCAAGATGGAGCAGTCGTGCATTGTACTTATCAAAAATACCCAACAATAATAGGTGATAATGTATCCATTGGTCACAATGCTATAGTCCATGGATGCACAATCCACGACAACGTGTTAATAGGTATGGGAAGCATCGTAATGGATAATTGCGTTGTAGAAAGTAACAGTATAATAGCAGCAGGAGCTGTCGTAACCCAAAATACAATAGTCCAATCAGGAAGCATTTACGCAGGTGTACCAGCAAAAAAAGTCAAAGATATTAGTAAAGAGTTAATCAATGGAGAAATAAATCGTATTGCCAATAATTACGTCAAATACTCAGGATGGTTTAAAGAGTAATTTTTGGGCGTTACCACAAGGGTCGCGTCATCCATTATATCTTTTTTTGCCATATACGGCAGCAAAAAAAGGATGTCATTACTACCGCTAACGCAACCTATCGCAAGACTTGGACTCAATAGTAAGAATTAGTTCTTCCACAGATGTTAAGGACGCAATAGCTTTGCTTGACAAAAAGGGTTGTAACGTGTTATTGGTTTTGGATAATATAATTGGGTAGCTAAAATTTTTAGCTTTAAATTTTGCTTCAAACGCGTCACTATGTAAAAATTCAATTTCTAAATCAGTTCTATTTCTAAAATCTTTCCAAATTGTGTTTTCTGTAAACGTATTAAAAGTTAAAGCACATAATTTACAAGCGTAAGTTTTAGGGCTAAATAATTTATGTGCAATGTCAATTGCTAGGTTTTTTAAACCTGATTTAGCATTATAAACAAATAGTAGCGTAGTCATATACACTAAGTCGTAAAACAATAAAAATAATTACTTTCTGTAATTATAAGGTTTGTCTTCGTAAAAATGTTCAAATGTTTTATCTGTAAAATAATGGTCTTTTAATACCTTATAAACCATAATAGCTACAAATAATTGACCAATAACAGTTAGGTAAAAGACCCAACTAAAAGACATATTCATTGCTACCATAATAGTAACAGTAATTAATAACAAGGTGGTAATAGCCACCCAAAACATAGCAGGCGTTTTCATAGTTTTTTTATTTACAATTTACTAAAAACTAGAGAGATATGTTTTGTGTGACTCGTTAATTTATTTATAAAATTAAGTAATACTAATGTTTACAACCAAACCTTCATTACTTCTAATATTACAAACGGTATTGTCTTCAAAAATTAAATATTGTCCTTTGATACCTTTTAAAACACCTGTGTAATGTGGTGTCTTTGTAAAATTTAAAGACTTAGGTTTTGTTGGATATTGTAACACCGGAAATTCAATATTAGTTTCCTGATTGTCTTCAATAAAATATTGTTTTGCTTCATCAGGTATATACTGTTTTAGCTTATCTCGCCATTCAATTAAATTTTCATCCTTAATATCGTTTTTAAGCATGGTACGCCAATTAGTTTTATCACCAACATAATCCTTTAAAGCAACCTCTGTAATTCCAGCTAAATACCTGTTAGGGACTTCAACAATCTCAATAGCTTCATGTGCACCTTGATCAATCCAACGCGTTGGGACTTGACCTTTTCTGGTAACACCAACTTTTACATTGCTAGAATTGGCCAAATAGACAATGTGTGGTTGTAATTGTACTTGTTTTTCATAGGCTAAATCGCGCTCTTCAATATCCAAATGGGCTTGACTTAACTCGGGTTTCATGATCCAATCTGCTGCTTGCGGAATCTCAAAAAAGCAACTTTTACAAAAACCTTGACGGTAAATAGGCTTATCTAAATGGCAATTTAGACACTCGTATTTTACAAAACTAAACGTTAAGGTTTTGTCTAATAATTGGTTAATATTAATAAAGTCATTTTTAAAAACCATATAGTAATTTATAGGTTTAGAAAACTCGGTTTGCATTTTTGTCAACACACCTTGGTAGGTCATAAAAAAAAGTATTATTTTTAAAACTTAAAGATACAAATAACTATGCCAATTCCTCTTGTTAATTCTATTGCTTCATGGTTTTTAAAGAAGCGTTTTCATCAAATAGAGTTGTTTTTAAAGTATCCAAATGAGGTGCAGCAAGAGCTGTTGTTTAATTTGTTAGACATAGCTAAAGACACTGAGGTTGGTAAAACACACGGATTTGTTTCAATAAAAAACTATGCAACATTTGCAGATCGCGTACCTATATCTACTTACGAGGATTTACAGGATAGTATTGAACGCTCAAGACAAGGTGTAAATAATATTTTTTGGCCAAAGCCAATTAAGTGGTTTGCAAAATCTAGCGGTACAACCAGTGCTAAAAGTAAGTTTATTCCTGTTAGTTTTGACAGTCTAGAAGATTGTCATTATGCAGCAAGTAAAGACCTATTATGCATGTACCTTAATAATAATGAAGATTCGCAATTATTTACTGGTAAAAGCTTAAGGTTAGGAGGTAGTAAAGAGCTATACAAAGAAAACGGAACTGCATTTGGAGATTTAAGCGCTATTTTAATTGATAATATGCCTTTTTGGGCAGAGTTTAGTAGCACGCCAAGTAGTAAGGTTAGTTTAATGAGTGATTGGGAAACCAAAATGGCAGCTATAGTTAACGAGACTATAAACGAGAATGTTACCAGTCTTGCAGGTGTCCCAAGTTGGATGTTAGTTTTACTTAATAACGTTTTAGATAAAACCGATAAAACAAGCTTATTTGACGTTTGGCCTAATCTAGAAGTGTATTTTCATGGAGGTGTAAGCTTTAATCCATATATCGAGCAATACCGAAATATACTACCTAAAAAAGATTTTAAATATTACGAAATTTATAATGCATCGGAAGGGTTTTTTGCAATTCAAGATCAAAATTACTCTGGCGATTTATTGTTAATGTTAGACTATGGTATTTTTTACGAGTTTATCCCTATGGATACATTTGGGACTAAAGATCAAAAGGTAATACCATTAAGTGAGGTACAACTTAATAAAAACTATGCAGTTGTAATTACTACTAATGCTGGGCTTTGGCGTTATATGATAGGTGATACCGTAAGGTTTGTGTCTATCAGTCCATATCGTATAAAAGTGTCAGGACGCACAAAACACCATATTAATGTTTTTGGCGAAGAGTTGATTATTGAAAACGCTGAAGATGCTTTAAAAAAAGTTTGTAAAAAGACGAAGTCAGAAATTGTAGATTACACAGCAGCTCCAATATTTATGGAAGGTAAAGAAAAAGGTGCGCATGAGTGGTTAATCGAGTTTAAAACGCCTCCAAAGGATATTAATTATTTTAATGAGCTGTTTGATAATGCACTTAAAAGTCTAAACTCAGACTATGAAGCTAAACGTTATAATAATATGACATTAAATAAACCAAAAATACACATAGCTAGAGAGCAGTTGTTTTATGATTGGTTAAAGCAAAATAATAAGCTTGGAGGCCAACACAAAGTCCCAAGACTATCTAATACGCGTCAATATATGGACGAGCTAATACTTTTAAATACATAGGTAATAGTTGGCGTTATGTGCTGTTCTTTTTAGCTAATGTCTATTTTGTAATTATCATAGTTTAAATAAATCAGTCTATTTATTTGGTTATCAAATAAATAAAACATATATTAGTCTTGCTATTAATCTGGCTTTAAGGGAAGTCATATTGAATTTAATCAAGAAAAACCACTTTAAACGATTTGTCTAAAGTGGTTTTTATTTATTACAAAGTTAGATTATTAAAATAAATGTATAAAAAATTTGTATAAGTTTAAGTTTATATAATTAATTATAAATTAAAAGTATTATGAAATTTTTTAAAAAAATCAGCTATTTATTTTTAATTAGTTTGTTTATTTCGTGTTCATCAGAAACAGAAGCCGATCAAAATCTAGAAAATTCTAATGTAAAAAAGGCCTTAGATACTGTTGTTTTTGGAGAAGAAGTGGCTAGAATGGAAGAAGAGACTTTAAAAATTTTAAACCCAAATCAATTAAAAGCAGAGTTTAAGCTAATATCAAAATCTCAAGGCTATAATCCAGAATATAGTAATCAATTTAAACTTGTTGAAGGAGATAAGTCCATTACTGCGTTTAATAGTTATTTATTAATATTAACTAGTGTTGACCAAACCTTAAAGACTGCGATTGAGGTGGCAGAAAAAGACGGTGTTTTTTATAAAATAGGTAATTCAACAAAATAGGAGTAAATGCACATTTAGTAGTTTAGGTTGTTGCATAGGTTGTAACCCAATAAAGTCAAATGATAAATACAATCTTATAATTTGTAAAATACTAATAATTGGACAAAATCAGTTACTGTTATTATTGAAGAAGATGTAATACAGCAGGTTGAATAATAAATAAAAAGCCACTTTAATCTATTGATTAAAGTGGCTTTTTTTAATTGCGTAAACTATAATTTATGAGACTGCTTTTAATTTTTTAATAGTAGTCTTGCTTAATTTTTGTTCAGCGTAAGCTTTTGTTACGTTTAGTTTTTTAGTGTCACTTCCAGGAAGTTCAAACATGGCGTCCGTAAGGATTTCTTCGCATAAGCTTCTTAATCCACGAGCACCAAGTTTATACTCTATAGCTTTGTCAACAATAAAGTCTAAAGCACCATCGGTTAAACTCAGCTCTATTTCGTCCATTTCAAACAGCTTTTTATATTGTTTGATAATAGCGTTTTTAGGCTCTGTTAAAATAGCTCTTAACGTTTTACCGTCAAGTGGATCCATGTAAGTTAAAACAGGTAAACGTCCAATAATTTCTGGTATTAAACCAAAGTCTTTTAAGTCTTTTGGGATAATGTATTGTAATAAATTATTGTGGTCTACAACATCTTCTTTTATAGAAGCGCTATATCCAACAGCTTGCATATTTAATCGTTTAGATATGACACGCTCAATACCATCAAAAGCACCACCAGCAATAAATAAAATATTTTCGGTATCTACTTCAATAAATTTTTGGTCAGGATGTTTACGACCACCTTTTGGCGGAACGTTAACTACAGTACCTTCTAAAAGTTTTAGTAAAGCTTGTTGTACACCTTCACCAGAGACATCTCTAGTTATTGAAGGGTTATCACTTTTACGTGCTATTTTGTCAATTTCGTCTATAAACACAATCCCTTTTTGTGCTTTATCTAAATTGTAATCTGCAGCTTGTAATAATCGTGTTAAAATACTTTCTACATCTTCACCAACATAACCAGCTTCTGTTAATACAGTAGCATCGACGATAGCTAAAGGTACGTTTAACATTTTTGCAATGGTTTTAGCCATTAATGTTTTACCTGTACCTGTTTGCCCAACCATTATAATGTTTGATTTTTGAATTTCAATATCATCATTAGTTGGCGGTTGTAATAAACGTTTGTAGTGGTTGTAAACTGCTACAGACATTACTTTTTTTGTATATTCTTGACCTATAATATACTGGTCTAAAAAGCTGTTTATTTTTTGCGGTTTCTTCAGCATTAATTCTGCTGAAAGATCTTTAGTGTCTTCTTCTTTAGATTCTTCAACAACAATACCATGTGCTTGCTCAATACATCTATCACAGATGTGTGCATCTAAACCAGCAATTAATAAATTGGTTTCTGGCTTTTTCCTACCACAAAACGAACATTCTAATTCTTCCTTTGCCATTTTTTTTGTTTAAAAGTCAATAGTTAATTGTAAGCTATAAAATGATAACTTATAATTAAAAAGACCCTTTAATTTAAATATTTAGTTACGAGCTAAAATCTCGTCAATCATTCCGTATTCCTTAGCTTTATCAGCTTTCATCCAGTAATCTCTATCACTGTCTTCATACACTTTATCATAATCTTGTCCAGAATGCTTACTAATAATCTTGTAAAGCTCTTCCTTTAGGATTAAAATTTCACGCGCAGTAATCTCTATATCACTAGCTTGACCTTGTGCACCACCTAAAGGTTGGTGGATCATTACACGAGAGTGCGTTAAACCACTACGTTTACCTTTTTCTCCTGCACATAATAATACTGCTCCCATTGAGGCTGCCATACCTGTACAAATTGTAGCAACATCTGGTTTAATAAATTGCATGGTGTCATAGATACCTAATCCTGCATAAACACTTCCTCCTGGAGAGTTAATGTATATTTGGATGTCTTTATTAGCATCTGTACTTTCTAAAAATAATAATTGCGCTTGAATTATATTAGCAACTTGATCATTGATACCTGTTCCTAAAAATATAATTCTATCCATCATTAAACGCGAAAACACATCAAATATAGCAATGTTCATTTGACGCTCTTCAATAATATTAGGCGTTAAGTTAGTAGGATACATACTACTTATAATTTTGTTGTAATACGTACTACTTATACCTTGATCTTTTATAGCGAATTTTTCGAATTCTTTTCCGTAATCCATAGTCTGCTTAAATGTTATTTTAATTGAAAAAATTAGGCGTTGTTTAGTCTTGCTAAACAACGCCTAAAGATAATGATTATTTTGTTAAACCGTTCCTAATACATTCTTATCAAATTGATAAAAATATTTGGGAAGATTTATTATTTATCACCATACACTTCTTTAACAAAAGCATCATAAGACATTTCTTTAGTCTTGATGTTTGCTTTTTCTTTGTATAGGTCCAGTAATTTTTGACTTACTACTTGCTCAGAAATACGTCTTACTTCATCTTGGTTTCCTAATACACGTGCTGCGATGTCATCTAATTCTTTTTCAGAAGGATTTAATTGTCCAAACTGTGCCATTTGCATTTTAATCATGTTTTTGGCATTTGTTTTAACGTCTTCAAAGTCTACTTTAAGGTCGTTGTCCGACATTAATTTACCTTCGATAAGTTGGTAACGTAAGCTTTTTTCTGACTTTTCGTATTCTTCCTTAGCTGTTGCTTCATCCATTTCTTTTTCACCTGCAGATTGCATCCATTTTGTTAGGAATGCTGCTGGTAAATCAAATTTAGTGTTGTCAACTAAGTATTCTGTTACGTCGTTTAATAACTTTTGATCAGATTGTTGTACAAATTGCTTTTCTGCATCTTCTTTGATTTTAGCTTTAAGTTCTGATGCTGATTTAACTGCGTCTTTTCCAAAAAGTTTATCAAATAAATCTTGATCTAAATCTGCTAATTCACGACTGTTTATTTCTGTTATAGTAAAAGTAACTTCTATATCTAATCCGTGAGCATCATCGTGTTGGATTTTTAAAGCGTTCATTAATTCATGATCGTCTTCGTATAATCCTTTAGTTTTTAATGTAATTACATCACCAACTTTAGCACCAACAAATTTCTTTTCTGTTGCTTTTCCTTTAAACTTATCTAAAGTGATAGTAACTGTGTTATCTATTTCTTTTTCTTCGTTTTTAAAAGTACCAGTGATTTCGCTATCCTTTGTAACTTCGGTTTCAGGTGTGATTTTACCGTATTGTTTTTGGATACGTTCAACTTGCTCATCAATCATTTTGTCATCTGCAACGATGTTGTAATGTGTAATGGCTGTTTTGCTTTTTAAATCAACACTAAATTCTGGAGCTAGACCTAATTCAAATTCAAATGAAAAAGAATCAGATTCCCAGTTTATTTCTTCTTGCTGCTTAGGTAATGGTTGCCCTAATACATCTAATTTTTCTTCAGTTAAATATTTGTTTAATGCATCTTGAAGTAATTTGTTTACTTCATCTACTAATACTGCTTTACCGTATTGTTTTTTTACCATTCCCATTGGTACTTGACCTTTTCTAAATCCTGGGATGTTAGCTGTTTTTCTGTAGTCTACTAAGATTTTTTCAACCTTATCGTTATAATCTTCTTTAACGATTTCTACTTTTACTACAGCATTTAATGCATCAATGTTTTCTCTTGTAATATTCATTTATAAATGATATAAAGCCCTAAAAGGGCATTTAACACTAGTTTTTTTTAATTAAAAAGGTGTGCAAAAGTACTACTTTTTTATAGTATTGCAAAGTTTTTAACATGTTGTGTTACAGACTATTTTTAAGTTTTACTTAGTTTTAGTATCTGATTTTAAAAAGGATTGTAATAGGGATTGTAAAATTGATAGTAGAATACTAAATAATATGGCTGTCCAAATACTTGATACAGCAAAGCCATCAATAAATTTGTCTGCTAATAGTATTATTAAACCATTGATAACAAATAAAAATAATCCTAAGGTTAAGATGGTTATAGGAAAGGTTAGTATTACAAGTATAGGTTTGATTAATAGGTTTAAAACAGATAATACTATGGCTACAATTACTGCAGTTAGATAGCTGTCTACAACCACTCCGTTTAATATATGTGCTAAAACAAATACTGCTATAGCGTTAAGTAATAATCTTATAATTAAGTTCATAATTTATGTTTTAGTTATTAGACCTTAATTTACAAAATTTGTTACAGCATTATAAAAATCTTCCGGATTTTCTGCATGCAACCAATGTCCTGCATTACTTATGGTAATTATGTTTGCTTCCGGAAAATGGTTTTTAATTATTGCTTCATCTTGGTTGCCTATATATTCGCTTTTATCACCTCTTAAAAATAGTGTGTCTCCTTCAAATTTTGCGTGTATAGGTAATGCTTCTCCAACTTCCGAAACATTTTCTGTTAAAGCTTCCAAATTCATCCTTAGTGCTAATTTTCCTTTTTCTATCCAATACAGGTTTTTTAATAAAAACTGTCTTGTGCCAAAATCTGATACATAGTTGGCTAGTTGTTTGTCGGCTTGACTTCGACTTTTTAAAACATTAAAGTCTAAGCTGTTTAAACCTTGTAAAATGGCATCGTGATGGATAGGATAAAAACGTGGAGATATATCTGCAATAATTAATTTGCTAACAAGTTCTGGATACAGCGTAGCAAATAACATAGCTGTTTTTCCTCCCATGGAATGTCCTAATAAAATGGCGTCCTTTATATTGTTAGCGTCAAAATAATGTTTTAGATCTTCTGCTAAAGCTTCATAATGAAAATTATCATCATGAAAACTTCTACCATGATTACGTTGGTCTACAAGATGGACTTGAAAATGCTCAGCAAATTGATTACCTAGAGTTTTCCAATTATCACTCATGCCTAAAAAGCCATGTAGTATTACAAATGGTTTTCCTTCTCCAATAATATTTGAGTGTAAGAGCATATGGATTTATTTTAGTTTGTTTTTATACATGTTAACCACGTTTTCTATACCTAAATATAAACTTTCAGAAACTAAAGCATGTCCTATGGATACTTCTAATAATCCTGGCATATTTTGTTTAAAATACTGGATATTATCCAAAGATAAATCATGTCCTGCATTAACACCAAGTCCTAATTTATTGGCTAGTTCGGCACATTTTGTATAAGGTAGTATGGCTTCTTTGTTACCTAAACTATATTGATGTGCAAAAGCTTCGGTATATAACTCAATTCTATCTGTTCCTGTTGCTTTGGCACCTTCTATTTGTGCTAAATCAGGATCGACAAAAATAGATGTTCTGATGCCTTTTTTCTTAAATTCAGTAATAACTTCAACTAAAAAAGATTTGTTTTTAATGGTGTCCCAACCTGCATTACTTGTTAATGTGTCAATACTATCAGGTACTAAGGTTACTTGTGTCGGTTGTAACTCTAAAACCATATCCATAAATTTTGAGATTGGATTACCTTCAATATTATACTCGGTATAAACTACTGGTTTTAAATCGTAAGCATCTTGGTATCTTATATGACGTTCGTCTGGTCTTGGATGTATAGTGACGCCTTCGGCACCAAAACGTTGTACATCTTTAGCAAACTGAACGACATTAGGTGTGTTGCCTCCACGAGAGTTTCTTAAAGTAGCAATCTTATTGATATTTACGCTTAATTTTGTCATACTATTATTTAATTTAATAATACAAAAATACAAAGTATAAGAGGCTTTTTGTGCTAATTTTTAATTAATTTGCAAATCTAAAGATTTAATAAAATGAACCTTTCAGATTACATAATAAACGATATAAAACCATTACTTAATTCTGGGTTAGTAAGCGATTTGCAATTGCTTTTTAATCAGTTGACTTATTCTCATATTCCTATAAAAAATGACGAAGGTGTGTATTTGGGATGTATATCAGAGAATGATGCACATTGTTTTCAAAAAGTTGAGGTTATTTCGGATTGTGCTTACGCTACCGAAGGTTTTTTTGTTAGAGAGGATACTAATTGGTTGGATGTTTTGGAGGCTTTTGCACAAAACTCTGCCAATATAATGCCTGTTTTAAATAACAATAATAAATATTTAGGGTATTATGAGCTTAATGATATTATTGGATTATTTAATGAAACCCCTTTTTTCTCAGAAAATGGAGCGGTTTTAATCATTGAAAAAGGATTGCCAGATTATTCGTTTAGCGAAATTAGTCAGATTGTAGAAAGTAATGACGGTAAATTATATGGTGCGTTTATTTCTAAAATAGAAAATGATATTGCACAAATAACTCTAAAAATTGGTAATGTAGGATTAAGTGAGATCATGCAAACTTTTAGACGTTACAGTTATAATATTGTATCTGGTCACGAGGAAGATAGTTACTTGGATGGCTTAAAAGAGCGCTCTGATTATCTTAATAAATACTTAAACATGTAATAATGAAAGTTGCCATATTTAGCCAATTTCAGAAAAAAAAGCCACTAGCATCTCTAGAGGTATTGTTAGATGTTTTAAATAATAAAAATATTGAAGTTAATATTGAGGATGCCTTTTATAAAGGTGTATCGTCAAAATTAAATACCACTTATCAAACATTTACTGCATTAGACTCTAGCTATGACTTTTTAGTAAGCATTGGTGGAGATGGTACCATATTAAGAGCAATAACATTAGTGCGAGATTTAAATATCCCAATAGTTGGTGTCAATACAGGAAGATTAGGGTTTTTAGCAACTATCCAATATGACGAGATAGAAGCTGCAATACATGCCATTTTAGATAAAAAGTACGCTATTTCAGAGCGTAGTTTGTTAACCATTGAAAGTTCTGAGGATAACTCCGAAATTAATTCGTGCAATTTTGCTTTAAATGAAATTGCTGTAAGCAGAAAAAATACCACCTCTATGATTACGGTTGAAACCGAATTAAATGGAGAATATCTTACGTCATATTGGAGTGATGGCTTAATAATTTCTACACCAACAGGATCTACAGGCTACTCATTAAGTTGTGGTGGTCCAGTAATTACACCTAATGCTGCAAGTTTAGTGTTAACACCAATTGCACCTCATAATTTAAGTGCGAGACCATTAGTTATAGACGACACTACAGTTATAACTTTAAAAGTTAATGGACGCGAAAAAAAACATTTAGTATCCTTAGATTCTAGAATAGCAACATTGTCCAATAAAACAACTATCACAATCAAAAAAGCACCATTTACTATTAAAATGATAGTTTTAAATAACGAAACTTTTCTAGATACACTCCGTAAAAAGCTACTTTGGGGTGAGGATAATAGAAACTAAACAATAATTTGTTGTTAAATCTGTTTAAAAGTGTAACTATTTCAATCAAATTGTTATAGGCTAATCTTATTTATTATATTTGCAAACTTTGAAGATTTATGAAGCAGTTAACAGTAGTAGTTTTAACATTTTTATGCATACAATTAAGTAGTGCACAAATCAACGAGTTTGGGTTGTATTTGGGTGGTTCTAATTTTATTGGAGATGTTGGTGCTACAGACTATATTGCACCTAGCCAATTAGCAATTGGTGCTATTTATAAATGGAACAGAAGTCCTAGACACTCTTACAGGATCTCTTTAACCTTTACAGAATTAGAGGGAATAGATAACGACTCTGACGATACAAGTAGACAAATTAGAGGATTTGAATTTAATAATCAAATTATAGAATTATCTGCTGGTTTAGAATTTACTTTTTTTGATTTTGATTTACATCAAGGTAACTTTGTGGCAACACCATACTTATATACAGGGTTTAGTGTAGCACAACACGATAACTTTTATTACAATAACTTAGGAGAAACACAGTCTGAGGACACACAAAGCTATGCTTGGGGAATACCAATGGTAATTGGTTTTAAAGCAGCTGTGACACCAGAGTTTGTCTTAGCTTTTGAAGTTGGAGCACGTTACACCTTCTCAGACGAGTTAGATGGAAGCGTTCCAGACGCAGGAGAACTGTCAAGCAGAAGTTTTGGGAATTTAAATAATAATGATTGGTATACTTTTACAGGCGTAACGTTAACTTACACCTTTGGAAAAAACCCATGTTACTGCGGATTTTAAAGTGAATATACAAGACCAAATAAATAAAAAACAGTTACCAAAGCACATTGCCATAATTATGGATGGTAATGGTCGTTGGGCAAAACAAAAAGGGATGTTGCGTGCTTTTGGTCATGAAAATGGAACAAAATCTGTACGTCAAACAGTAGAGTCTTGTGTAGAATTAGGTATAAAACATTTAACATTGTACGCTTTCTCTACAGAGAATTGGAATCGTCCAAAGTTAGAAGTTGATACATTAATGAAGCTTTTAGTGTCCTCATTAAAAAAAGAAATCAAGACGCTTATAGATAATAATATAAAACTAAAAGCAATAGGTAATTTAAAATCATTACCAAAAAAAGTATATAAGGAGTTGCACGAAGTTATGGATTTAACTAAGGACAATACACACATGGATTTAACTTTAGCATTAAGCTATGGCTCTAGAGAAGAGCTGCTAAATGCTGTTAAAGAAATAAGTACTAAAGTTAAAAATAATATAATTTCTACAGAAAATATTGACGAATCGGTATTTAATGCACATCTTTACACGCAGACGTTACCAGATGTAGATTTACTTATTAGAACAAGTGGAGAGCAACGCATTAGTAACTTTTTGTTATGGCAAATAGCTTATGCAGAATTGTACTTTACACCAGTACTTTGGCCAGACTTTACAAAGCAACACTTATGTGAAGCTATTATAGAATATCAAAAAAGAGAACGACGATTTGGGAAAACCAGTGAACAAATTAGCTAAACAATTACCATTGAAAACAATTTTAAATTACACCTTGTTAGCACTGACGCTTATTAGTGCTTTATCTGTTAAAGCACAAGATTTAAGCTACGAAGACGGTAAAAAATTAATTCTAGCCGAAATTACCGTAAAAGGGAACACTAGTTTTAGTGAACAAACCATTATAACCTATTCCGGATTAAGAAAAGGTAGTGAGGTAATGATTCCTGGAGAAGAAATTAGTGACGCTATCAAAAAACTATGGAAATCTAACCTATTTAATGATATCGAAGTTTACTTGCTTAAAGTAGAAGGCGATAGTGCTTTTGTCGAAATTAGATTAACAGACCTTCCAGAACTTAACGAAGTTAAAATTACTGGTGTTAAAAAAGGTAAACACGAAACTATTCTTAAAGAAAATAAGCTTCAAAAAGGTACTAAAGTCACTGAAAACTTAGTAACTACCACAAAAAATTATTTAGAGAATAAATATAAAAAAGACGGTTTTTTAAATGCCAATGTGCAAGTAAAAACTACCGAAATTAAAAACGACTCAATAGCCAAGTCTCTTGTAAACATGGTGGTTGCTATTGATAGAGGTCAAAAAGTTAAAGTAAAAAGTATTGATTTTGAAGGTAATAGTGTTTTAAGCGATAAGAAGCTTAGAAAAGCTATGAAAAACACCAAAAAAATTAATCCTATTAGAATTTTAAAACGTTCTAAATTTATTGAAGCAGACTATAAAGAAGACTTATCTAGCTTAATCGATAGATATAAAGAGGTTGGATACAGAGATGCTAGGATAATTTCTGACTCGTTAATTATTAATGATAATAAAACAGTATCATTAAATATTAAATTAGAAGAAGGAGAAAAGTACACTTTTGGAGAAGTAACATTTATTGGTAATACAGTATACTCTGATGAGGTTTTAAAAAGAAAGTTGCGCATTGAAAAAGGAGATACATATAATGGTGTACAACTTCAAAAACGAATTGCAGATAACACAAAGCCAGATGGTGATGATTTAACAAACTTATATCAAAACAATGGATATTTATTCTCTACAATTAACCCAGTTGAGGTTAATGCAGATGGTAATGTAATTGATATGGAAATTAGAATATCAGAGGGTAAACCTGTGTATTTTGATAAAGTATCTGTAGTTGGTAACAAAAAGACCAACGATCACGTTATTTATAGAGAGATCAGAACAAGACCAGGCGAATTATATAGTAAAGAAAACGTAGTACGTACTATTAGAGAGCTAAGTCAATTAGGATTTTTTGATGCAGAACAGTTAACACCTAACTTTAAAAATCCAAACCCAGAAGAAGGATCGATTGATATGGAATATTCTCTAGTAGAGTCTGGTTCTAGTCAAATCGAACTTCAAGGAGGTTACGGTGGAGGAGGTTTTATAGGGACTTTAGGATTATCTTTTAATAACTTTTCTATTAAAGACCTTTTCAAAAAAGATGCTTATAAACCAATCCCAATGGGAGACGGTCAAAAATTAGCATTAAGACTGCAAGCTAGTAGATTTTTCCAAACCTATAGTTTTTCATTCTCTGAGCCTTGGTTAGGTGGTAAAAAACCTGTACAGTTTTCAACATCATTATCGCATACAAAGCAATTTTTATATGATGCAACTACTGGAAATGCAGATAAAGACAAACGTTTTAATATTACAGGTATAACTTTTGGATTAGCAAAACGTTTATCAACACCAGATGATTTTTTCACATTATCACAAGCTGTAAGTTTTCAACATTACAATTTAAAAAACTATAATACTGGATTATTTACGTTTGGAGACGGTTACTCTAATAACTTATCTTACACATTAGGACTAAGCAGAAATAATACATTTAATGATCCTATTTTCCCAATGGGAGGATCAAGTTTTACTGCAACAGCAAAACTATCTATACCTTACTCTATGTTTAGTAGTGTAGATTATACTGCTTTAAGTGTAGAAAGAGCAGAGAATCAAGCAATTGTTAATGATGGAAATGCAAACGTAATTCTTAGAAATGAAGCTGCAGCTAGAATTAGCGAAATTGACCAAGAACGTTTTAAATGGTTAGAGTTTTATAAAATTAAATTTAGAGGAGATTGGTATACAAGACTAGTAGATAAGTTAGTACTAAGACCAAGTGTAGAGTTTGGATTTTTAGGAGCTTACAATCAAGATAGAGGTGTGATTCCTTTTGAGCGTTTCTTTGTTGGAGGAGATGGACTAGGAAGTTATAGTTTAGATGGTAGAGAAGCAGTAGCCTTACGTGGTTACCCAAATCAAGCATTATCATCTCAAGATGGAGGAACAATTTATAACAAATTCTCATTAGAGTTAAGATACCCTATTACTTTAAAGCAATCTGCTAAAATATATGCATTAGGATTTTTAGAAGCAGGTTCATCTTACGATAATTTTAAAGACTACAATCCTTTTACACTTAAAAGATCCGCAGGTTTTGGAGTCCGAATCTTTATGCCAGCATTTGGATTATTAGGGATTGACTTAGGTCATGGATTTGATCCTTTACCAGGAAGCTCTGTTAAACATGGTTGGGAAACGCACTTTATTATTGGTCAACAATTTTAATTAATATATCAGTAAACCTAATTAAATCAATAAATAACAATTATAGTTTTTTGTTTTTTATATTTTTGGCACGATATTTTCTAATAACCTAATAAGGATTTGATAAAAGAATTAAAATTTTTAAAATTAAAATTCGTTATTTTGAAAATACTTACTCAAAAAACTATTCTATTTACAATGAATTAAGTTATTTTGAGTTTATAATCAAGAAATAATAAAACAAATTCCAAAATGAAAATAAAAGTTCTTATTGTATTGGTAATGCTAGCTGCAGGTTTTTCTGCTAGTGCACAGCGTGGCGTTAGGATTGGTTACATAGATACAGAATATATTTTAGAAAACATTCCAGAATATACAGATGCTACAAGTCAATTAGAAAGCAAAGTCCAAAAATGGAAAACAGAAATAGAAGGTAAGCTTAATGATGTTAAACAAAAGCGTGAAGCGCTTAATAACGAAAAAGCCTTACTAACTAAAGAGCTGATTGATGAGCGTGAAGAAGATTTATTATTTGAAGAAAAAGAGATTTTAGATTATCAACAAAAACGTTTTGGTCCAAATGGAGATTTAATTATCCAGAAAAGACAATTAATGCAGCCTGTTCAAGATCAGATTTTTCAAGCAGTGCAAGATATTGCTAAAGCTAAAAAGTATGATTTTGTTTTTGATAAATCAGCAGACGTAGTCATGTTATATTCTGCTGAGCGATTTGATATGAGTGAGCAAATTATCAGAACTATTTCTAGAGCATCAAAGCGTACACAAGCAAAAAATAAGGCAGAAAGAAAAGAAGCTAAAGACGAAGATGTTATAGTAGAAATAAATGATGCCCAAGAAGAACGTCAAAAGATATTAGATGATAAAAAAGCAGCAAGAGAAGCTGCGACAGAAGCAAGAAAAAAAGAAATATTAGAAGCTAGAGAAGCTAAAAAGCAAGAAGCAGCAGACAGAAGAGCTAAAATATTAGAAGATCGTGCAAAAGCAAGAGAGGATAAGCTTAATGAAAGAAATGGTAATACCGAAAGTGAAACCAATGACGCTCCTGAAAATGTAAATGAAGACGAAAGCGCTAAGCAAGATCAAACTCCTAAAACAAGAGAAGAGATTTTAGAAGAAAGAAGACAACAAAAACTAGCAGATAGAGCAGCAAGAAAATTAGAGCTAGAAGCTAAAAAGAAGAAAATCTTAGAAGACCGTAATAAAGCTAAAGACGAAAACCAGAGCGAAGACAACGAGGATAACTAAGACAACTATTAATAATTATAACACACAAATACTTTTTTAAAAATGAAACAAATTAAAACACTTTTATTTGCAGCAGCATTATTTATTGGTGCAACAAGTTTTACAAATGCTCAAACCAAAGTAGCTCATATTGATACAGGAGTCCTTGTAGAGTCTATGCCAGAAATGACTTCAGCTAAAGCTGAAATGGAAAAAATGGGTAAAACATATCAAGCAGATATCCAAGAAATGGTGCAAGAATACCAAACTAAAGCTAAGCAATATGAAGCTGAAGCACCTACAAAAACTAACGAAGTAAACCAACAACGTGGTGAAGAGTTAGCACAAATGCAACAAAGTATCCGTCAGTTTCAAGCAGATTCTCAACAACAAATAGAAAAAAAGGAATTAGATTTATTAAAGCCAATTACAGAAAAAGCTAAAGCAGCTATTTTAAAAGTTGGTAAAGCACAAGGTTTTAATTACGTATTAGATTCTTCTCAAGGATCTGGAGTAATTATGGCTGCAGGTAAAGACCTTTTAAAAGACGTTCAAAAAGAATTAGGATTTTAATTAAAATCCCTTTCAAATTAAAAAAAGCTGTCTAACTTTAGACAGCTTTTTTTATTTATAATTATGAGTAAACAACCCATTGGTATTTTTGATTCTGGAGTAGGTGGAACATCCATCTGGAAAGCTATTCATGGATTACTTCCTAACGAGAATACAATTTATCTTGCAGATAGTAAAAATGCACCTTATGGTCCAAAAGGAAAAGAGGCTATTATAGCGCTTTCTGAGAAAAATACAGAATATCTGCTTAATCAAAACAGTAAGCTAGTTGTAGTGGCTTGCAATACAGCGACGACCAATGCAATTAAACACCTTAGACAAAAATATAAGACTCCTATTATTGGTATAGAACCTGCTATAAAACCAGCAGCTTTAAATACAAAAACTAAATCCATAGGTATTTTGGCAACTAGAGGTACTTTAAGTAGTGAGTTGTTTCATAACACCTCTTTGTTGTATAGTGATGGTATTACAATTATTGAGCAAGAAGGCGAAGGTATTGTACAATTAATAGAAAGCGGTAATATCGTATCTAGTCAAATGACAGATTTGCTTAAAACCTATCTTAAACCTATGATACAAGCAAATATTGATTATCTAGTTTTAGGGTGTACACATTATCCTTATTTAGTCCCTCAACTTTTAAAATTATTACCTAGTCACGTAAAAATTATAGATTCTGGTGCTGCAGTTGCTAGACAGACTAAAACGGTGTTGGAACAACACAATTTATTAAATCAAGTAATTAATAAACCTGCTTTAAAATTTTATTCTAACGGAAATCCTGTTGTTTTGAAAAGTTTGTTAAATGGTGATTTTGAAGTTGAATTTTTAAGCTTTTGACCCAATAAAGTCCGAAGTATGGTTTTAGCCACAGCAATATTTTTAAAAAAATGGCTTTTTCGATGAAATGCACTGTTTTTTGAAAAAGAAATTAGTTTAGAAGTTTTTTTTTGTTTGATTTGGGAATAATTATATTTTTAGCAATTGGTATATTTATTTATAAACTTATAAGAAAATCTAAATGAAGGCATTTTGCTATTTTTTTATTTTAATATTTTTTAATTGTAGTTCTAGCTCATCTATTATTAAAAATAAATTAGATTTAAGTAACCAGCAATTTAGACAAATTAAAAGTATAGATTCTGTATTGTTTTTAGTATCTAAAAGTTTAAATAATAACGTTAAACCAGCACGAATAAGACGAAGACTTGACTCTTTCTATTTAAATAGTTATACCAAAGGTGAGTTAAAAGCCTTGTTACTTGGAGAATATATTTTTAGAAATGATAAAAATCTAAATTTTGAATTAGATAGGACAATAAAACCTGGTGAAGGTTTTAATATGGATGGTGTGGATGATGGTAAAAAGTTTTTGGATAGTGTTATTGCCAAAAATTTTAATGTCAAAACAATAGTTCAAGATTCATTAAAATAGTATAGAAAAGCCACAAGCCTAAAAGCCTTGTGGTTTTTACATTTTAGTAATTCTTATTATATGTGTTTGTAGCACTGACTATAAAGATTTTAATTATCGTTTGTACAGGATATATAAATCTGAGTCTAAATAAGTACAAATAGATGCTTTGAGGTGATTTTAAGGTTGCATTTTAAGATTTAAATACCAACTATTCACAACCACTAATAGATTGGGCCAAACACGTTAAAATAAGCACTACACTTATCTAATAATATAAGATTATTACGAAATAAAAGTCAACAAAAAAACCACGACATTTAAAAATGCGTGGTTTTTTTATATAAATAAAGTAGTTAATTATATATTCTCTGCGTCTCTAAGACCTTGAATATAACTAGCTTTTTGTATTTGTCTTCTGTTTTTTACAGATGGCTTTGTAAAGTACTGCTTCTCTCTTAAGTTTTGCATAACTTTTACGTTTCTGTGCTTACGTTTGTAACGTTTTAGAGCACGTTCTATATTTTCGCCTTCTTTTATTTCAATTCTTAACATATCTAAATTTTAAATCTGGTGCAAATATCTATTAAATTAAAATATAATTCAAATTAATATTGCATTTTTTTACTATTTAATATCTAAAAAAGTCTATTTAGTTTATCCTAAATAGGTTTTTAATATCTTACTCTTAGAAGTTTGACGTAAACGTCTGATTCCTTTTTCTCTAATTTGTCTTACACGCTCACGTGTTAAATCAAAAGTACGACCTATTTCGTCTAGCGTCATTGCTGGTTGATCACTTAAACCAAAGTTAAGTCTAATAACATCACTTTCTCTAGGTGTTAAAGTTTCTAAAGCTCTGTCAATCTCAGTATTTAGTGACTCACGCATTAACTGCGTATCTGGATTTGGAGAGTCGTTAGAGCTAACTAAGTCATATAAGCTATAATCTTCACCTTCTTTTAAAGGTGCATCCATTGACACGTGTCTGCTAGAAATTTTCATAGATTGCTTAACATCACTTATAGTCAAATCAAGCTCTTTTGCGATTTCTGAAGCGCTAGGAGGTCTTTGATTAACTTGCTCTAGGTGAGAGGTTACTTTTCTAATCTTATTTATAGATCCAATTTTATTTAATGGTAATCTAACAATTCTAGATTGTTCTGCTAAAGCAGAAAGAATTGCTTGTCTGATCCACCAAACAGCGTAAGAAATAAATTTAAATCCTCTAGTTTCATCAAAACGCTTGGCAGCTTTTACAAGTCCTGCATTACCTTCATTAATTAAATCTGGTAACGTTAATCCTTGGTTTTGATATTGTTTTGCAACAGAAACTACAAAACGTAAGTTAGCAGTGGTAAGTAAATCTAAAGATTTTTGACAGCCTTCTCTAATTTTTTGAGCTAACTCGACCTCTTCCTCTGCTGTAATCATGGGAAGTTTGCTAATGTCTTGTAAGTATTTGTCTAGTGATTTAGATTCGCGGTTGGTAACTTGCTTGGTAATTTTTAATTGCCTCATTCAGTCCAAATTGTTTTAAAGTTATACCTACAATCTAACATAATTTTTGACAAATCCTAATTATTAACAGTTTCTTTTTAAGAAACAGCCCAAACAACTAAATTTCATTAAAAAATCATTTAAAAACGACTAAAAAATGTTAAAATTTTAAATTTTATTATTTATCCTTTTTACCAAACAACCCTTTTATAGCATCTTTTACTTGATCTTTAGGCTTGTCATTTGTTGTTTTGGTTGTGTCTTTTGGTGTGTTGTTTCCGTTTAATATATTACCTAAAACATCTTTAACACCAGCATTACTTTGTGTGTTAGTGCTGTCTTTAGGTTTATTTCCGCCTAATATGTTACCAACAACATCAGTAAGTTTGTCCTTCCCTTTATTAATTAATTTTTGTTTTTCAATTTCAATTAATTGAGAGGTTAGGTTTTTAACACCACTAGTTAGGTCTGTTGTTACCTGAGGTTTTAGTGTGTTTCCAGATATGGATGCAGTCACAGGAATTTTAATGTCATTTACAGCTGCATCATTTATTTTGTTTATCAAATTATTGACTTCTGTACCTAAATATTTTGCTGGCACATCTAATACAACTTGATAGTTCATAGTATTACTAAAGGTGTGTGATCCACCAACGGTCATTTTAATATCCTTATATTTTATATCAAATGGTTTAACACTTACTTGACCATCGTTAAATGAAAGCTTAGTTTTTAAATCTTTTAAATCTAATTTACTGAAATCTAAAAAGTTTAATTTACTTTCTAATAACGAAAATAATTGTTTGTTTTTAGGTTGAATTTGTGTTGTTATCAACTCTGCTAACGCATCTCCAGAAATGGTATTTAAAAGCGGAGTAAAGTCTTCGCCTAATGTACCAGATAGGTTAATAGAGCTGTTTAACTTACCTTGTAATGCTTTGGTTATTGGAGCTAATGCTTGTAATAAATTTAAGTCATTAAATGATTGTGCGATGTCAAAGTTTTTTGCACCAACATTCATATTAAAAGTAGGTTTTGCTGTTTTGGTGTCTATTAGTCCTTCTAGGCTTAAATTACCATTAAATATACTAGAGGTTACATTGTTTAATCGTGCAGTCTCATCTGCGATTTTAAGACTTCCTTTTACATCTTTTAGTATTAAGTTATCGTAATACACAGTTTTTGCATCAGCCATAATTGTACAATCTAAAAATGCTGGAATTTTTAAAGCAGTAGCAGGTTCTGTACTTTGATTGATAGGAGCTTCACTGCCTCCTTCAACCATAAAATCGCTAATTTTAAAAACATTAGACTTAACATTAAAGTTTCCTTCTAGTTTTTTATCACTTAATAAAAAGCCAAGTAAATTATTAATACTTCCAGTTGCATTTAGGTCTGATTGACCTGTTGTAGCTATAAAATTATCTAAAGTGATAGTGCCTGGATTAAAATTTATGGAAGCTTTATAGATGTTAATTGGATTTACAATATCTGCAGACGAAAACACAAAATCCGATAGACTAACGCTTCCGTTGTTTTTGATGCGTTCATAAGCATTAGTTTCAATAGCATTCATATCAAAACTAGTATTTAATTTTGCTTTTAAAATTCCTTTTAATTCATTTTCTAACTCAATCGGATACGCTTTTGTTAAGTTTGCTAAGTTTAAAACACCATCTAAATTAGCGTTAACCAGCATGTTTTTGGTTAAATTTTTAATAGTGGCCGAACTCTTAAATTGATCTTGGTCTATTTTAAAATTTAATGTATTAATGTTAACATAAGTATCATCTACGATTCCGTTATCATTTTTAATTTCTACGTTTATATTAATGTTTTCTACACGTTTAGGTAGTTCGGCAAATTTAAAAGAGGCATTGTCTGATAGTATATTAATATCTAATGTCGGAATGGTAGCCTCAGTAGACTGACCTTTAATTATTCCATTTATTTTAAAGTTACCACTAGTATCAACATTGTCTAAGTTTTTAGCATAAGTTTTTGGTATAACAGCTAAAAAATCTTTGAACGTAGATCCTGGATTTTCAAATGAAATATCAATATCCTGACCAGCTTCTATTAATTGTACATAGCCTTTAAACTCTAATGGCAAATCATTAATTAAAGCTTTGTTTTCTTTAAAAGTATATTTGCTATTTGTTAAATCTAAATCTATTAAGGCATCTAGTTTTAAACTGTTGTTGCTTAAAAATTCCGTGCCATCCATACTAAAGGTTACGTTGGCTTCTGTTTTGGTGTCTAATTCTGATGTGTCGCCAGAGAAGGTTCCGTTTCCGGAATGATTTAAATTGGTGATTTTAAATATAGTATTGTTAGTTTCATCTAAATAATTAAATGCACTATTGGTAATGCCATAGTTTTCGATATCAAAAACAAACCCATCACTACTTGAATTGTTATTTGATGATGGTGTGTCTGATGCTTTGGCAATATCCCAATTTGCAGCACCATCTTTATTAGTCTTTAAATTTATAAATGCATTATCAATTGCTATTGAGTTGATAATTATAGGCTCTTCGCTAGCATTTTTAAAAAGCTCTTTAATAGACATGTCTAACGATAAGATTTGGACTTTAGCTAAAGTATCGTTTTCAAAAGGAGCCACATTGGTTATTGTTAAATTGTCTAAAGTAACGTTAGCCTGCGGAAAACTTCTCATAAAACTTAAGTCTACATCATCAAAAGTAACTTTGGCATTTACGCTTTCATTAATATAATTTCTAACCATATCCTTTATTTGACTCTGGAAAATAAAAGGACTTGCAATTAATAAGGCTACAAGAATTAGTAATGATATACCTGCGATTTTTAGCTTCTTTTTCATTAAATGGTGTTGTTTAATCTTTAAGCTATCTACGTTTAACTTAAGTAAATAGTTGTCCAAACAAAAGTATTTAATAAAAGTTTAGCATTTGTTAAAGTAGTTGTAATTCTTCGTTTTGCTTAAGTTTAAAGCGTTTTTTAAATAAGTAAACACCCAAGTATAAAAATGGTGTGTCAAGTATGGCAATTAGTACTTTAAATATAAATCCGCTTATTAATAGTCCTGCAAATTTATCCCAACCAATCTCACCAAAAGCACATAATAAAAACAGTACAGAAAAGGTGTCAACAAATTGCGATAAAAAAGTCGAGAAGTTATTACGTAGCCATAAATGCTTGCCTTTAGTAATACGTTTCCAAAAATGATAAATCTGGATGTCTACTAATTGTGCTAATAAATAAGCCATCATGCTAGCAAATACAGCAATCATAGTATTACCAAATACAGTAGTAAATAGGCTGTCATTAACAGGCGACCAGCTTGTTGCAGAAACAGCATTAGCGGTAAAGACTATTAATAATGAAAAAAACGAAGCAAATATTCCGCCAATAACTACTTGATTAGCACGTTTTTTACCGTAAATCTCACTTATTAAATCCGTGATTAAAAAGGTGATTGGATAAGGTAAAATGCCAACGGAAACTTCAAATAATTTTGAACCAAAAATTTCAATGTCAAAAGGATACCAATAAAAAAATTTTTGAAAAATAAGATTAGATACCACTAAGGAGGTTATAAAAAGCGCACCTAGAAGTAGATAGATTTTTTGAGCAAGCAATTTGTCTTTTAAGGTCATAAAAACTTATTAACAGATTTGATAAAGATAAGCACTAAGTGAATTTCTTTTAGTTATTTTGCTGAAGAAATTATGCAGGAGATTAAAACAGTATACATAGCATTAGGAAGTAATAAAGGCGATAAGTTTAAAAACTTACAAAACGCTGTAGACGCTGTGTTTGCAGAAGTTGGGACTATTATAAGTATAGCAAAAGTGTATCAAAGTAAAGCCTTTGGGTTTGAAGGTGATGATTTTTTAAATACATGTATTGCTGTAAAAACAACGCTTAAACCTAAAAAGGTATTGAGTGTTTTATTGCAAATTGAAAAAAAAATAGGACGTACGCCAAAACAAACAGAAGGGTATGAGTCAAGGATAATAGATTTAGATATTATCTTTTTTGAAGATGAAATTATTGAAGACAAAAATTTAATAATTCCGCATCCCGAAGCTCATAAACGTCGTTTTGTATTGGAGCCTTTACAGTTAATTGCTGGCAACTTTATCCATCCAGAACTAAAACAGTCTGTTGACGATTTGTTAGCTACTTGCGATGATACTAATGAATTAGAACAAATTAAAATTTGGTTGAAAAATCCTAACAAGCAATTTGACTTTTCTAAACATAATTACATCGCTATTGAAGGTAATATTGGAGCAGGTAAAACCAGTTTGTCCACACAAATAGCTTCAGATTTTAATGCTAAGTTAGTGTTAGAGCGTTTTGCAGATAATCCTTTTTTACCAAAATTTTATAAAGAACCGCAACGTTACGCCTTTACTTTAGAAATGTCTTTTCTTGCAGATCGTTACCAGCAAATAACAGACGACTTAGGACAATTAGACTTGTTTAAAGATTTTATTGTTAGCGATTATGATGTTTTTAAATCTTTAATTTTTTCTAAAATCACACTGCAACCAGACGAGTTTAAGCTGTATCGTAAACTGTTTTACTTGATGTACAAAGACATTGCAAAACCAGATTTGTATGTATATCTATACCAAAACACAGAGCGTTTACAAGCTAATATAAAAAAACGAGGTCGTAAGTACGAAAGCGAAATTGAAGATGATTATCTGGAAAAAATTAATGCAGGTTATTTAGAGTTTTTGAAAAGTCAAACCGAATTTAATGTCAAAATTATTGATATCTCAGATAAAGATTTTGTTAAACATAGGTCAGATTATTTATGGTTATTAAAACAAATATGTAATGATGACGCCTAAAATTATTAACACTAAGCCTATTATTATAGTTGGATTAAAAGCAAATTTATCTTTTACAACTAATGGTCCAGGAACTGCGAAGTTGGCTAAACAGTTTATGCCAAATCGCAACCATATTGTAAACCGTGTTGGGTCAGAAAAATTTTCAATTCAGATCTATGATCAATTTGATTACAGTAAAATGTCTCCTAATACATTATTTGAAAAATGGATAGGCGTTGAGGTGTCAAATGCAAAAGCTTTACCAAGTGATATGGAGGTTTTAACAATACCAACAGGTCAGTATGCTGTATTTAATTATAAGGGTAAACCTGATGGTTTTTTTAAGGCTTGGCAATACATACACACGACTTGGTTGCCTAAATCTGGTTACAACTTAGATGATAGACCACATTTTGAAAAACTCCCAGAAGATTACCATCCTTCAAATCCTGAAGTTGAAGAGCAAATCTGGGTTCCTATTATTTAATCCTTACTTGGTTAAAGTAACGCTTCTTCTTTTTAGTTGCATTTTTATTTTATAATCATTAGTATTTATTTCGTTGATTTTGTGTAATTTGATTGGCAATCAATCAATCAATCAATCAATCAATTAAAATGAAATATAATCTAAGGTTTGTTTTTATTTTTATTACGCAACTTGCATTCGCGCAAAGTAATACTTTGGATTCTGTTATTACCGCCTTACAAAAAGACCAATTACTTTTTGAAAAAGTGTATGTGCATACTAATAAAACAAGCTATTCTGCTGAAGATGTTATTTGGTTTAAAGCCTATGTTTCGGACGCTTATAATAAGCCTTCAGTGCAAACTTCAGTGTTATACGTAAGTTTGTTTACTGATAATGGTGTGCTTATGGATACTAAAAATGTCTTAATCACAAATGGTGTTGGTGTTGGACAATTTCAGTTTTATCAAGATTTACCAGAAGGGTTTTACTTCATCCAAGCTAATACTAATTACATGAAAAACTTTGGAGAGACTAATACGTTTGTTTCTAAGGTTTTTATAAAAGGAAATATCCCAAAACCTAAAACAAACACACTAAAGCAAACTGTATACGACGCTCAGGTGTTTCCGGAAGGCGGTTACCTTTTAAAGGATGTGAGCAATACATTAGGGTTAAAGGTTTTGGTTAATGGTAAGAGCAGTGCATTTAGTGGACGCATTTTAGATTCAAATCAAAAAGAAATTACCACATTTAATGAGTATCATTTAGGGATGGGTAGTGTTAGGTTTAAGTATAAATCTACAGAGTCTTATATAGCCGAGTTTTTTATAAAAGACACTATTATTAAAGTGATGATTCCTGAGGCTAATAAACAAGGAGTTTCGGTCATGGTTAACACGTCAAATAAAGATGTTGTTAGTGTAAAACTTCAATCTAATCGCGCAACTGTAACAACCAATCATCCTAAGTACACGTTGTTATTTCATCAAAAAAATAAAATATTTGATTTTGTTGAGATCGCAATCAAAGACAGTTTGCCTGTAATCTTAGAGTTAAATAAAAAATCCTTATTTAATGGCGTAAATACAGTTACTGTTTTTGAAAATAATAATCCAATATTGGAACGACAGTTTTTTGTGTATAAGCCGGAAAAATATTCAACAATTGAAATTGAAAAATTAAATGTTCTTCAAGATTCTATTATATATCAACTTAAGTTAAAAGACTTAAATGTAAAAAGTAACATAAGTATATCAGTGCTAAAATCTGATACAGAATATAAACCATATACAACAATACAAAGTGCTTTTTTGCTATCACCTTATGTTAAAGGCTACGTGGAAAATCCAGCGATTTATTTTGATAAAAACACAAAAGATAAAACTAGAAAGATTGATTTGTTACTTTTAACTCAAGGTTGGTCGCAGTATACGACTAAAGCGTTTGTGGATTATAACAATCCTAAATATAGTTATGATTTTGAATCTGGTTTTAGTCTAACAGGTACAGTAAGTCCTTTAAAGTCAAATAATTTGGTTTTGCTTTCTGATGACAATCAAATTGTGGCTAAAACGTATTTAAATAGTAAGCTTAATTTTAAATTTAAAAACTTAATAGCGTACAAAGGGGATTCAATAAAAATAGGTTTTATTCGCAATGGAGAAAAATTAGTCAAGCCTCTTAACATGTATTTTGATAGTGTTCCAAAGCTGGCTAATAGTTTAAATAGCTTTTATTATAATAAAAATAATGGAGCGCCTTTAGTGGTAAATGATTTTTATAAAACAAATCTTGAAAATAATGATTTGGGTTATATATATACTAGTTCAACTTATTTAGACACTGTTAAGCTTAAATCTAGTAAGGCTAATAAGATGAGGTTGGATAGTAGGGCTTTTATGAAAAAATATAGAGAATACGAAGACAGTATAATGTTTTATGACCCAATGAGGATTCCGGAACACTATTATAACGAAAATCTAACTTTATTTGAATATTTAAAAGCAGCTGAAGGTGCTAGTTTGGTTAGTTGGAGAGGTGTGGAAACTTATCTTGTAGCCAGAGGTTTAGAGGCGTTTTTAAAAGTGGATGGTAAAGGGATGGATACTTATAGTTTGCCTAATGCATTGCAAATCCGGATGGAAGATATTAGTGATATAGCTTTTAGAAGAGAGCCAAAAATTACGATTTTTCATGTGTTTACTACAGCAAATTATAAAAATAATATAACGGAATTATTCCGAAAACATTTTTTCGAATCAGGATTTGATAAAGCAAAAACTTATTATACTCCCAAATATATTAATACTTTAGATAATTTAGAGCAAGAGGTGGATTGGAAGCCAATAGTTTTTACCGATAGCAAAGGGCAATCGGTTTTTAAAATAATCAATGGTCCAGAAACAAATTATTTGCTTTCCATACAAGGGTTTTCCGATAATGGTGATTTAATTAGCGAAATAAAGTTTTTAAACGATATACTAGTTGAATAATTGAAATTTAAACTTATAAGGCTTTTATCTTAGAGAAAATATCCCAAGTAACAACACCGCAACTAACACTAATATTAAGCGAGTGTTTGGTCCCAAACTGAGGGATTTCAATAACAACATCGCTTGCGTTGACTACATCTTGAGCAACACCTTTAACTTCGTTACCAAAAACCAAAGCATATTTTTTATTAGTTTCGACTTTAAAGTCGTCTAACATGGTGGCATTTTCAGCTTGCTCAATAGCGCAAATAGTAACATTTTCAGATTTAAGTTTTTCAACTAAATCTAAAGTGTTTTCAATATGTTCCCAAGCTACAGTGTCCGTACTTCCTAAAGCTGTTTTATGTATGTCTTTGTGTGGTGGTGTTGCAGTGATTCCGCATAAGTATATTTTTTCAACTAAAAAGGCATCACTAGTTCTAAATACACTACCAATATTATTTAAACTTCTAATGTTGTCTAAAACAATAATTAACGGTGTTTTTTCTGCAGATTTAAAGTCGTTTACACTCAATCGGTCTAATTCGCTGTTTTTTAGTTTTCTCATCAAAATAATTGTGAATAATTATCAATAACTAAACTTAAATAGACTTCTTAAAAAATCAATATTTAGTTACATTGCAAACTTAATAAAAACGTATATCCTTTGGCAACAAAAAGCAAAAAAGTCACTCCGTTAATGAAGCAATACAATGCAATCAAGGCTAAGTATCCTGATGCAATGTTATTATTTAGAGTTGGGGATTTTTACGAAACCTTTGGCGAAGATGCTATAAAGGCAGCAGGTATTTTAGGTATTACTTTAACTAAACGAGGCGCAGGAAGTGATAGCGAGACAGAGCTGGCAGGTTTTCCGCATCACTCTATAAATACCTATTTGCCTAAATTAGTAAAAGCAGGAGAACGTGTTGCTATTTGTGACCAATTAGAGGACCCTAAGCAAACCAAAAATATCGTTAAGCGTGGTGTAACCGAGTTGGTAACGCCAGGAGTTGCGCTAAATGATGAGGTGTTACAATCCAAAACAAATAACTTTTTATGTTCAGTTTACTTTGGCAAGGTTAATATTGGGATTTCGTTTTTGGATATATCTACAGGAGAGTTTTTAACCTCTCAAGGAAATCAAGAGTATATAGATAAGCTACTTCAAAATTTTAGTCCAAGTGAAGTATTAGTTGCAAAACCAAAGCGTAATAAATTTACAGATTATTTCGGTGCAGATTTTCACACGTTTAATCTTGAAGATTGGGTCTATCAATCAGATTATGCAAATGAGACATTATTAAAACATTTTGATACTAAGTCCTTAAAAGGATTTGGAGTTGAAAATTTAAATGAAGGTATTATAGCTTCAGGTTCTATACTTCATTATTTAGCCGAAACACAGCACAACAAACTAGAGCATATCTCTTCAATTTCGCGTATAGCAGAGGATGACTATGTATGGATGGACCGTTTTACCATCCGAAACCTTGAGCTTTACAACTCTACAAACAATAACGCTGTTACCTTACTAAATATTATTGATAAAACCATTTCTCCAATGGGAGGACGATTGCTTAAACGTTGGCTAGCATTGCCTTTAAAGCAAATAGATCAAATTAAGCAACGTCACGAAGTGGTGTATTATCTAAAAACTGAAGGTGTTGTATTGGACAAGATTCAGCATCATATAAAACTAATAGGCGATTTAGAACGTTTGATTTCTAAAATAGCAACGCAAAAAGTAAGTCCTCGGGAAGTAATTCAACTTAAAAATTCTTTAGAAGCTATAATCCCTATTAAGGAGTTGTCATCTAGTTGCGATAATGAGTCTCTTAAAGTTATAGGAGATAATTTGCAAAGTTGTAATGTGCTTCGCGAAAAAATTAAAGAAACTTTAAACGAGGAAGCACCAGTTAATATCCTAAAAGGAAGCACGATTGCTGCTGGATTTTCATCCGAATTAGATGAGCTTAGAGCACTGTCTACTTCAGGAAAAGATTATTTAGATAAAATGTTACAACGCGAAAGTGAGCGTACAGGGATTACATCTCTTAAAATAGCATCTAATAATGTTTTTGGGTATTATATAGAAGTAAGAAACACACACAAAGATAAAGTTCCGGAAGAGTGGATCCGTAAACAAACGTTGGTAAACGCAGAGCGTTACATTACTGAAGAACTTAAAGAATACGAATCTAAAATTTTAGGAGCAGAAGAACGCATCATGGCAATCGAGCAAAAATTATTTTCAGATTTGGTACAATGGATGAATCAGTATATAAAACCAGTACAGCAAAATGCGTATTTAATAGCCAAAATAGATTGTTTATGTGGTTTTGCACAATTAGCATCAGATAATAATTATGTGTATCCAGCATTAGATGACTCACATGATTTAGATATTATTGATGGTCGTCACCCAGTTATTGAAAAACAACTGCCAATTGATCAGCCCTATATTGCTAATAATGTGTTTTTAAATAGAGATGCACAACAAATAATAATGATTACTGGACCAAACATGTCAGGTAAATCAGCAATCTTACGTCAAACAGCATTAATAGTATTATTAGCTCAAATAGGTAGTTTTGTGCCTGCAAAAGAGGCTAGAATAGGTGTTGTCGATAAAATATTTACACGTGTAGGTGCAAGTGATAACATCTCAATGGGAGAATCTACGTTTATGGTAGAGATGAATGAAACAGCATCTATCTTAAATAATATCTCAGATCGTAGTTTAGTCTTGTTAGATGAAATTGGAAGAGGAACAAGTACCTATGACGGAATCTCTATTGCTTGGGCTATTAGTGAGTATTTACACGAGCATCCAGCAAAACCTAAAACGTTATTTGCAACCCACTATCATGAGTTAAATGAAATGACAGAGACCTTTGAGCGCATTAAAAACTTTAATGTCTCTGTAAAGGAGTTAAAAGACAATGTGCTATTTCTGCGTAAGCTTGTCCAAGGTGGTAGCGAACATAGTTTTGGTATACATGTAGCAAAAATGGCTGGAATGCCACAACAAGTTCTAAGACGCGCTAATCAGATCTTGAAAAAACTGGAAAAAAGTCATTCAAGCGAAGAATTGACAGATAAAGTAAAATCGATGCAAGATGAAATGCAATTAAGCTTTTTTAATTTGGACGATCCGTTGCTTGAAAATATAAAAGAGGAGATCTTACATATCGATATTGACACCTTAACACCTGTTGAAGCTTTAATGAAGCTAAATGAGATCAAACGTATGTTGGTGAAAAAGAAGCAAGTATAAATTATTTTAAAATTTTTTCAAAAAAAGCTTTGTACTTTGTATAAAAGTACTAAATTTGCAACCGCAATACGATATTGCACGTTCATTTAAAGACTGTGAAAGTAGCTCAGGGGTAGAGCATCACCTTGCCAAGGTGGGGGTCGCGGGTTCAAATCCCGTCTTTCGCTCTGAGAATTTTCCTTAAAATATTCCTTCGCTCGGGTGGTGGAATTGGTAGACACGTTGGACTTAAAATCCAATGTCCATTAGGACGTACGGGTTCAAGTCCCGTCCCGAGTACTAGACCTCTTGTTAATCATATGATTTTCAAGAGGTTTTTTCATTTATAAAAGTTGAAACCAAGTCCGTTTAAAACAAAAAAACCTTATCAATTGATAAGGTTTTTTAAATTTAGTAAGTATTAAAAAAAAGAATTAATCTTTTTTCAAGTCATCAGATACCTCATTGACTGCATCTTTAACAGATTCTCCTGCTTCCTTAGTTTCATTTACAGCATTATCTATTGTTTTTCCTGTAGCTTCAAATCCATCTTCAACAGCTTCACCAGTCTCTTCAGCAGCATTCTCAATAGCGTCTCCTGCTTGTTCTGCGTTATTTTTATCCTCTTCTCTACAAGATGTAAAAGTTATTGCTGATACAAGAACAGCACTTAATAGTAATTTTTTCATTAGTTATTGTTTTTAGTGTTTAATATGTTGTCAAACATAATACTTAAATTAGTAAATAAAGAATTATGGTTTTGGTACATAGTGCTTTATTTACGTAAATACTGCATGATTTGGATTATAGCTCCTTTATTTTTTTTAATAAAATCTTCGTTTTGTTTACCGGTAGTTAATCTTAAATCTGTATCGCTTATTAAACTATTTAATACAGAGCTTAATTCTGCAAAATTAGAAATTGATTGGACGCCTTTATTTTTAATCATATCAAACGCTTCTGGAAATTTTTGATAGTTTTTTCCAATAATTATAGGGATTCCAAATACTGCAGGTTCTAGTATATTATGTAATCCAGTGTTGCCCATTGCACCACCTACATAAGCTATATCTGCATAGCTATATGTTTTGCTTAGCAAACCAATGGTGTCTAAAACAAAAACGTCATATTGTTTTAAATCCTGTTTTTCTTTTTTGGAAAATAAAACAGTAGGCTTAATTAAGCCTGACTGGATATTCTCTATTTGTTTAGGCTTAATATTATGCGGAGCAATTATAAATTTAACAGGTGTACCACTATAGTTATTAATAAATTCAATTATTAACGACTCGTCTTCTGGCCATGAGCTTCCAATAACGATACAAAGTTTATTGTTTTTAAACGCGTTAATAAACTCTAAATTATTATCTATGTTTAATTGGTTTGATACACGATCAAATCGTGTGTCACCAGAGATGGTTACATTTTTATAATTTATAGATTCTAAAAGTTTCTTAGAGGTTTCATTTTGAGTAAATATGTGTTCAAAAGCAAATAAAGCATCTCTAGTTTGACTGCCATACCATTTAAAAAAAGATTGATCTTTTCTAAATACAGCGGAAATTAATATGGCTTTAAGGGTTTTATTTTTTAATTCATTTAAATAATTAGGCCATATTTCATACTTAACAAATACTGTTAATTCAGGATTAACAAGACTAATAAAACGCTTGGCATTCTGTTTTGTGTCTAACGGTAAGTAAACTACAAGATCTGCAAAGGGAGCGTTTTTTCTTATTTCGAAACCTGATGGTGAAAAAAAAGAGAGTATAATTTTATGATTTGGATAATCCTTTCTTAATTCTGTAAAGATGGGTAAACCTTGCTCATATTCGCCTAAAGACGCACAATGAAACCATAATGTTTTTGACTTCTTGTGTAATAATTGATTTAGTTTAGTAAAAGTTGTCGCACGACCATTAACTCCTAATTTAAGTTTATTATTAAACAAACTTAAAAGTTTTAAAACAACAGAAGTAAGTTGTATTGCTATATTATAAAGTAAATTCACGTATCTATTTTTGCTAAAATAAACAATTCATTGCTTAGCGTTTGGTATTTTTGTAAATTCGATAATTATAAATTAAAAGTAAAGCTAAGCTTCTTAAGCTAGTTTACCATATATACAGACATGAAAAAAATACAAATGGTTGATCTTAAAGGTCAATACGCAGCTATAAAGGATGTTGTAGATTCTTCAATTCAAGAAATAATTGACAATACAACTTTTGTTAATGGACCTAAAGTACACGAGTTTCAAAAAAACTTAGAAAACTACTTAGGTGTAAAACATGTCATTCCGTGTGCAAACGGGACAGATGCGTTACAAATAGCAATGATGGGATTAGGTTTAGAGCAAGGTGATGAAGTCATAACTGCAGACTTTACCTTTGCAGCAACCGTTGAGGTAATAGCTTTATTAAAGCTAACTCCAGTTTTAGTAGATGTAGATCCAGAAACTTTTAATATAGATATAGACGCTGTTAAAAAAGCCATTACGCCAAAAACCAAAGCGATTGTACCTGTCCACTTATTTGGTCAGTGTGCCAATATGGAAGCATTAATGGATTTAGCAAAACAGCATAATTTATATATAATAGAGGATAATGCACAGGGTATTGGTGCAGACTATACCTATTCTGATGGTACTAAAGCAAAATCAGGAACCATTGGTCATGTCGCATCAACCTCTTTTTTTCCATCTAAAAATTTAGGGTGTTATGGAGATGGAGGAGCAATATTTACTAACGATGATGATTTAGCACACACCATTAGAGGGATTGTAAATCACGGAATGTATGAGCGTTATCACCACGACGTAGTAGGTGTAAACTCGCGTTTAGACTCAATACAAGCAGCAGTCTTAGATGCAAAATTACCTAAATTAGATAGCTATAATAATGCACGACGTAATGCAGCTAGAAAATATAACGCAGCATTTAAAGACATAAAAAACATAATTACACCAAAAACCGTAAATGGATGCGAAGGTATTTGTGATACCTGTAACTGTCACGTGTTTCATCAATATACATTAAAAGTTAAAAATGTAGACAGAGACGCTTTGGTAAAGCATCTAAACGATAACGGAATCCCATGTGGTGTATATTACCCAATACCATTGCATGCACAAAAAGCATATCGCGATACAAGGTATAACGAGGCCGATTTTAAAGTTACCAATCAATTAATAAAAGAAGTGATTTCATTGCCAATGCATACCGAGTTGGAAGATGATCAAATAGATTTTATAACAAAAACTATTAAAGATTTTATAGCAAACAATTAGGACGTTACCACAAGGGTCGGGCTATCCACTAAAATCTTTTTTTGCCATATATGGCAGCAAAAAAAGGATACCGTTTCTATCCTTAACGCACGCATAAGCAAATGAAGATATTAGTTACAGGAGGTTTAGGTTTTATAGGGTCGCACACAGTTGTTCAGCTTCAAAATAGTGGATATCAAGTCGTAATTATAGATAATCTCTCTAATGCCTCACTAGAGGTGTTAGAAGGTATTGTATCTATTACAGGACAACCACCAATTTATGAAAAACTTGATTTAAAAAGTAAGGTAGCAGTACAAACCTTTTTTAAAACGCATCAAGACATACAAGGCGTTATTCATTTTGCTGCAAGTAAAGCAGTAGGAGAGAGTGTGGTTAATCCATTAATGTATTATGAGAACAACGTAAACACTTTAGTTTATATATTACAAGAGTTAACAAAATTAAAAGTGTCTAACTTTATTTTTAGTTCCTCATGTACCGTTTATGGTCAGGCAGATAGTATGCCAATATCCGAAACAGCACCAATTAAAGAAGCCCAATCACCTTACGGTAATACTAAACAAATTGGAGAAGAAATTATAAAGGATGCTTGTCAAGTATATCCTAATTTACAAAGTATAGCATTACGATATTTTAATCCCATTGGAGCACATAAGTCTGCAAAAATAGGAGAGTTGCCCATTGGTGTCCCTCAAAATCTAATACCATACATTACACAAACAGCAATAGGTAAACGTGATCAGTTATCCGTGTTTGGTAATGACTATCCAACAAAAGACGGAACCTGTGTTAGAGATTATATACATGTTGTTGACACAGCTAAAGCACACGTTGTTGCTTTACAAAGATTATTAAATAATGAAAACCAATCCAATTGTGAAGTGTTTAATATTGGTACAGGACAAGGGAGTACCGTTTTAGAAGTGATTAAAACCTTTGAAAAAGTATCTAATATAAAGCTAAATTATAATATAGTAGACAGACGACCAGGAGATGTAGTAACTGCATACGCAGACACATCTAAAGCAAATAAAATTTTAGGTTGGCAGGCAGAATATGATTTAGAGGATGCTATTTTATCCGCTTGGAATTGGCAAAAGACCTTAAAAAAGGATTAACAAATCCTAAATTAGATAGTATTATGACTGATAATCTCTTAATTTTTGCGTCTTATTTTTAGAGATTTCATATTAATATTCTGATTAACAATATTTTAGTTATTTAAATTCGTAGTTGGTAATTATTCTGTTTTACTTTGTACGCTAATGCAAATGACAAAATAATGAAATTGATTACAGTAAAACGTCAGACAAGACAAGAAAACAGATTTGCTCCTAAAATGGGACGACTAAATGCCAAAGTAACTTATATTAAAAAACAAGTGCTAGGCATACCAGTAAAAACGCTTCATAAATATCGTGAAACGTATTACGGAGAAGTAAAAGATTGCAGAGATTGTAATTTAGCAAGATAAATAAAAAAGCCTCGATTTAAATCGAGGCTTTTTTTTATGCTTTTTTATTTTTAAAACTGCCTACAATTAAGCAACCCATACCAACCATAACAGAGACATCTGCCAGATTAAATATACCAGTTCTAAATACGCCTCCTAAATCGATATGTAAAAAATCGGTAACAGACCCATAAACAACTCGGTCATAAACATTAGCTATTCCACCACCAATAATGCAGCAAAACCCGACTAAGGTCATTGTATTAATTGTTTTATCTTTAATAATGTGTCTTAACACCAATGCTAAAACAATAATTGGTAGGATTAACAATAAAGCAATTCTAAGGGTAGGACTAAAGTCACTTCCCATACCTAAAAAGGCACCTTTATTTTCTACATTATGAAGTGTAAAATATTGTCCAAAAATTTCAGTTTCAGAACCAGCAATAACATCAGCTCTAACAATAAATTTAGAGACTTGATCTAAAATAATATTAAAAACAATTAAACCAAGTATTAGTATGTTTCTACTACTCATCCGTTTTAGTTTCTAAAGTTGCAGATTCGGTTTGCGCTTCTCTATCTATTTTTTTAACTAACCCTTGAAGTACTTTTCCTGGACCTACTTCAGTAAATAAAGTAGCACCATCTTTAATCATTTGTTGTACAGATTGTGTCCAACGTACTGGAGCAGTTAATTGAGATATTAAATTTGCTTTTATTTCGTTTTCATCTGTAATTGCTGTTGCAGTTACATTTTGGTAAATAGGACAATTTGGTTTGCTAAATGTTGTATTTTCAATAGCAGCAGCTAATTCTTCTCTTGCAGGTTCCATCATTGGAGAATGGAATGCGCCACCAACAGGTAGCATTAAAGCACGTCTTGCACCAGCTTCTTTTAACGCTTCGCAAGCACGTTCTACAGCACTAACATCTCCAGAGATTACTAATTGTCCAGGACAATTATAGTTTGCTGCAACAACAACACCATCTATTTGCGCGCAAATATCTTCTACAACTTTATCCTCAAGACCTAAAACAGCAGCCATTGTACTTGGTTGTAACTCGCATGCTTTTTGCATAGCTTGAGCACGTTGCGATACTAATTTTAAACCATCCTCAAAGCTTAAAGCTCCAGCAGCTACTAATGCCGAGAATTCTCCTAGACTATGTCCTGCAACCATTTCTGGTTTAAAACTATCACCTAAAGTTTTAGCTAAGATTACAGAGTGTAAAAATATAGCAGGTTGCGTAACCTTCGTTTCTTTTAGTTGGTCTGCAGTACCTTCAAACATAACGTCTGTAATGTTAAAACCTAAAATGGCATTAGCATCTTCAAATAAATGTTGTGCTTCTGGTGAGTTTTCGTATAAATCAAGACCCATTCCTGTAAATTGGGCACCTTGACCTGGAAATATATATGCTTTCATTGCTTTCTTATTTAAGTAGCGAAAATAAGAATAATATCTGTATCTGTAGCATGTCAGATATTAAGATTTACTTAAGGTTTAACCTTAGTAATTAAGGTTGTATCGCTATTAATGACTATAATTAAAGTCTAATTAAATTAAAGGTTTCCTGTTGCAGCTTCTGCACAACGCTCACCATCCATAGCAGCACTAATAATTCCGCCAGCATAACCACCACCTTCACCACATGGAAATAAATTTATGATTTCTGGATGTACTAAATTTTCAGTTCTTGGTATACTAACAGGAGATGAGGTACGTGATTCTACACCAATTATATTAGCTTCTTCAGTATAATAACCTTTCATTTTATCACCAAAAGCTTTAAAGCCTTTTCTTAAAGACGCTCCAATTAATTTAGGAAATAAACTATGTAGTGGTGCACTATTTAAACCTGGTTGATAAGAAGTTTCATTTAAAGTATTAGATAGCTTTCCTTCTACAAAATCGGTCATGCGTTGTGCTGGTGCAACTTGGCTACGTCCTCCTGCAGTAAAGGCTAGTTTTTCTAAATCCTTTTGAAATTCTAAAGCTTTTAAAGCACCAAATTGTTCGTATTTTTTAAGATCACGTTCTGCATTAATTTCTACAACTATTCCAGAATTTGCAAATTTATTATTTCGTCTAGAAGGTGACATTCCGTTAACAACAACTTCTCCGTTGGCTGTTGCTGCAGGTACTATAAATCCGCCTGGACACATGCAAAAACTGTAAACACCACGACCATTAACTTGCTGCACCAAACTATAGGATGCTGCAGGTAATAATTCTGGTCTTGGTCCTTCACAATGGTATTGTATGCTGTCTATAATATGTTGTGGATGTTCTGCTCTGACACCCATTGCAAAAGATTTTGCTTCGATTGCAATATTTTTATCGTGTAATAATTGAAAAATATCACGAGCAGAATGTCCTGTGGCTAAAATTACTTTGTCTGTATTTAACTCCTCGCCATTTTGCAGTTGTATAGCTTCAATCTTATTATTTTTAATGGTAAAATCTGTAACACGCGTATTAAAATGAATTTCGCCTCCAAACTTTATTATATTTTCTCTAATGTTTTGAACGACTTTAGGAAGTTTATTGGTCCCAATATGTGGATGGGCATCAACCAAAATTTGATCTGTTGCACCATGATATACAAGGTTTTCAAAAATACGACGTACATCACCTCGCTTTAAGCTTCGTGTATATAATTTACCATCACTATAGGTTCCTGCTCCACCTTCTCCAAAACAATAATTAGAATCTTCATTTACAAAATGGTCCTGATTAATAGCTTTTAAGTCACGACGTCTGTCTTTTACATTGGCACCACGCTCTAAAACAATTGGTTTAAATCCTAATTCTATACAGCGCAATGCTGCCCACATACCAGCTGGACCAAATCCAATAATATGAATTGGTTTAGCTTTGGATACATCTTTATAGTTAAACGTATAATCTGAAGTTTCTGGAACTGGTTCTTTTATGTAAACAGATACTTTATAGTTTAATATTATTTTAGGCTTTCTGGCATCAATAGATTTACGTAATATTTTAATACCAGTGATGTCCTCTCTAGACATGGATAGCCATTCTGCAGATTTTTTAATTAAAATATCTGGAATCTCTTCTTCCTTTAAAGAAATACGAAGTTGAATGTCTTTTACCATGCTGCAAAATTAACAAAAATTAAAAGATAAGATTCAAGTATTTTAATTTATGATTTATACTTTCAAAAAATATTCTAAGCCTATATCAAAGCGCCATTTGCTCCAATGACTTGTCCAGATATCCATTTAGAATCGTCACTAGCTAAAAACAAAACGACTTTTGCAATATCTATTGGTTTTGCTAATCGATTAAAAGCATTCATGCTACTTAATTTATCTATAAAATCTTGAGATTTTCCATTTAAAAACAATTCAGTTTCTGTAGCTCCAGGCGCAATTGCATTGACAGAGATACCTCTACCAATTTCTTTAGAAAATACTCTTGTCATTTGCTCTACAGCAGCTTTAGAAGCAGAGTAAAGTGCATAAGTTGGAAACATAAGCTTTACAGTGCTAGACGACACGTTAATAATTATACCATTATCTGCTAATTTGCTATCGGCTTCTTGCAAAGTATTAAATACACCTCTAACATTAATATCAAATTGTTTTGTAAAATCCTCTTGATTATTATCTTTTATTTTTTTTGAAATCATTACACCTGCATTATTAATTAGCACGTCTAATTTGCCATAATGTGATAAAGTTTGGTTAAAAAGTTTTGTAACAGCTTCTCTGTTACTTATATCTGCTTTAATAGCTATTGCGTCACCACCATTGTCTGTAATGCTTTGTACTGTAAGGTCAGCATCCTTTTTGCTATTGGAATGATTTACTACTACTTTGGCACCATGTTTTGCTAATAATTCAGCTATTTCTTTGCCTATTCCTCTAGATGATCCAGTGACTATAACGACTTTGTTCTCTAATTTCATATATTGTTTTTTTAGTTGTTATTATATTTTAAAGCTATTAATTGTTCTGTAATTAAAGCTAAATCTTTTGCAATTATTTCTGGTTTGTCCGCTAAAGGATACAATTGTGCTCCTGGTCTGCTTATAAATGCGCCACGCCAATTTGCCCAAAGTGCTCCAGCAATATCCCAACCATGTGCAGCAACTAAAAGACACTCTTCAGGTTTTATTTTCATTTGTCTTGCAGCCCAACGATAAGAATCAGCATGAGGTTTAAATTTACCAATATCCTCTACGCTTAATCTTTTGTCAAAATAGTCAAGTAATCCAGAGTTTTTAAACTGAGTTTCGACACCTTTGTTAGAAGAATTTGTAAATGATACCAATGTATATCCTGCATCTTTTAGCTTTTTTAAGCTAGCTTTAACTTCGGGATGGGCTTGTAAAGATCTTATTGGCCCCAAAATAGCTTCTTTTGCTTCCGTTTCGGATAGTGTAATCCCGTGGTTTGAAGCTACCATTTGTAAAGCAGCTGCACCAATTATACCAAAATCGTTATATTGATTACCAACTGTACTAACTAATGAATATTGTAACATTGTTGTAAACCATAAGGGTAATAAATCTTTTCTGTTATCTAATATTTTACCTACACTATCTTTCATAGCTGTTAAGTCTAATAAAGTTTCATTGACATCAAAAAATAATACTTTAGGTGGAGTTACATCTAAATTAGGTGTTTTATTGTCTTTAGCAGAACTAGAAAATGCTAAATGTGGAGCTACCAAACTTGTTAATGCTGCTTTTTTGATGAAATCTCTTCTTTTGTTTTGTTCAGTTTTCATATAAATATATATTATTTTAAATAAAACATACTAAGAGGTATGTTTTGCTATAAAAAAAATTAAGTTTTTATTTGTTTTATGTATAATGATAAGGCTGTAATGTACTCTTCAAGGATGTCATCGTTATTATACAATTTTCTTATACCTCTAATCCCTTCAAAAGCACTGATTAAATAAACTGCAATTGCATTGCTTGATATGTTTTTTTTAATAGTGTTTTCATATTGACCTCTTTCAATTAGCTGTATTAATGCTTTTTTCCAATCATCAATAATTCGTCTTAATACTAGTTGATAGGCTACTTCTAAATCTCCAACTTCATTTATAAAATTATTCATTGGACAGCCATGTTGCTTTTCATAAACAGGAAAAGATTTTAATCGTTCTAAAAATGTTGTTTCTAAAATCTGTATTGCATTTCCAGATTGGAACAAAGGATCAATCATACCCTTATAAACTCTTTTTTGTACTTTTAAACTTATCACTGCAAGTCCAAGTTCTTTTTTGTTTTTATAGTGATGGTAAAAAGCACCTTTAGTTAAGTTGGTTGCCTTCATTATTTTGTCAACACTCGTGGTTTTAAAACCGTTTTCATAAAACAGCTTAAACGATTCGTCTAAAATAATTTGTTTAGTAAGTTCTGATTTTTCGTTTTGTAGCATGTAACAAAAATAAATTTAAAAGATACTAGTAGGTATGTTTTTGGTGTTAAACTTGAATTAAAATTAATTTAAGTTGTTTTATGTGTTGTTTTAAAGTTGATTACACTCTTTGGAAAGTTAAAAAAGAAAATTCAAATTGATGGTTTTCATCTTTTTTATGAAAGGTATTTGCGGTTTCTTTCCATTGTATCATGTCAATTTCAGGAAAAAAGGTGTCTGCATCAAAATTAGAATGTACACGAGTTAATTCAATTTTGGATGCATAAGGCATGGCTAGTTTATAAATTTCTCCTCCACCAATTATAAAGGGTTGCGAATCATTTTTAGATAAGTTAATAGCTTCTTCTATACTACCAACAATTATAACACCTTCAGGTGCTTTATAATTAGATTGCCTAGATATTACTATGTGAGTACGATTTGGTAGTGGCTTTGGAAAGCTCTCAAACGTTTTGCGACCCATAATAATGTAGTGACCAGAAGTTAAGGCTTTAAAACGTTTTAAATCGTCGCGTAAATGCCATATAAGGTCGTTGTTTTTACCAATTTCATTATTTTCGCCAGCAGCAACAATCATGGTGAGGTTGTTTACAGCTTTAGTTTGTTGTTTATTAAATACTTCACTTTTAGCAATGGTTAGATCTTCTTTTTCAACTTGTAGTTTAAGTTTTTCTATTCTAACGTTTTGTTTATTTACAAGTTTGGCTAACTGTTGATCTTCCCATTCTTTACCCATAAATTTAGAGGTTACAAACACATTAAATACATGGTATAAAAAGATAAATAACCAAGCCATTATGGCAAATACAAACCAATTAATGCCAAAAAACTTAGTGTCTTTGCCAATGCCTAAAACTGTATTTGCAATTATTAAAAAAATTGCCCCAATTAAGAAAATTACAAAATGAGCGTATAATCGCTTTTTTTGCTTAATCCTGCGTTGTGCATTTTTAATTAATTCTAACTGTTCTTTATCTATTTGCGGTTTTTCTTTTTTCTTTAATCCAAACATAGCTAACTATTATAATGTAAAGTTAATGATTTTATGATATTTGATTTTGTAAATTTTAAACGAAATCGATTTAGTTTGATTGTCAGTTATTTACAGTTGTTTTTGTGCTGTTATTATTAACAATTTAGTATACTTAATTTAATGAAAATGATGATTTTAAGCGTTAATTTTAATAATCTCATAAAAGTTTAAAATTAATTAATTTTTATGTTGATGACTGAAAAAATCTTATCTAATTTTAGAGCTTTAAAACATTAATATTATGGCTATTAAGAAACAATTTTTAAAGAGTAAACCCGTTTGTAAAGTCACTTTTACTGTTCCAGCAGCAGGAGCAAAGCAAGTTACTGTTGCAGGTAATTGGAATGAATGGAATACTGCAGCCGAACCATTAAAAAAGTTGAAAAACGGAACATTTAAAGGGACTGTAAATCTAGAAGCTGGTCAGGCTTACGAGTTTAAATATGTTGTTGATGGACAATGGGAAAACGAAGTAGAGGCAGACGCTTATGTATGGAGTGATTATGCAGCCACAGATAATAGTGTTATAAAGTTATAAGGTTTTAATATGCTAAAATTGGTCTACAGTTATTCCTTTCTTTTTTTGCGTTTAAGCCTTTTACGTTCTTTTCTTTGAGCAGCTGTCTCTGCAATATTAAAGGTTATTGGTAAACCGTAAGGAACGTTTACTGCCTTACCTTTTTGCATTCCTGGTGATTCTAGTTGAGGTAAAAGTTTTATTACCCTTCTGGCTTCATTTTCTAAAGCAGGATGTGGCGCTCTAGTTAGTATGTTCACAACTTTGGCTTCTTTGTCTATCTTAAAACCAACATATATTCTGATAACTCCAGAAGGCAAATTAAGTGTAGATGCTAAGTTAGTATTAAAATTTTGTAGCACGTGTCTGCCAATAGCATTGCTCATACATTTTCTTGCTGCTTCTTGGAGTAAACTTGGAGCGCAACCTGGATATACAGGTACTTGTTCTACTAGAGAAAACGGAACATCTTTAGGTATGTAGTTTTTTAATGGTATAATGGTACTATCTGCTCTATTAATTTTAAAACCCAGGAGTAGGTTTTTATAATCGGCAACTCCATTATCATATTTGTCTAATACAGGTAATACTTTAGGAAAACTATCCTCAAGATAATTTAATTCATTTTTTAAACTGTCCATATAAATATGAAATCCAGACATTTTTTTTATTAAATCTCCTTCTTCGTTAAAAAATAAATTGGCAGATAGGTCTAGTGTATCTTTTTTTGAATGACGGATTATTTTAGTTTTTACACTTTTTGTTAATGAAGAATCTATGAATTGTAAAACCTTATCTTCAAAACATAATTCTAAATCCTCTGCACTCTGGCAACCAGGAAATATTGCTTTTTCGCGATTATATTCAGGTTTTGATTGGCTAAATGCAAAACTTGAAAACAAAAATAAACATAAATAGATATATTTCATTTGATAAATTTATACAGCTACAGCACCTTTTATGTGTGGATGTGGATTATAATTTTCTAAGGTGAAATCTTCAAATTTAAATTCAAAAATATCTTTAACATCAGGGTTAATTTTCATTGTTGGCAATGGTCTAATCTCTCTAGAAAGTTGTAATTCTAATTGTTCAAAATGATTGCTATAAATATGTGCATCTCCAAAGGTGTGTATAAAATCACCTGCTTTATAACCACAAACTTGAGCCATCATCATAGTAAATAATGCATATGATGCAATATTAAAAGGAACACCTAAAAAAGTATCAGCACTACGTTGGTATAATTGACACGAAAGTTTACCATCTGCTACATAAAACTGAAAAAAAGCATGACAAGGTGGTAATGCAGCTTTACCATTGGCAACGTTTTCTGAAAAACTTTTTGAGTTGTCTGGCAATACTGAAGGATTCCATGCTGAGACTAACATACGTCTACTATCTGGATTGTTTTTTAAGCTATGTATAACATCTTTAATTTGGTCTATTTCATCACTATTCCAATTTCTCCATTGGTGTCCATAAACAGGTCCTAAATCTCCGTTTTCATCAGCCCAATCATTCCAGATTTTAACTCCATTATCTGTTAAATACTTAATGTTTGTATCGCCTTTTAAAAACCATAATAACTCATAAATAATGGATTTTAAATGCAATTTTTTAGTGGTTACCATTGGAAAACCTTCACTTAAATCAAAACGCATTTGATAGCCAAAAACACTTTTTGTGCCTGTTCCTGTACGATCTCCTTTTACGTTTCCGTGTTCTAATATATGTTGTACTAGGTCGTGGTATTGTTTCATTTTTATTAAGTTTTCAAGAATTTAAAAGTATAAAAAAGGGTTAACATTAAAATGTCAACCCTAAAATATATATAAAAAGTTATTAACTGTCTATCCGATAATCATACCAGCAATTGTAGCAGAAATTAGTGAGGCTATAGTACCACCCAATAATGCTTTCATTCCAAATTTAGATAACGTTTTACGTTGTCCTGGAGCTAATGATCCAATACCTCCAATTTGAATACCAATAGATGCAAAGTTGGCGAAACCACAAAGCATATACGTTGCCATAATTATAGATTTCTCGTAAGTTAAGTGAGTTGCTTGGGCAACGTCTTTAAGTTCTGCTAATTGGATGTATCCAACAAACTCACTTGCTGCTAATTTAATACCTAGTAACTGTCCCATAAGTGCCATATCTATTTGTGCAACACCAATTAACCACATTAAAGGTGCAAATATGTAACCCAAAATAAGCTCTAATGATAAGGCAGTGTAGCTTGTATTATGTTCAATCCATTCGTTTAAAGAAGTAACATCTCCAACCCATCCAAGGATTCCGTTAACCATTGCAATAAATGCAACAAAAACTAGTAGCATTGCACCAACATTAACAGCTAATTTTAATCCTTCAGTCGTTCCGTTTGCTATAGCATCTAAAATATTTGACCCTATTTTATCTTGTGACACTTCAACGTCAGTGTTTACCTCTTCTGTTTGTGGAAATAGTATTTTTGAGATTACTATCGCTCCTGGAGCTGCCATTACAGATGCTGCTAATAAGTGCTTAGCATAAAATAATCTTAAAGCTTCATCATCTCCTCCTAAAAAGCCTATGTAGGCAGCAAGTACTGCTCCTGCAACTGTTGCCATACCACCAATCATAACTAATAGCATTTCTGATTTAGTCATTTTTTCTAGGTATGCCTTAATAAGTAAAGGTGCTTCTGTTTGACCTAAAAAGATATTTCCTGCGACACTTAAGCTTTCTGCACCAGATATTTTAAGTGCTTTAGATAATAGCCAAGCCATAGCTTTTACTACACGTTGGATAATTCCTAAATAAAATAATAAAGACGTTAATGCAGAGAAGAATATAATAGTTGGTAAAACTTGAAAAGCAAAAATAAATCCAAAGGTATCCATATCTACCACTAAACCTTCAAATAAAAATTTACTTCCTGCTCTAGTAAAATCTAATACACTTATAAATAAACCACCAACAAACTCGAAAGCAGTTTTAATAAATTCAACTTTTAAAACACCAATAGCAATTAATAGTTGGAAGGCTAGACCTATTCCAACAATCTTCCAATCGATTGCTTTACGGTTACTACTAAATAAAAACGAGATAAAAATTAGGGCTACCATACCTAAGGCGCCACGCCATAAACTATTAAACGAAAATCCTTCGCTTGGTATAATTTTATTGGCTTCTGATACTGCTAGTTGAGCAGCTGTTTTTTCTTTTATTTTAAAAAAATAGACGTTTTGTTTTTCTTTGAATACTAATGTAGAGTCTGTTAATGTTTGTACTTTAAGTCGTTTAGTTACATCTGCTGGAGTATCGTAATAAAAGACTAATACATTATTTTGAAATAGATAATCTCCCGTTTGATTATTGTGTGTAAATGCGCCTTCTTTTAAAGTAAGTATGTCATTAGCCAATAGGTTAATACTTGTAGAGTCTAGTTTTGTTTTGCTGGCCTCGAGTTGCCAATCTTTTTCAATGTCTTGGGCAAAAATAGACGTAATACTTATTAGGGTCGCTACAATAGCAAGTGCAAAATGTTTCATTGTAAAGGGATTATCGTTTAGAGATTTCGTCTCTTATTTTAGCTGCTTTTTCGTAATCTTCGTTAGTTACAGCTTCGTCTAGAAGGTTGTGTAATTCTTCTACTGTTTTGGAAATATAATCGTCTTGAGAAGGTTCCATCTCTAATTCCTCGTTAATAATATCTTCAATTAAGATATTATCTGGATCCTCTTTCTTTGTTGGATCTACTTTCAAATAGATTCCTGCTTTATCTAATATGTTTTTATAAGTAAAAATAGGAGCATTAAATCGTAATGCTAATGCTATAGCATCACTAGTTCTAGCATCTATAATTTCTTCAATATTATCGCGTTCGCAAATTAAAGAAGAATAGAAAACACCATCTACCAATTTATGTATAATGACTTGTTTGACTACAATATCAAAGCGGTCAGCAAAGTTTTTAAATAAATCGTGAGTTAATGGTCTTGGAGGTCTTATTTCTTTTTCTAAAGCTATAGCAATGGATTGCGCCTCAAAAGCACCAATAACAATTGGTAGTTTTCGGTCGCCATCTAATTCGTTTAAAATTAGTGCGTAAGCGCCATTTTGTGTTTGGCTATACGATATGCCTTTTATATTTAATCGGACTAAACTCATAGTATTTAAAAAGCAAAGAACTGCTTAAATTAGGACTTTACCAAACTGCACTAGGCAGTTTTTGTACATAATTTAAACAGTCCTTTGTTAATAGAACTTAAATTTATAAAAAATTATGCGTTTGCTGCTTTAAACGCTTTTAATTTTTCAATAAGTTGTGGGACAACTTCAAAAGCATCTCCAACAACACCATAATCTGCTGCTTTAAAGAAAGGCGCTTCTGGATCTGTGTTAACAACTACTTTTACTTTAGAGGCATTAATACCTGCTAAATGCTGTATAGCTCCAGATATTCCGATAGCAATGTATAAGTTAGAAGCTACAGGTTTTCCTGTTTGTCCAACGTGCTCACTATGAGGTCTCCAACCTAAGTCAGATACTGGTTTAGAGCATGCTGTTGCTGCACCTAAAACATCTGCTAACTCTTCAATCATTCCCCAATTTTCTGGTCCTTTCATTCCACGACCTGCAGATACTACTATTTCTGCATCAGCAATTGTAACTTTATCTGTTGCTTTATCAACCGACTCTACATTTACACCTGAATTTGGTAAGCTAGGCGAAAAATCTTCAGCTGCAGCTGCACCATTATTTTCTATTAATCCGTAAGAATTGTTAGAGACTCCAACAATTTTAACATCTGTATCTATTGTTGTTAAGTTGAATGCTTTATTTGTAAAAGCAGTACGTTTAACTGTAAAAGGAGCTGTTGAAGTTGGTACTTCCATTACATTAGATGCGTAACCTGCTTCTAAACCTACAGATAATATTGGTGCTAAATATTTACTATCTGCACTTTGACTTAATATTACGACCTTAGTCCCTTCGTTTTTTGCTGCTTGTGCAATTGCCGAAGCGTATGATTTTGCATTAAAGTTTTTTAAAGCATCATCAGATACTTTTAATACTTTATCTACTCCGTATTTTCCTAATTCTGAAACATCATTGGCGTTAACTGCAACTGCTGTAACTGTCGTACCTAATTGGTCAGCGACTGCTTTGGCGTAAGATGCAACTTCAAAAGCTGTTTTTTTAAAGGTTCCGTTTTCTGATTCTGTATATACTAAAACTGACATGTTTTTTTTGTTTTAAGATTAATTACTAATTAAATGACTTTAGCTTCGTTATGAAGTAAGTTAATTAATTCATCTAAATTATCTGGCGACACTAACGTTACAGCACCTTTTGGAGCTGGTTTTTCAAACTTAACAGACGCTGTTTCTACTGATGCACCTATTGGTTCTAAAACATTTAATGGTTTTTGACGTGCTTGCATAATACCTCTCATATTTGGTATACGTAAATCACTCTCTTCAACTAATCCTTTTTGACCACCAATTACTAAAGGTAGTGCAGTAGATACGCTTTCTTTACCACCATCAATTTCTCTAACAGCTTTAGCGTTAGTGCCATCTAACTCTAAACTGATACAATTAGTTACAAAATTAGCGTCAACCATTTCTGCAATCATACCAGGTACCATTCCTCCATTATAATCAATAGACTCACGACCAGCAATTACTAAATCATAACTACCATCTTTTACAACTTTAGCAATTTCTTTAGCGACTTGGTAACCATCTTTAGCTTCAGTATTCACTCTAATTGCAGAGTCTGCACCAATAGCTAATGCTTTACGTAATGTAGGTTCTGTTTCAGGACCTCCAACATTAATAACATCTACAGATGCACCTTGTTTTTCTTTAAACCACATGGCACGTGTTAAACCAAATTCGTCATTAGGATTAATTACAAATTGTACTCCAGTTGTGTCAAATTTTGAATCTCCATCTGTAAAATTAATTTTTGATGTCGTATCTGGTACATGACTAATACACACTAAAATTTTCATATTTTTTTGTTTTTTATGAGTTCTGTTACGTTAGATGTAATCAACTATAACGATATAGTACGTCTAACCTTAATTTTATTTTTGAACAAATTTAGGCATAAAAAATGCGCTTAAATCTTACGGTTACGAAGATAATTATTTTATTTTGAAAAAATACTATGCATGCATAGTAAATTTTAAATAATTCTTTAGTCTAAAGTTTTTCATTTATTGTTATTTTTGCTTTTCAAATTATTAATTAGATGAAGACAATTCAATTTAGAGAAGCTATTTGCGAAGCCATGAGCGAAGAAATGCGTAGAGATGAGAGCATTTTTTTAATGGGAGAAGAAGTAGCAGAATATAATGGTGCTTATAAAGCGTCAAAAGGGATGTTAGATGAGTTTGGTGCAAAACGTGTTATTGACACACCAATTGCCGAACTTGGTTTTGCAGGTATTGCTATAGGGTCTACCATGACAGGTAACAGACCAATCGTAGAATACATGACGTTTAACTTTTCGTTAGTTGGTATTGACCAAATAATTAATAATGCAGCTAAAATTAGACAAATGTCTGGAGGTCAATTTAATTGTCCAATAGTATTTAGAGGTCCAACAGCAAGTGCAGGACAATTAGCAGCAACACACTCTCAAGCTTTTGAAAATTGGTTTGCAAACACACCAGGTTTAAAAGTTGTAGTGCCATCAAATCCGTATGATGCTAAAGGGTTATTAAAATCTGCTATTCGTGATAACGATCCTGTGATCTTTATGGAAAGCGAGCAAATGTATGGTGATAAAGGTGAAGTGCCAGAAGGAGAATACACAATACCATTAGGTGTTGCCGAAATAAAAAGAGAAGGTACAGATGTAACAATCGTATCTTTTGGTAAGATTATTAAAGAAGCTTATATCGCAGCAGATAAATTAGCTGAAGAAGGTATATCTTGTGAGATTATCGATTTACGTACAGTGCGTCCAATGGATAGAGCAGCAATTTTAAAGTCTGTTAAAAAGACTAATCGTTTAATTGTTTTAGAAGAAGCTTGGCCTTTTGGTAACGTAGCGACAGAAATTACATATTTAGTACAAAGCGAAGCATTTGACTATTTAGATGCGCCAGTTATAAAAATTAATACAGCAGATACACCTGCACCTTACTCTCCAGTATTGTTAGCAGAGTGGTTACCAGACCATAAAGATGTTATCACAGCTGTTAAAAAGGTAATGTATAAATAAAAAATAGTATTTTAGATTTATCAAAAGCTTCATTAGCATGATTGTTGATGAAGCTTTTTGTATTAAATAACCATATATGAATAGTAAATTTTTTTGCCTCTTTTTTTTATTTGGAAGTCTTTTTGCAATTGCACAAACAAAAGTAAGTGGTGTTGTATTTGATGAGTATGACCAGCCAGTGTCTTTTGCAAATGTAATTTTTAAAGGGTCTTCAATTGGTGTTATTACTAATGAAGAAGGACGTTTTTATATGGAAGATAGTAATACCTGGGAAACACTATCTATATCATTTATAAGTTTTGAAACTCAAGAAATTAAGCTAACTAAAAAAGTAAATTACGACTTAAAAGTTATTTTAAAAGAAGAAGTTGCAGCTTTAGATGAAGTAGTCATAGTATCTGGTAAGCAATCCAAAAAAAATAATCCAGCGATTGATATCCTCCGAAAAATATGGGCAAATAAACGTAGCAATGGATTAAAAAAGTACAAACAATACCAATACGATAAATACGAAAAAGTAGAATTTGACCTAAATACAATCGATAGCTCATTAATGAAAAGTAAGCTATTTAAAGGTATGGAGTTTGTTTTTGAGCAAGTAGATACCTCTAACGTAACAGGTAAAACGTATTTGCCAATGTTTATTAATGAGTCCTCTAGCCAAGTGTATGGTGATAATATTATAAACGAAAAACGCGAAGTATTAAAAGGTAATAAAAACTCAGGTTTTAGTAATAATCAAATTATTATAGACTTTGTAGATGACCTATACTCGGATTACGATGTATATGATAACTACTTAAAGTTTTTTGATAAAAGTTTTACAAGTCCAATTTCTAGAACCGGAATTCAGACCTATAATTACGTGCTAGCAGACAGTAGTTTTATAGATAACAAATGGTGTTATAATATCATTTACTATCCAAGGCGTAAAAACGAATTAACCTTTAAAGGAGATTTTTGGGTGGCAGACACCACTTTTGCTATTAAAGAAATTAACATGCAAGCCTCTAAAAGCGCAAATATAAACTGGGTTAAGGAAATTTATATAGAACAAGAATTTGAAGTCCTTAACGATTCTGTCTTTCTTATTAAACGAGATTACTTCATGAGTGATTTTGCATTTAATAAAAAAGAAAAATCAAAGGGAATTTACGGTAAACGTACCACACTATATGATAACTATACGTTTGATGAAGTAAAAGATCCTAAATTTTATAAAGAAAAAGTTTACACCTTTGACCAAGACATCTATAATCAAGACGATAGCTTTTGGGACAAAAACAGAATGGAATCTTTAAGTAAAGACGAAAAAGGTGTTTATGTCATGTTAGACTCATTAAAAAACACCCAAAAGTTTAAACGTCTTTATAATCTTGGAAGCATATTAGCTTCAGGTTATGTCGAGTTTCCAGAGCTTAATTTGGATTATGGACCAATCTTCTCAACCTTTGGTTATAACGAAGTAGAAGGCGTAAGACTAAGAGCAGGTGGACGTACATACTTTGGTCAAAACGATATGTGGCGTATAGAAGGATATACAGCTTATGGATTTAAGGATAATAAATTTAAATATGGATTATCAGGTAAATGGTTACTAGATAAACGTAGTCGATTAATTATATCAGGAGGAAACCGACGTGATGTAGAGCAAATTGGAGCAAGTCTAACAACAAGTACAGATGTTTTAGGTCGAAGTTTAGCCAGTAGCTCAGTAGTTGGAACAGGTACAAACGATAAATTAACAAACATCAATTTAAGCACGTTATCAATCGAAGCAGAGCCATTTAGAAATTTGGTAACACGTGTCAGCGGAAGCTATAGGACTTTAGAGTCAGCATCACCAACCTTTAGTTTAGATTACTTTACAGATGCAACACAAACCACTACCAAGTCGGATCTTAAACAATACGAAACAGCATTTTCTATGTCCTTTTTCCCTAACAGAGAAATGACAGGTTATGGTGTAGAAAGACGAACTAAAAATGATGACTTTGCTAGATTATTTGCACAAGTATCAGTCGGTAATCAAGGGGTTTTAGACAGTGATTTTGATTATACTAAATTACAATTCTCATATACACAACCATGGTCTTTAGGTGGTTTTGGACGATTATACACAACCGTAGAAGCAGGAAAGACTTATGGTGAAGTACCATTAGGTTTATTAAGTGTTGTACCTGGAAATCAAAGTTATTTTTCAATTTATAACACCTTCTCTAATTTAGATTTTTACGAGTTTGTTACAGATGAATATGCAACGTTACATGTCGAGCATAATTTTAATGGACGTCTGTTTTCTCGTATACCATTCTTAAAAAAATATAATTTAAGAGCCATAGTTGGTGCAAGAGGTGTTATTGGAGATGTTAGTCAAGAAAATCGCGATATAAATGCTTCGGGATTAATATATAGAGCGCCAACTAAAGAAGCGTATTACGAGTATAGCGTTGGAGTAGGTAACATATTTAAAGTACTAAGAATAGATTTTAATTTTAGAGGTAATTACTTAAACGCAGTAACCAACCCAGATGCTAGAAAATTTGGAGTTACTGGAAGCTTTGGCTTTTATTTTTAAATAAATACACAACACGTTTACTGTAAATTGTACAAGGATAAATATTAATTGTATAGGAATTACTAAAACAAATAATTAGGATAATTTTTAATTATTGTAAAAATTTAGCGGTTGATTTTATATTAACTTAACAATTAAAACCTTAATCGGTATTTTTCGTTTTTTATATTTGTCAAAACCTAAATAATCTTGTACTTTTGCAAGCCGAAAAAGTAAAGCAAAATTTAAATTCCGCTTGACGGAAAACTAAAATAATATTATATGAGTCCATCTGGAAAAAAGACATTTGACGTATTAATTGAAATACCTAAAGGAAGTAGAAACAAGTATGAGTACGATTTTGAATTAAACAAAATTCGTTTTGATCGTATGTTGTTTTCTTCAATGATGTATCCAGGAGATTATGGTTTTATACCAGAAACTTTAGCTTTAGATGGAGATCCATTAGACGTTTTAGTAATGGGAACAGAGCCTACTTTTCCAATGTGTGTAATGGAAGTAAAACCTATTGGTGTTTTCCATATGGCAGATGAAAAAGGTCCTGATGAAAAAATAATTTGTGTACCTGTTACAGATCCTATTTGGAATAGCTGTAATGATATCGAGGATTTAAATCCACATAGAATAAAAGAAATTACTCACTTTTTTCAAGTGTATAAAGACTTAGAGAAAAAGAAAGTTGATGTTGGTGGATGGGGAGATGCTAAAGAGGCATATGAAATCTTAAATAAATGTGTAGAGCGTTATGAAAATAGCGAGCATAAAACAAATGGAGATTTTACTATCTAAGTAATATGTTTAAATTTTAATTAAAACCCTCTCATTGTATAATGAGAGGGTTTTTTGTTTGCAATACTATTTGATTTATCTGTTTTGTAATTACTTGTAGTTTTGTCATAATAGCAAATAATAACTTTAGTTTTGTTTTTAAATATTATTATAAATGTAAATTTAATGTTAAAAAATTGCGATGTTAATATTTTAACTTCTGTTTGATTTTGTTACTTTAGCAGTAATTAAAAACTAATCAAACAAACTTATATGGAATCAATGATGATTTATATGCCTATTGCTATGGCAATTTTGGGCTTAATTTACATGGTTATTAAACAATCTTGGGTAATGAAGCAAGATGCAGGTGATGGTAAAATGAAAGAGATTTCGGACCATATCTACGAAGGTGCTCTAGCTTTTCTAAACGCAGAATATAGATTGTTGTCAGTTTTTGTGGTTATTGTAAGTGTGCTACTTGCTGTTGTCGCATATTTTGTACCAACTACAAGTTATTTAATTGTAATAGCCTTTGTATGTGGAGCTGTTTTTTCTGCAGCAGCAGGAAATATCGGTATGAAAATAGCAACTAAAACAAATGTTAGGACTACACAAGCTGCAAGAACAAGTCTACCAAATGCGCTTAAAATTTCGTTTGGAGGAGGAACTGTCATGGGATTAGGAGTTGCAGGATTAGCAGTGTTAGGTTTAACGATATTTTTTATAGCATTCTTTCAAGTATTTATGGATGGAGCTTGGACTAATACTATGGATATGACTATTGTATTAGAGACTTTGGCTGGTTTTTCATTAGGAGCAGAGTCTATTGCACTATTCGCAAGAGTTGGTGGAGGGATTTACACTAAAGCTGCAGATGTTGGAGCTGATTTAGTAGGTAAAGTAGAAGCTGGTATACCAGAAGACGATCCACGTAATCCTGCTACTATTGCAGATAATGTTGGCGATAATGTTGGAGACGTTGCTGGTATGGGAGCCGATTTATTTGGATCGTATGTTGCAACTGTTTTAGCAGCAATGGTTTTAGGTAATTATGTAATTAAAGATATGGGTGGAGCAATCACTGATGCTTTTGGAGGTATTGGTCCTATTTTACTTCCTATGTCTATTGCAGGAGTGGGAATAATAATTTCTATAATTGGGACGCTATTAGTTAAAATTAGTAGTAATGACGCTAAAGAGTCACAAGTAATGGGAGCTTTGAACCTTGGAAACTGGGTGTCTATTGGTTTAGTCGCTGCTGCATGTTATGGATTAGTGACTTGGATGCTACCAGAAACAATGCAAATGAACTTTTTTGGAGAAGGTTTGCAAGATATTTCTAGCATAAGAGTGTTTTATGCCACTTTAGTGGGTTTATTTGTAGGAGCAGTAATTTCTTCGGTAACCGAATATTATACAGGATTAGGTAAAAAGCCAATTTTAAAAATAGTACAACAGTCTAGTACAGGAGCAGGAACAAATATTATTGCAGGTTTAGCAACAGGTATGATATCTACATTTCCTTCAGTATTACTATTTGCAGGAGCAATATGGGCATCGTACGCATTGGCAGGATTTTATGGTGTTGCTTTAGCAGCCTCTGCGATGATGGCAACAACTGCAATGCAATTAGCAATTGATGCGTTTGGACCAATATCTGATAATGCAGGAGGTATTGCCGAAATGAGTGAGCAAGAACCAATTGTAAGAGGACGTACAGATATACTTGACTCGGTTGGAAACACAACTGCAGCAACAGGTAAAGGTTTTGCGATTGCGTCTGCAGCATTAACATCATTGGCCTTATTTGCTGCTTATGTCACATTTACAGGTATTGACGGAATTAATATTTTTAAAGCACCAGTTTTAGCAATGTTATTTGTTGGAGGAATGGTGCCTGTAGTTTTTTCTGCATTAGCAATGAATGCTGTAGGAAAAGCAGCTATGGAAATGGTTGAAGAAGTCCGTAGACAATTTAGAGATATTCCAGGTATAATGGAAGGTACAGGTAAGCCAGAGTACGATAAGTGTGTTGCTATTTCAACTAAAGCATCTTTAAAAGAAATGATGTTACCAGGATTATTAACCATTGGGTTTCCTTTGGTTATTGCTTTTGTTCCTATGATTTTTGGGATGGAACATTTAGCGATTGCTGAAATGCTAGGAGGTTACATGGCTGGTGTTACTGTAAGTGGTGTGCTTTGGGCTATTTTTCAGAACAATGCTGGAGGCGCATGGGATAATGCAAAAAAATCTTTTGAAGCAGGTGTCGAAATTAATGGTGAGATGACATTTAAAGGTAGTGATGCACATAAAGCAGCAGTAACTGGAGATACTGTTGGAGATCCATTTAAAGATACTTCTGGACCATCAATGAATATTTTAATTAAGTTAACCTGTTTAATTGGTTTAGTGATTGCACCAATTTTAGGAGGTCATACCGAAACTGGAGTAGCTAATACAGACCAAGTAACTATTGAAAAAGAAATGATAGTTAAAGATAATATTGCTGAGGCAACAATAACATATTCTGTAATTATTGACGGAGAAGAGGTTGTTAAAGAGGAAAAATTTAGAGGAAGTAAGGAAGATGTGGATGCTAAATTAAGAGACTTTGAAGCGTCCAATAACGTAGCGACTGAACAAAACAAAAAAACAATTAAAAAAATTGATGTCAAAAAAGGGTAATCCTATATCAGAAATTTAAATTTTAAACCTGCTAATGACTTTAGCAGGTTTTTTTTATATTATATTTGATGTGATGAGTTGGTTTAAGAAAGATCCTTTGCAAATTATTTCATTTTTAAGTTATGGTACATCTAAGCGATTATACCATCGTGGTCGTGCGTTGGAAGATGAAACTATTGATTTGGAACAAAAAAGCTTACTAGCTTTAGTTTTAAATACATGGAAAAGATTTGAAACAGATGAGGTTAAAAAGACAAAGCTAAAAATAACATTGCCTAATAATAAAGTCATTTATACCAAGACAGATAAAGATGGTTATTATAAAATAGATAGAGCAATTGAGGATGTAGAGTCCTTAATAAACACAGAAGGTTGGTTAAATATTGAAGTCGCCTATGACGATGCTACCCTAAAGCGAACCATACAAAATCAAAATAAGTTTCCTGCACAAATACTTATCCCTAATTTAAATTCTGATTTTGGAATTATTAGTGATATTGATGACACTATATTACATACAGGAGTGGTTTCTATATTAAAATGGCGTGTACTATATAATACTTTTTTTAAGCATGCTCAAAATAGAATACCACTAGAAGGCGCAGCTGAGTTTTATCATTTATTGCATAAAGGACCAAATGGAGATAAGGCTAATCCTATTTTTTATGTTAGTCATAGTCCATGGAATTTGTATCGCTACTTAGAGTTTTTTCTCAAAAAAAATAATTTCCCAAAAGGCCCTATTTTACTTAGAAGTTTCAGAACTATTTTTAAGAAAAAGTCATCTACTTGTAAGCCAGCAAAACAGTTAGAAATACAAAACATATTAAAGACATATCCAGATTTTACTTTTATATTAATAGGTGATAGCGGAGAGCATGATCCAGATATTTATCTAGAGATTGTTAATACTTTTCCCAATCGTATTAAAGCGGTTTATTTAAGAAGTGTAAACGATAATAAAAAAATTAAAAGAGTAAAAAGTTTACTTAACGCTTATAATAAAACGCCTGTTTTATTAGTTAATTCTAGCAAGGACGCTATAATACATGCTAGGACAAACGGATTTATTAAGTAGTTACCCTTATAGTCATAAAAAAAAGGTCACATAATTATGTAACCTTTTTATATTTAAACTGTTTTTTAAACAAGTTAAGTTATTCTAAAATAATCCATTTATTTCAGCATCAATTTTATTAATTATAGTTCCTAAATCTTCAGGATTAGCAACAAAGTCCATATTATCTACATCAATTACTAATAAATTACCTTTAGTATATCCATGGATCCAAGCTTCATAACGTTCATTTAATCTACTTAAATAGTCAATACTAATTGAGTTTTCGTAATCACGACCACGTTTATGTATTTGCGATACTAGATTTGGGATAGAGCTACGTAGGTAAATCAATAAATCTGGACCTTCAACAAAACCTTCCATCAAATCAAATAGCGATTTATAGTTTTCAAAATCACGATTGGTCATTAAACCCATTGCGTGTAAATTGGGTGCAAAAATGTGCGCATCCTCATATATTGTTCTATCCTGAATAATATCTCTTCCGCTTTCGCGAATTTGTGATACTTGTCTAAAACGACTATTTAAAAAGTAAACCTGTAGGTTAAAACTCCAACGCTCCATTTGATTGTAAAAATCGTCAAGATAAGGGTTGTCTACAACATCTTCTAATTGAGCCTCCCAGTTAAAATGTTTGGCTAATAATTTAGTAAGCGTCGTCTTTCCTGCGCCTATATTTCCTGCTATGGCAACGTGCATAGTTAGTCTGTTTTAAGTTGGTATTGATAAAGTAATTTGCGAGTGTAAATATACAGGATTTGATTGGTTACAAAAAACTGACTTATTAACATATTTGGTATATCGATCGCACTTATAGTTTTTGTTTTATTATTGTAAAATAACAAATCATTTGATTTTTGAAGTATTAAATTTTCGTTGTAAGCTTTAATGTTTGTGTAGCCATCATTTTTAAACTTATAAACTAAGCTTCCAAAATAATTATAGCAATACAAGTTGTTTTCGGTAAGAAGCCAACAATAATTATAATTGCTAGTCAGGTCTAATACTTTGGAGCTAACCGGAATTGTCTTATAACGTGTGGTTTTGGTTTGATAATCATACAGCTCTAAGTATTGAAAATCTTGATTAAATAACCATATCGTATTGTCAAATCCCGTTGTAACGTGAGAAATATTTTTATAAGGTTGTAACGTGTTAAAGTCTAATTTAGAGACTTCGGCTAATCTATTATCTAATATAATTACAGTGTTTAAGTCACCATAAAACACATTAATTTTTAATGGATTAAAAGTGTGTACAGACGTTATATTGCCTAATTGGATATTGCTGTAATTAATAGTGTGTTTATCCGATTTTTTAAAAAGCACATTATTTTGAACATAATATAGGTTTTCAAAATTATTTTTAGAAATAAAAACATCAGCATTGAGGCTGTCCAATGCTATGTAATTTGCAGATATTTTGTCTTGTGCGGACAGTGTTAAGCAGCTGATAAAAAAGAAAAGCACTAGTTGTTTCATGGGTTAACAATGTACAAAAACTAAACCAAACCTGTAACAATTTGTTTGTCAAGTAGACTAATAATTTTATTAGTAACTTTTATCTGATATAGATTAAACTATCTGTAAAAATAAGAGTCTAAAGTGTGGAATATCAAACAATAAAATTTAAATAAAATGAAATTAAAATCAACTTTTAAAAATCTAGCAACACTGTTAGTATTGATTATCACTTCAAGCGTTTTTGCGCAAGATGCTTTTCAGGGTCAGGCAACTTACATGTCAAAAACGACAATGGATATGGATAATTTTGGTGGTCGTGAGTTAAGTCCAGAGCGTAAAAAAATGATAATGGAGCGTATGAAAACAATGCTTGAAAAAACATTTATTTTAGATTTTAATAAATCAGAATCTACTTATAAAGAAGACGAAGCATTAGAGGCTCCTGGTGGTGGAGGTAGAGGTTTTATGATGGGTGGAATGGCTGCTGGAACAATCTATAAGGATGTAAAAGAAAACGTACTATTACATGACCAAGAGTTTTTTGGTAAGCAGTTTTTAATTAACGATAGTTTAGTAAAATTAGATTGGAAAATGAGTGGTGAGTCTAAGCAAATAGGTAAATACACTGCTTTTAAGGCTACTGCAACCAAAAAAGTAGACGCTGCAGATTGGACAAATATGAGAAGAAGAGGAAATGATGGAGATAAAAAGAAGGAGGATAATAAAGAAGTTGCAGAAGTAAAAAAAGATAGCACTAAAACTGATGCACCAAAAGATCCTTTTGATGATATTGAAATTCCAGAAGAAATTGAAGTGACTGCATGGTACACAATGGACATACCAGTTAATAGTGGTCCTGGTGAATATTGGGGACTTCCAGGTTTAATATTAGAGGTTAATGCAGGTAGAACAACTATATTATGTTCTAAAATTGTTATGAATCCTTCTGATAAAAACGAAATTAAAAAACCAACCAAAGGTAAAGAAGTGACAATGGAAGAATACCAAGACATTGTAAAGAAAAAAATGGAAGAAATGCGCGAGATGTTTAGATCACGTGGTGGAAGAGGTAGAAATTAATTTTTTTCAATAAAAACCAATCAAAAATAACAAATGAAACACTTATTTACAACACTACTGTTTTTAGTAGTAAGTACCACTTTTGCTCAAGTCAAGTTTGAAGGTGTCGTTAAGGATAGTACTGGATATGGACTAGAGTTAGCTAATGTTGTTGCTATAAACCAAGCAACAAAAACGCTTGAAGCGTATTCTATCACTAATGATAAAGGACGTTATAAATTAAATTTAGATGTTAATTCTTCTTATAGCATTCAGGTTAGTTATATTGGAATGAAACAAATTTCTGAAACCATTCAAACTAAGGAAGCTGATCTTTTTAAAGATTATGTAATGGCTATGGATAATAGTTTAGATGAAATTGAAATCACCTATGAAATGCCTGTTACCATAAGTGGAGATACAATAACCTATAATGCAGATTCTTTTAAAAACGGAACAGAACGTAAACTTGGTGATGTATTAGAGAAAATGCCAGGCGTTGAGGTTAATGATGATGGTGAGGTAGAAATAGAAGGGAAAAAGGTAGGTAAAGTCATGATTGATGGTAAAGAGTTTTTTGATGGAGATACTAAATTAGCAACAAAAAATATTCCTGCAAATGCTATTGATAAAGTACAAGTATTAAAAAACTACTCTGAAGTTGGACAGTTAAGTGGTGTGACTAATAATCAAGATAATATTGCTATTAATATTAAATTAAAAGAAGGTAAGAAAAACTTTTGGTTTGGTACAATAACAGCTGGAGCAGGAGATTCTAGTAGTGGCGAGTTGTACTTAGCGCAACCTAAATTATTTTACTATAGTCCTAAAAAAAGTATAAACTTTATTGGTGACTTAAACAATATTGGAGAGTTGGCTTTATCTAGACGAGATATATTTAATTTTTCAGGTGGTTTCCAACAACCTAGTCAGCAAAGCGGAACCAATATTAGCTTAGGAAGCAATGATTTGGGCTTTAGACAGCTTCAAAATAATCAAGCTAAAAGTTTAAATACCAAATTTGGTGCAGCTAACTTTAGTTACTCGCCATCAAGTGTTTTGGACGTTAGTGGATTTGCGATTTTTGCTAGTAGCAGAATTGAATTACAAGAAGATAGTCAAGTCTTATATACAGATCAGACATTAGGGATTCCAGATGAAACTACAGCTAGTAATACGCAACAAAAAAGTGATTTAGGACTAGTTAAATTTAGTGCTAAGTATAAGCCAAATGCTAATAATCAATTGGATTATGATATACTTGGACGTACCTCTAAGGATCAACAATTAAATGGAACTTTTTCTAATGTTGTTGGTGCTATTGAGCAATTTGAAGAAACTAATCCGTATAAAATAAATCAAAACCTGAATTATTATTATACCATGGATGAAGATAATATTTTTGCATTATCCGTTCAACATTTATTACAAGATGAAGATCCTTTTTATAATGCACTATTACAAAATGACCCAACAAGTTCTGCAGATCCATTTGATAATACTGCAGTAGGTTTAGGTTTAGATGGTACGCAGGTTTCTTACGATGTAAATCAACAAAAACGTGTTAAGACTAATCAATTGGATGCTAAGGTTGACTACTGGAATATTTTAAACAAAAAAAGTGATATTAACTTTACTGTTGGTACCATATATAGTAATCAACAGTTTGATTCTAATGTGTTTCAGACTTTGGATGATGGTAGCGAGGTTGACACCAACACATCAATACCAGGAGTGTCAGATATAAATGATATTAAATATACATTTAGCGATATATATCTTGGTGCGCATTACCGATTTAAAACAGGTAAATTTACTATCAGCCCAGGTTTATCTGCGCATGCTTATAGTGCAGTTAATGATCAATTTAACACAACAACTAAAGATAACTTTTTTAGAGTACTTCCTGATTTAAATGTACGTGTGCAATTAAAAGGAACTGAAAACTTAAATTTATCATACAAAATGCAAACCCAATTTACAGATGTAAATCAGTTTGCTCAAGGTTTAGTTTTAAATAATTATAACTCGCAGTTTATTGGTAATCCAGAGCTAGAAAGTGCATTATCACATAATATAAACTTAAGCTACTTTAGCTTTAATATGTTTAATTATACTAATGTATTTGCATTTATAAATTATTCTAAGAATATTGATAACATTAGAAACGTATCAGAGTTTCAGCCTGGATCGGTTATTAGAACTAGTACACCTTATAATTCTGGCTTAGAGGATGAAAGTTTAAGCGCTAGTGGACGTTTTCAGAGACGTTTTGGTAAGTTACAAGCTAGTGTTAGGGGAACCTTTAATTACTCTAAGTTTAATCAATTTATTAATACTCAAATTTCTGAAAACCAAAACTACAGTCAAAACTACACAACAGAGTTAAGATCTAATTTTAGAGATGCACCTAACTTTGAGTTGCGTTACACTTATGGTATTAATGATAATGATCAAGGTACTAGAAGAACTAAAATTTATACTAACGCACCAGCTGTTGAGTTTGACGCATTAATATTTAAAAAGTTTACTTTTAAAACAGATTATACTTATAGTCGTCAAACTATTGATGGTAATAGTAATAGTTTTGGGTTATGGAATGCTAATTTAGCATACCGTAAAACCAGTGATAGTAAATGGGAATATGAACTAAAAGCAACTAACTTATTAGATACAGATTCTAGAATACAGAATAGTAATGGAGCATTTTCAGTTAGCACTAGTGAGTATTTTATACAACCAAGATTTTTAACTGCAAGGTTTATTTATAATCTATAAGTTACATAATTAGTCTTAGGTAAAAGCCCTTTAAACAATTGTTTAAAGGGCTTTTCTATATAGAGTAGTCTTAATATTGTTGTATGCTTGGTTGAGCGTTTTAGATTGGTAAGTGTAATTTTTATTGGTATTACCATTGGTTTATACGGTTAGAATCTAACTTAATGAAAATAAAAACTAATATAGTAAAGCCCCAAAGTCCAGAACCTCCATAACTAAAAAAGGGTAGAGGTATACCAATAGTAGGTATCAATCCCATAACCATGCCTATATTAATTAAAAAGTGTAAAAATAAGATGGCACCTACAGCATAACCATACATTCTGCTAAATTGATTCTTCTGTCTTTCGGCTAAAACTAATATTCTTACAATTAAAAGTAAAAATACAACGACTGTTAAGAAGCTTCCAATAAAACCCCATTCTTCACCAACTGTACTGAAAATGTAATCTGTGTGTTGTTCTGGTACAAAATTACCAGTTGTACGTGTGCCTTCTAAAAAGCCTTTTCCTTTAAACCCACCACTACTAATTGCTTTTTCAGACTCGTTAAGGTTGTAAGCAACGGTCTTCTTCATGCGTTCTAGTTTATCAGGATCTTTCTCTAAACTTAGCCAAACTGTAATACGATCTTTTTGATGATCAGGCAGTATGTTTTCATAAAAAAAACGGACAGTAAATGCTAAAGATGTGCACAGTAATATTACAACTAATGGTTGTATTATAGAAGGCTTCTTTTTTCGTGTAAAATAGTATGTAAGTACTACAATTGAAGTAATTAATAGTGTGCTAATAACTCCAAATTTTAGAGCAAATATGGATAGAAGTATTAATAAAACACCAATAATTAAGTAAATGTGTGGTAATCCTTCTCTATATAATACAAAGAAAAATGCACCATAAACTATGGCACTTCCAGCATCTGGTTGTAGTAAAACTAAAAGAGCAGGTACAACTATAATAGCAAAGGTTTTTAGTTGATCACTAAATCGTCTTATATCAGTATTTAAATCGCTAACATATTTAGCAACAGCTAACGCAGTAGCAACCTTAGCAAATTCGCCTGGTTGAAAGGTGAATGATCCGATTGGATACCAAGATGTTGCTCCATTTATATTTTTACCAAAAACAAAAAGACCAGCTAAGGATATTAAGGCAACAAAATAAATAATGCTAGAAAACCGCTCGTAAAACTTAGACTCTATGGAGAGTACCAAAACAATTAATACTATAGATAGTCCTATAAATACTAGTTGTTTACTGTAAAAATGAGAGAAATTTGTAAACTCCAAAGCTTCACCAGAATGGGATGCAGAGATTATGTTTACCCAACCAAAAATGACTAGAATAAAAAATAGGAAGATTGTTAACCAATCAAATTTATAATATCTATCAGTTTGCCTCATCTTTTAGTTTAGGTGTCACTTCCTGCAATAAGTCGGCATCTTTTGATGTAGGTGCAGGCACAATTTGCATTTGTGTTTCTCTGTTAATTTTAAAAGGTGCTCCGGATTGCGGTTTAGCATATTCGTTTTCTAGACTATGTGTTAAAATCCAAGTTTCTAAATCTGTTCGTGATATGGTTCCTTTTAAATATTTTTCAATCATTAAGCTTGCCATTCTACCAGCAAATCGGCTTCCCCAATACCCATTTTCAACAAAAACAGCAATCGCTATTTTAGGATTGTCTTTTGGTGCAAAAGCAACAAATATGGAGTGATCGGTAAGCTGAGTTTGTACGCCATCAATTTTTGCATAGTTTTCTGCAGTCCCAGTTTTCCCGCAAATTTCTATACCTTCCACTTGAAGACTTGCTGCTGTACCCTTGTTATAAACATCAAACATACCTTGTACAACAGGCTCAAAATGTTTTCTGTCAATGGTAGTATATCTTGGTGTTCTATACTTTTCGTCAATTGGTTCTCCTTCTATTTCTTTAATAATATGAGGCGTTATAAAATAGCCACGATTAGCTATTGCTGCAACCATATTTGCCAGTTGTATAGGTGTTGCTTCGACTTCACCTTGACCAATTGCGTTAGAGGTCATAAAGGTAGAGCTCCATCTATTTTTACCATACCATTTGTCGTAAAATTTACTGTCAGGAATGCGTCCTTTTCTACCCACAACTAAATCATATCCAAGATAATCACCTAAACCAAAACTTTTAGCATGCTTACTCCATGCGTCCATTCCTGTGGCTGCATTTGGATATTTTTCTACGATACGTCTGTAGACATTCACAAAATAAGCATTACAAGATTCGTAGATCCCTAAATTCATATCAACAGGACTTCTATGACTGTGGCATCCATGTAATTTTCTACCGTTATAATAATAACCCATTCTGCAACTAAATTGTTCGGTTGGGTTAACAACACCTTCTTGCAATCCTATAAGTGCGTTAATAACTTTAAAAGGAGAACCTGGTGCATATTGTGCCTGTAATCCTCTATCAAAAGTTGGATTAGCTATAGAGTCGTTATAAAGTTTTGTAAAGTTTTTTGATCGATCTCTACCGACCAATATATTAGGGTCGTAACTAGGTCCAGACACTAAAGCTAAAATTTCGCCCGTTTTAGGATCTAAGGCAATAATACCTCCTCGTTTATTAGTCATTAATAACTCGCCATAGGCTTGTAAAGTAGCATCAATAGTTATTTTTATGTCTTTACCTGCTTCTGGTAACGTGTCATGGATACCGTCTTGGTAAGGTCCAAGGTTTCTATTAAATCTGTCTTTTTGTATAAATTTAATTCCCTTTTGTCCACGTAAAGTCGTTTCGTAAGAGGCTTCAACCCCTTGTTTACCAATTAAGTCTCCAGATTGGTAATAGCTATCGTTTTGTATATTTCTATTGTTAACTTCTCCAATGTCTCCTAAAACATTGGCTCCGATAGCTGTTTCGTATTTTCTTAAATTTCTTTTTTGAATATAGAACCCTTCGTACTTACGCATTTTTTCTTGTAATACAGCATAATCCTCTTTGGATAAATGCGATACAAATACGTATGGTAATCGTGGCGAATATCTATAAGCTTTATTATATTTTTCAATAAAAGTTTGCTTGTCTATTTTTAGAAGATTGCAAAACTCAATAGTATCTAAAGGTTTAACCTCTCTTGGGATTACCATGACATCGTATGATGGTTGGTTGGATACTAAAAGTTTACCATTTCTGTCATATACAAAACCACGCTTAGGATAGTCAAAAACTTTTCTAATCGCATTATCTTCGTATAAATTTGTTGAGGTTGCTTTATATACTTGTAAGTAAAACAAGCGTCCAGTAAAAACAAGGCCTACAATAATTACAGAAAGAAGAAGAAATAATTTTCTCATTTAGATTTTGTGCTAAATATAGAAGTTATCAAAATACATAGCGTTATTGTGAATATACTAGAGAATAACGTGTGTTGAAGGACTAAAATTATTTTTGATATGTTAAATATTTCGAATAAAAAATAAGTAAAATGATGAATAAATGTTAGTATCGTTATATACGTTAGTCTTTGACCAAAATCAATGTTATTAAATTTTAGGGCTTGATGCTCATATACTGCTCCAAAACTAAACTTTAAAACAGCAGGTCTTATAAAAGCAACTACCAAAGCAGCTGTAGCATTTACTCCACCAGAATCCATAAAAATATCAATTATTAGTCCCATTAAAAAACTAATAAATAAAAACAGAATGCGATTGTTTTTAACAGGATATAAAACGATAAAAAGAATATAGATGTAAGGGTTTATATAACCTAAAAAGTTTATTTTACTAAATAAAAGTACTTGCAGTAATATAAGAACAACAAATCTTACAGTATGTATAGATAGTAGGTTATTCATTAGATTGAAGTAAATTAATAATTAGTTTTTTATCCTTATTTTCTATCACACTAACATGCTCAAGATTAGTCATGTCATTAAACAATAGTACTTCTACTTCGTAGTAATTTTTGGTAGCATCTAGTTTAAAACCTTCAACTTGACCTACTAAAATTCCTTTAGGAAAAATGGAAGAGCGTCCAGAGGTTATAATAGTATCACCTTTGTTAAGTTTTGCATTTTTTTGAATATCTGATAACTGAATATATCTTGGTGATTTACCATTCCAACTTAAAGTACCAAACTGATTTGATTTTTTTAACTGACCGCTAATTTTATTAGTCGTGTTTAAAATTGATACTACAGTTGCATATTTACTATTAGTATTACCAATAATACCAATAATACCTTTAGACGAAATCACCCCTAAATCTGGTTTAATACTGTCTTTACTACCTTTATTGATAGTTAAAAAATTGTTTTGTAACGCGTAGCTATTTTTAATAATCTTTGCGGTTGTAAACTTATATTTAGTGTTGTAGGAAGTCGAGTCTATAAAGGTCTCAGACTTTTCCGCTTGATTATTTAATATAGATCGTAAACGTGTATTTTCCTCATGTAGTTTGTCATTTTCTTCCTTTAAATGAAAATAACTGCTAACCGAGTTTCCTAAATTATAAACACCACCAGTAACATTATTAGCCGAGTTTATAAACTTGCTTTTATGATAAGAATGCGATTGTATTGTCAGTCCTACTGAAACGCAAAGCAACAACAAGAAAAACAAAAACGATTTGTTTCTAAGTATAAAATTTACAATTTGTTGCATTTGGTTTTTGTTACTACTTTATCAATACACTTTTGTATTTCGGAATATTTTTAAGTGTGATTCCTGTACCTCTAACAACAGCGCGTAATGGGTCTTCTGCAATATAAACAGGTAAATCTGTTTTTTGCGACAGACGTTTATCTAAACCACGTAACATAGATCCTCCACCAGCAAGATAAATACCAGTATTGTATATGTCAGCAGCTAACTCTGGAGGTGTTTGAGATAAAGTTTCCATAACCGCATCCTCAATACGTAAAATGGATTTGTCTAAAGCCTTAGCAATCTCTCTATAACTAATTTGTACTTGCTTAGGTTTTCCAGTTAATAAATCACGTCCTTGAACGCTCATATCCTCTGGCGGAAGGTCTAAATCCTCAGTAGCAGCACCAATTTGTATTTTAATTTTTTCAGCAGTACGCTCTCCAACATATAAGTTATGTTGTGTGCGCATGTAATAAATAATATCGTTAGTAAAAACATCACCTGCAATTTTTACAGATTTGTCACAAACAATACCTCCTAAAGCAATGACTGCAATTTCAGTAGTACCACCACCTATATCCACAATCATATTCCCTTTTGGTTGCATAATATCTACACCAATACCAATAGCAGCAGCCATAGGCTCATGTATTAAGTAAACTTCTTTACCATTTACACGTTCGGCACTTTCTTTTACCGCACGCATTTCTACCTCAGTAATTCCAGACGGAATACAAATAACCATACGTAAAGCAGGCGTAAATAATTTCTTTTTTAACGCAGGAATATTTTTAATAAACAAACTTATCATTTGCTCAGACGCATCAAAATCTGCAATTACACCATCTTTTAAAGGTCTAATAGTTTTAATGTTTTCATGCGTTTTACCTTGCATCATGTTGGCTTCTTGTCCAACAGCAATGATTTTTCCGCTAATACGGTCACGTGCAACTATGGAAGGAGCATCGACAACGACTTTGTCGTTATGAATAATTAAAGTGTTGGCAGTACCTAAATCTATAGCGATTTCTTCTGTCAGGAAATCAAAAAATCCCATGTTTTATTTGTAATTATAAGGCGTTATTAAAAAGATGCGGTAAAAGTAATAAAAGTATGGTAATATAAGGATTTAATACCTTACAAATTTTATTAATCGTCACACAATTAGAAGATACGTTTAAAAACAAGTTTTGGACGTTTTACGCTTTCGCGGAAATTTAGCCAAATGGTATAAAAAAAAGCTTCAGTCTTTAAACTGAAGCTTTTAGTTATTTGAAATTCTTTCGTTTAAAAATAAAACTGATTAGTGTTTAAAATGACGCGTACCAGTCATAACCATTGCAATATTATTATCGTTACAATAATCAATACTTAATTGATCTTTAATAGATCCTCCAGGTTGGATTACACTAGTGATTCCTGCGTTAGCAGCTATTTCAACACAGTCAGGAAACGGAAAAAATGCATCACTAGCCATGACGCTATCTTTTAAATCAAAGTTAAAAGACATAGCTTTATGTATGGCTTGATTTAAAGCATCAACACGACTAGTTTGACCAGTTCCGCTAGCACATAATTGTCTATTTTTTACTAAAACAATAGTATTTGATTTTGTGTGCTTACATATTTTTGAGGCAAAAATTAAATCATCAATAGCATCGCTAGAAGGTTTGCTATTTGTTACATAAGTTAAATCTTCAATTTGGTCTGTTTTATTATTTTTATCTTGTACTAAAACTCCGTTTAAACAAGTTCTAACTGTTGTTGGAGCAAAATCAGTGTCTTTTAAAACAAGTAAGATTCTGTTTTTCTTACCTTTTAAAATTGCTTCGGCTTCCGTAGTAAAAGAAGGTGCAATTACAACTTCACAAAATAATTTATGAATCTCTGAAGCACAAGCCTCATCAATTTCAGTATTACTAATTAAAACACCACCAAAAGCAGATACTGGATCACCAGCTAATGCATCTAAATACGCATTTAATACTGTGTCACGTTGTGCAAACCCACAAGCATTGTTATGTTTTAGTACTGCAAATGTAGGTTGTTCACCTTTAAATTCTTGAATTAAATTTACTGCAGCATCAACATCTAAAAGGTTGTTGTAGCTTAGTTCTTTACCATGTAGTTGTGTAAAAAGTGCATCAAAGTCTCCGTAGAAAAACCCTTTTTGGTGTGGGTTTTCTCCGTAACGTAAAACTTTACCATTAGTCTCGCTAATTTTTAAAGCAGGAATAGTTTGGTCTGCATTAAAGTAGTTAAAGATAGCAGAGTCGTAATGCGATGACACATTAAAAGCTTTTGCAGCAAATGCTTTTCTGTCAGCTTCAGATAAATTTCCTTTTTTATCAGTAATTAATTCTAAAAATTCAGCATAATCATCAACAGAAGACACGCAAATGACGTCTGCATAGTTTTTTGCAGCAGCACGAATTAAAGAAATCCCTCCAATATCAATTTTTTCGATAATATCTTGGTTAGAAGCACCAGAAGCTACTGTTTTTTCAAAAGGATATAAATCAACTATAACGACATCTATTTGTGGAATGTCAAAGTCTTTCATTTCTTTAACATCACCATCATGGTTTTGTCTATTTAAAATTCCTCCAAATACTTTTGGGTGTAACGTTTTTACGCGACCACCTAAAATAGAAGGGTAAGAGGTCACATCCTCTACAGGAACGACATCAATACCAAGATTTTTAATAAAAGTTTCGGTTCCACCAGTAGAGTAAATGGTTACACCTTGTTTATTTAGCTCTTTAACGATAGGTTCTAGTCCATCTTTGCTAAATACTGAGATTAATGCAGATTTAATTGTTTTGTTGCTCATTATAGTTGTGTTAATAAGCAAGCAAATTTAAGCAAAAGGAAATTGTTTTAGTTGAAAAACTTTAGTGGTTTTTCAACTAAAACAAGTAGTTATTAACATCTAAAGTATTTCTGAAACTTTACTACAAACAAACTCTAAAAAGCGCTCATCAGCTTCTGTAAAAGGATCAGGAGTGTTAGAGTCGATGTCTATTTGTCCTATGTTTTCTCCATTTACAAAAATAGGAACGACAATTTCAGCCTTAACAGTTATGCTACATGCAATATAATTATCTTGTGCAGCAACATCAGGGACTACAAAATTTTGATTGCTTACTGCGACTTGACCACAAATACCTTTTCCAAAAGGGATAATGGTATGGTCTGTTGGTGCGCCAACGTATGGTCCTAGTTTAAGCTCGTTTTTATCTCCATTTTTAAAGTAAAAACCTACCCAATTATAATAGGAAACGTTGTCATCTAGTAGTTGGCAAATTTGTAATAATTTTTCGTCTCTAGTGTTATTTGTATTGGAAACAATAGTTTCAATCTGAGGTTTTAAAGTTTCGAAAGCCATTTATTTGAAAATTTTGGTAAAAGTATTTAAAAAGACGTAATTTTAACCATTATAAAAACTTAAAATTTATTCTTTTTTATTGAAAGATTTAATTGTAAAATATCGACTAGTAATCAAGTTTATACTTACTTTTTTGTTGGTATACGGATTTTTATCTCTGGCATATAACTTTTATTTAGACGCATCAAAAAGTAGTTTGTATTATCCCGATTACATTACTAATTTGGTCGCTAACCAATCTAAAAACTTACTAGAAAATTTTGGATATTCGACACAAGTTATTCCGCATCCAAATGAACCATCGATGAAGTTGATACTAGAAGGTAAGTATTTGGCTAGGGTAATAGAGGGTTGCAATGGTATGAGTATAATTATTCTATTTGTTTCTTTTATTGTAGCTTTTTCAGGAAAAATTAAAACAACAGTTTTATATTTATTATCAGGTTGTGTCTTATTGTATGTAGTTAATCTTTTACGCATCGTTATATTATCTATTGGATTATACCATTATCCTTGGCGTAAGGAAGAGTTGCATACAGTTATTTTTCCCGCTATAATTTATGGTATGGTTTTTTTATTGTGGATGTTTTGGGTTAATCGGTTTTCCAATATCAATAAGTAGATGAAAAAATGGTATAAATATGTTATAGTAGCTTTTTTATTTATGCTTTTGGCATTAATAAGATGGTTTGAGAATGAGTTGTTTTATGATCCCTATTTATTGTTTTTTCATAATGATTATCTATACATGGATTCTCCAAGACAAGAGGTGTTTAAGTTAGTGGTCAATACCTCGTTTAGATATTTTTTAAATACAGTAATTTCGTTACTTATATTATATGCTTTTTTTAAAGAAAAAAGTTTGATAACATTTTCTAGTATAATTTATATAATTTCATTTATTGTTTTGATAATGTGCTACTTGTATTTTGTTTTAGATCCAAAACAAGAAAATTATTATATCTTTTTTAACCTTCGTCGTTTTTTAATACAACCTATTATTTTGCTATTGCTGTTTCCTGCATTTTATTATAATAAATTACGCCAATAATTTAAGGTTACAGTACTCTAATATGCTTGTTTTTAGTGTTTTTTATCGTTAAAATAATCATTTTCTTACACTTAGTCGGTTATAGTTGATTTTTAGCGATTAAATGATTTCAGTCTATTGTTGTAAACCTACTTTTGCTTCAATATCATTTACTTTGCCCAAGTGATGATATATCCCTCAAATTAAAAATCTTAACCTATGAAGAAAACTACTTTGTTTTTCAGTGCGCTTTTGTGTGCGATGTTATTTTTGTCTTTTACAGCCCAAGCTCAAGAATCAGATTTTGATAGTGATGGTATTGTTGATCGATTAGATGTCGATGACGATAACGATGGGATCAGAGATACTGTAGAGTGTCCCACTATTCCTGGAGCTGCTAATGCACAAGGTGATAAAATTTCTTGGGAATTAAATAATATTCAAGTTTATACAATTGGAGCTAATACTAACGGTTTAGGTTACCAAGAGTCTGGTTTTCAAAAAGAAGTGTATGATAGAGGTCAGCCTTTAACGGTTTTAAATGGTGCTTCGGATTATTCTTTTACGCAAACTACAGCAGGTACAGCTACAACTACTTTAGGGACATTTGCAAATGGTACGTTAGATTTTGAACATAATTACATTTACAGACCTACACCAATTCACCAATTTAGAACAACTACTTCTGGTGGTTTTACTTCGGGTAGTGGCCCTTCTAATGGTTTATATGTCCACCCAGAGGTAGGTAATCTAACGGGAGATTACTATACTGTAAACGTAAATTTTACTGAACCTGTAGCATCATTTAGTTTTGATTTTGTAGATATATACGATACTAATGCTAATACTGAGGTTATAAACTACGAAGTATATGCAGACGGAAACTTAATCGCATATTTTAGCAATGCGTATATTGGAGATGACCAATTAGGAAACATTAATTTATATGATGCTAACGGTACTTTTAGAGGATCTGTCTTAGCTGGACAAAATATTGAAAACACTATAGGTTTTGTTACTAGTGATCCTGTTAGTCATGTTGCTATTAGACACATTGTAGTTTCGGGTCAATTAGGAGCGAGCACTCATGATCCTCATGGATTAGATAGTTTAGCTTACAGTTTTTTATGTCAACCACAATTTGATATTGATGTTGATAATGATGGTATTCCTGACAATGTTGAAGCACAGACAACAGCTGGATATATAGCTCCAAGTGGAGTTGTAAATACAAGTGGTGCTAATAATGGTATGTATAATAATTATGGTTCTGGATTTACACCTGTTAATACAGATGGGACAGATTTACCAGATTACCTAGATACAGATACTGATAATGACGGAATTTTAGATATTAACGAAAACGGTCAGGCTAGCTCATTATCTAATATTGATACTGATAAAGATGGTTTAGATAATAATTTTGATTTTGTAACTGTAGTATACGACTCAAATGACGAAGTGACTACAGGAGATATTCCAAACCTTGTGTCTTCTTTTGGAGATTTTGATAATGATGCAGCAACAGGAGGTGATTTAGATTATAGGGATAATAATACAGCTATTATTGGATCTAATACCATAGATTTTGATGGTGTTGATGATTATTTGGATGCACCTAATTTTATTAGTAATTGGACAGAAGCTACAATGATGGCTTGGGTTAAAATTGAAGGGAATAATACTGCACTACCAAATCTGTTTAGCATAGTCGGACAAGAAAATATGCGCTTATACATTAGCAATGGTAGAGTGCCAGGATTTCTTGTGTATACTCAGGATCAAGTTACTGCATCAGATAACTATCCTGATACAAGTTTTACAGCATTACCAGATCCTTCACTTAATTTAAAAATTGAAAGTGATTTATGGTATCATATTGCAGGTGTTTTTGATGCATCAACAAACTCTGTTAAACTATATGTTAATGGTGAGTTAGTTGGTACTGAAACAGATCCATTATTAAATTCAGAATTACTAACTAAAAATTTTAATGGAACGTCTCATATTTATTCAAGTAGACCTTTTACTGTTGGAAGATATCCAACCAATACTAGTCCAGCAGGTTTTGGACATTTAGATGGTAATATAGATGAGGTTAGAGTCTTTAAAAAAGCGTTAACTACAGATCAATTACAGAGTATGGTTTATCAAGAAATTGAAAATAATTCTGGAACAATACAAGGTGCTACAATTGAAAAAAATATTATTGATTTTACAACGTCAGCACCAATACAATGGTCTACATTAGAAGCATACTATCCAATGACAAGTATTGTTAATGGTTTAGCTTATGACGAATCTAATGCATCGCGTCATTTAAAATTAAATAACATAACAACAATACAAGAACAAACTGCACCTATGCCTTATCAGTCATCTAGTAATGGAGCTTGGACAGACGAAAGCACTTGGTTACATGGTGATGTTTGGGATATCGAAAACTTACCAAACAAAGATTGGTCAATAGTACATATTAAAAACCGAGTGACTACTAATGCGTCACACACACATTTAGGTTTAATTATAGACAATAATAAAAGGCTTGTCGTTAATGGAGATAATGAGATTAAAAATACTTGGTATTTAGAGTTAAATGGTGTTTTAAATTTAAAAAATGAATCTCAGTTAGTACAAACTAGATTAAGTGAATTAAAAGTGACAAGCTCTGGTAAAATTTTAAGACGTCAACAAGGGACTAATAATGTTTACAGATATAACTATTGGAGTTCTCCTGTAGGAGCACAAAGTACAGTGGCTAATAATACAGACTTCTCTTTAAATATGTTAAGTGATGCTGATGGAGCAATACAGTTTACAACAGGTTATACGCCTCCAGTTACTACTCCAGCAACGTTAAGTACGTATTGGTTATATACTTACAAAAATGGATTTAACTACTATCAATGGGCTCCATTGGATGAAAATTCTGGTATTGAAGCAGGAGTAGGTTATTCGCAAAAAGGAACAGGAGTAGGGACTACTGATTTTGAGTACATTTTTGAAGGCAAACCAAATAATGGTGATATTTTAATTAGTGTCAATGATGCAGGTGGACCTGGATCTGTAGGAGGTATATCTAAAACACAGTATTTATTGGGTAATCCTTATCCGTCAGCTATCGATGCAAATGCTTTTATTGATGATAATGAGGGTTTAATTAATGGAGCAGTCTACCTTTGGGAGCAATGGGCTGGTAATAGCCATGTTTTAAATCAATATGAAGGTGGTTATGCTATTTTAAATAAATTAACTGGAGTTAGAGCATATCAATTTGTAGGTTTAGATGGAGCAGATACAGGTGTGCAAAGCGGAACTAAAACTCCAAAACGTTACATTCCAGTTGCTCAAGGTTTTATGGCTGAAATTGTAGGAAGTGGAAATATAGAGTTTAACAACGATCAACGTGTGTTTAAAACGGAAGCGTCTGGTGAATCTCAATTTTTAAGATCTAGCTCAATTACAACGCAAAATAATGATGCTTCAGAAATGCAAATTATGAGATTAGAATTTGAAACATCTAATCATTTAATTAGAGAATTAGTTTTAGGATTTGGGGATAATACTGGAGATGATGTTTTTGATTACGGTTATGATGCTAAAGCAAATGATTTATTTGCAAATGATTTATTGTCAACTTTAAATAACGAAAAATATGCTATTCAAGCATATTCTACAATTCAATCTGATAAAGAAGTAGCATTAGTTTTAAATAGTGATGCAACTGTAACTTATTCTATTAGAATGACTGAGGTAGAAAATATTGATGATGATCAAGTAATCTATTTATATGATACCTTAGAAGGTGTATATCATGATTTAAGAACAGGAGATTATAACTTTAGTGCGACAGCAGGAGAAGATACTACTCGTTTTAAAATTGTATTTAATTCAGGTGAATCTTTATCAAACGAAGACTTTGAAGCTGCTAACGATATTTCAATTTTTGTAAATAATAATCTAAGCCAACTACATATTAAAGGTTTGAGTCAAGATGTAAAAAGCTTAAATTTAATTAATATGCTAGGTCAAAATGTAATGAAAATGACTAATGTAAGTGCAAACCAAGTAAGCTCAGGAGTTAAACTTAGTAACTTAAGTACTGGAGTTTACATTGTAGATGTTACTTTAAAAGATGGAAGAACATTATCTAAAAAAGTTACGATTAACTAATTTAGATTTAAGTATATAAAAAAGCCTCAACATTTGTTGAGGCTTTTTTTGTATTTTAATGATAGGTTTAGAATGTATTACATCATTCCTGGCATACCTCCACCCATAGGCATTCCGCCTCCAGCGCTTTCTTCTTTAATATCAATTAAAGCGCACTCAGTAGTTAAGATCATTCCAGCAACAGAAGCAGCATTTTCTAATGCAATTCTTGTTACTTTTTTAGGATCTATAATACCAGCTTTAAGCATATCTACGTAAGTTTCTGTCTTAGCATCGTATCCAAAGTCTTTTTTACCTTCCATAACCTTAGAAACAACAACGCTACCTTCTCCACCAGCATTTTCAACTATAGTACGTAAAGGCGCTTCAATAGCACGCGCTACAATTTGTATTCCTGTAGTTTCGTCTAAGTTTTCAGTAGTAATCTTTTCTAGAACAGATTTTGCTCTAACTAAAGCAACACCACCTCCAGCAACAATACCTTCTTCTACAGCAGCACGAGTTGCGTGTAAAGCATCATCTACACGGTCTTTTTTCTCTTTCATTTCAACTTCACTAGCTGCACCAACATATAGTACTGCAACACCACCTGCTAACTTAGCTAGACGTTCTTGTAGTTTCTCTTTATCGTAGTCACTAGTTGTTGTTTCAATCTGAGCTTTAATTTGATTAACTCTGTTTTTAATTAAGCTTTTGTCTCCAGCTCCATTAACAACAGTTGTGTTGTCTTTGTCAATTGTAACACGTTCTGCAGTACCTAACATTTCTAAAGTAGTATTTTCAAGAGTAAATCCTCTTTCTTCAGATATAACAGTTCCTCCAGTTAAAATTGCAATATCTTCTAACATAGCTTTTCTGCGGTCTCCAAACCCTGGCGCTTTAACTGCAGCAATTTTAAGAGATCCACGTAATTTATTAACTACTAAAGTCGCTAAAGCTTCTCCATCAACATCTTCTGCAATAATTAATAAAGGTTTACCTGATTGAGCAACTGGCTCTAATACTGGTAATAAATCCTTCATTGTAGATACTTTTTTATCGTATAATAAAATGTATGGATTTTCTAAATCAGTAATCATTTTGTCACTGTTAGTCACAAAATAAGGAGATAGATAACCTCTATCAAACTGCATACCTTCTACAATATCGACGTACGTTTCCGTTCCTTTAGCTTCTTCTACAGTGATAACACCTTCTTTTCCAACTTTGCCAAATGCTTTAGCAATTAAATCTCCAATAACATCATCGTTATTTGCAGATATAGAGGCAACTTGTTTTATTTTTTCAGAAGAGTTTCCTACTTCTTTAGATTGTTTACCTAAATCAGTTACTATAGCTTCTACTGCTTTGTCAATTCCACGTTTTAAATCCATTGGATTGGCACCTGCAGCAACGTTTTTTAAACCTTCTTTTACTATAGCTTGTGCTAATACAGTAGCGGTAGTTGTTCCGTCTCCTGCTAAATCATTAGTTTTTGAAGCTACTTCTTTTACCATTTGAGCTCCCATATTTTCTAATGGATCCTCTAATTCTATTTCTTTAGCAACACTTACTCCATCTTTAGTAACGACAGGAGCACCAAAAGATCGGCTAATAATAACGTTTCTTCCTTTTGGTCCTAAAGTAACTTTTACTGCATTTGCTAATGCATCTACACCACGCTTTAATCCATCACGTGCTTCTACATCAAATTTTATGTCTTTTGCCATTTTTATTTTATTTTACTTACAGTTTGAAGAATTATCTATGAACTATAAGATTGATTAATTGTAATAATTTTGTTTTGAAAACTTTTAAGAACGCTTTGTCCTAAATTGTAAGCCATATTAGATAATAGCCATAATGTCTTCTTCACGCATCATTAAATACTCTTTTCCGTCTAATTTGATTTCAGATCCTGAATATTTTCCATAAAGTACTGTGTCTCCAACTTTAACCGTTAACGGTTCGTCTTTTTTACCGTTTCCAATAGCAACGATAGTTCCTTTATGTTGTTTTTCTTGAGCTGTGTCTGGTATGTATAAACCAGAAGCTGTTTGTGTTTCCGCAGGAAGTGCTTCAACTAGCACACGGTCTGCAAGTGGCTTAATGTTTAATTTACTCATAATATATATGTTTAATTAATTAGAATATTTGTGCTTAACAATAAGCTAAAAATGTGCCAATAGAAGACAACTGACAAACTTGCAGAAACAAAAAATGCCAACTGATTAAGTTGGCATTTTAAAGTATATTTTTGAAAAAGGATTATTCTCCAGCTTCAGGTGTAATTTCTTTTGTTGCTTCATCTGCAGTTGGAGCAGGAGTAGTAGGTGTTGGTAACTCTATATTATCACTTTCTAAAATTTTAGATTCTCCAGCAGTTCCATTTCTATCAATACCTAAGCTAGAAGCTAAGATTAATGCTAATAAGATAGTTGCTAATGTCCAAGTACTTTTGTCTAAAAAGTCTGTTGTTTTTTTGACACCACCTAATTGTTGTGTTCCACCACCTCCAAAAGAAGAAGATAATCCTCCACCTTTAGGGTTTTGTACCATTATTACGACTACTAGTAGAAATGCTACTATCACGATTAGGACTAAAAAGATTGCAAATGTGCTCATTATAATATGTTATTTATTCTTGTAATTTTTCTATTGCTTTAATTTGGTCTGCAAAGAAACCACTTTTTTCTGGATATTTCAAACTTAAAATTTTATAAGATTGAATCGCTTTTTTATAGTTTTTTTGTTCCACATAAATACGTGCTAAAGTTTCGGTCATTAATGACTCTGGTTGAATCATTTGTTCTTTAGCTATATTGTGGTTTGTAATGTTTGATTTTTTTGCTTCTAACTTTGGGTTTTTAGTAATAAACTTATCAATTAACTCAAACTTTTTAGCACGCTCAATTTCATTTATATCATTACTCTTTTCTGTTTCAGCGGTAGCATTAGTTGTTTTGTTATCAACTGTTTCTCTTTCAATGGGCTTGTATTGCGCTAAATTTAACCATTCGTTAAAACTATGTGTTTCTGATTTTTCAAATTGTAGAGGCGTTCCTATTTTAAGTATAGCTTCTGCTTTTTCAGTATCGTTATTAGTTTTGACGGTATCTAAATTGCTGTCTTCAAATTTATTGTTTTCAGTTTTTGGCTGAAATAATTCTGGATTTATAGTATGTCTAGCGTCTTCAATATGTTGATTAAGCGCAGCGTCATGGCTTGTTATATTGCTTGCAGAAATATCTTCTGTAACGACTTCTATGCTATTGATGTAGTCTAAATTATGTTTTATGTATTCTGAAACTTCATTTTGATTAAAAGTCTCAGAGGTAATAAAGTCAAATAAAATACTTCGGTCTGTGGTATAAGCAGCTGTAGTTTTTAACGCTTGATTGTATTTAAAACTTTCTTTGTTTTTTAAACCTTTAAGATAAATGGCTCTAGCCGATTGAAAATACGGAAACTCTTTAATAATACTATCAAGCAGGTCTGTTTGATCCGTATTTATTAGTTGAGGCTGTTGAAGTATTTTGGATAATTCTTGGCTAGTCATTTGTTTACCAATTAGCAAGTGATGCGTTAAAAATATCTTGTGTTAGACGTTCAAAAATTTCTTCAAAAGCAGTGGTTTTGATTGCGCCTGATAATAGCTCGCTACCTGTATAATCATAGTAAAAAGAGAATTTTTTTTCAAAATCATTTTCGTCATCTTTTTTATTATAATATCTAACATTTACACCAATAGTTAATCTGTTTTGTGCTGCAGTACTGTTTGCTGTTGCAGTAGTTGGAGAAATACGGTATTCTGTAATTTCGCCTTCGTACACTAAATCTCCATTTGAGTTAACTAGGCTTAAACTGGTTTGATTTAGTATTAAGTCTTGTAAAGCTATGGTAAAATCTCTTTCTAATCCTGGCTCTACCAAAGGTGCATTATTTTGAAAATAATTAACCTGAAACGTTTTAGCATCTCCTAGGTCTTGTACACCTGTAAATGAATATGCACCACAACCAAACACGGTTGCAATAATGGTTAGTAATAAAATATATTTAAGTGGTTTCATGTAATTATTGTTTTGCTTTAAAACGTTAGATTATAAATCAAATTGTTTGATTTTACGATAAAGTGTACGTTCGCTAATACCTAACTCTTCTGCTGCTAGTTTGCGTTTTCCGTTATGACGCTCTAAAGATTTTTTTATTAATTCTAGTTCTTTATCATGCAATGACAAGGTTTCTTCTTCTTCAATTTCTTCTGCAAAGTGGTATTTATCTTGAGCAGTATCTATAGGATTAGAATTAGAAATCCCAGAATTTTGTGCTATAGATAATACTTCCATGTCTTCTACATGCTCATCAAACTCGGCTTCACTTTCATTTTCGCCATAAATTTTCTGAATTAATGTTTCATTGTTTTTCTGAACATCTTTTGCATTACCGGTTTTCATTAATTCCATGGTTAGCTTTTTTAAGTCGTTTAAATCGGCTTTCATGTCAAATAATACTTTGTATAGTATCTCACGCTCGCTACTAAAATCACCTTCGGACTTGGCATTATTAATAACTGCTGGAAGATTATTTCCGCTTGGTAAATAACTATCTAAAACTTGTGCTGTAATGGTCCTGTTTTGTTCTAAAACAGAAACTTGTTCTGCAACATTACGCAGTTGTCTTATATTTCCGCTCCAGCGATATTTTAATAATAAATTTATGGCATCATCCGATAATTTGATGGTTGGCATTTTATATTTTAATGCAAAATCACTAGCAAATTTTCGGAATAATATATGGATGTCTTCTTGTCGCTCTCGTAAAGGCGGAAGATTGATGTCTACTGTACTTAAACGGTAAAATAGGTCTTCTCTAAATTTTTCTTTTTTAATAGCATCAAACATATTTACGTTTGTTGCTGCAACAATCCTTACATTGGTTTTTTGTACTTTACTGGATCCAACTTTTATAAACTCACCATTTTCTAAAACACGTAAAAGACGTACTTGTGTAGTTAATGGTAACTCTCCAACTTCATCTAAAAAAATGGTGCCTCCATCTGCAACTTCAAAATAGCCACTTCTAGTAGCAGTAGCACCTGTAAAGGCACCTTTTTCGTGTCCAAAAAGCTCGCTATCTATTGTTCCTTCTGGAATGGCACCACAGTTAACTGCAATATATTTACCGTGTTTACGATGCGATAATTGATGGATTATTTTTGGAATACTCTCTTTTCCAACACCACTTTCTCCTGTTACTAAAACAGAAATATCTGTTGGAGCGACTTGAATTGCTTTTTCAATAGCGCGATTTAATGTCGGGCTATTTCCAATAATTCCGAAACGTTGTTTTATTGATTGTATAGATTCCATTTTAACTTTTTAGTTAGTGTAATTAAAATTTTCTTCTTGTACTAAGCTTATGCCATCTAAAGAAAATACACCTGTTCTACTTGTAATTCGGTTTGAGGTATTGTAAGTCATCATAAATGTAACTGTGTTTCCTTCTGCTGTAACAGAATTCCAGTTATTTGTACTATGAAACTGAACTATGATTGGTCCAGCCTCTTCAGTATAATCATCATCCAAAATAGATAACCAATATTGATCACTAAACCCTGCTTTTAAAGGATTGGTAAAGTTGTCGTATCCATAGGTTGTGTTGTTGTCATTTTCTCCAGAAGAAATTACAGATATGCAGTTTCCGTTAGCATTATAAGTTAAAATTTCTTGCTGGATGCTAAAACCGTCTTCAAACGATATTTTTTCAATTAATCTACCTGAAGCATCTTTTTTGTATTGCGTCTCTACTGGATTTCCTGCCTGTGTTTTAGTTATAGTATTTCCTGATGTTGTAAAGTTATAGGTGTAGTCTTCTGTGTCGTCTTCAAAGTCATCATATGCAATTTGAGAAATATTGTCTGAAGAATAGCTAATATTAGTTTGGTTGATTTGAGTAGATCCTTCAAAGTTTTTAACTGTAATAATTTTTCCAGAAGCGTCTCTAGTAAGCGTTCCGCTGGCTACTATTGGAAAACCAAAAGCAACAGTTTCGACATCTAAATCTGATACCTTATTATTGTCATTAAAAGTAAAATCTGTATTTATGGTTATTGGTCCTAAAAAAGGGACTTCTGTATCAACATCCCAAGTGTAGCTTGATAATTGTAAATCATCACTACCTGTTCCTTCTGTTGGGTCAGGATCGCCTGTAATTGTGTCGTCTGCAGCAAAGCCTTCTAAAGGTTCGTTTTGACAAGAGGTTATAAAGCCAAGTGTTACTAGTAATATAATTATTTTTTTCATGATATGTTATAATAAGGTCAATTCGATTAATTGTTTGCGCTGTTTACAGCTTTACCAATAAGTGTAGCTTTAGTACAATCTGTTACAGTTACGTTTACTAAATCTCCAATTTTATAATGTTCTTTTGGAAAAACAACAACAATGTTTTGTTGTGTGCGACCAGACCATTCTTGGTTTGATTTTTTTGATTCTCTTTCTACTAAAACTTCAACTGTTGTGTTTAAAAACTGTCTAGTTCTATATTCACTATGTATTAATTGTAGTGCTATGATTTCTCTTAGACGTCTACTTTTTGTTTCTTCAGGTATATCGTCTTCAAATTTACGTTCCGCTAAAGTCCCAGGACGCTCAGAGTAGGTAAACATGTATCCAAAGTTATATTTTACATATTCCATTAAGCTTAATGTGTCTTGATGGTCCTGTTCAGTTTCGGTTGGAAAACCTGAAATCATATCTTGACTAATCGCACAATTTGGAATTATTCTTTTAATATTATCTATTAAGGTAAAATATTCTTCTCGTGTATGTAAGCGATTCATTGCTTTTAATATACGATTACTTCCGCTTTGTACTGGTAAATGTATGTGATTACATATATTATCGTATTTAGCCATGGTTTCAATAACCTCAAGATGCATATCTTGTGGATTAGACGTACTAAATCTAATACGCATAGTAGGTTGTGCTTTGGCGCATAACTCTAATAGCTTAGCAAAATCTGTAGCAGTCGCTTTTTCAAAATCTGTGGCTTTTTCAAAATCTTTTTTCATTCCGCCACCATACCAAAGGTAGCTATCTACATTTTGTCCTAGTAATGTAATTTCTTTATAGCCTTTGTTCCAAAGATCATTTACTTCTTCAATAATACTTTGTGGATCACGACTACGCTCTCTTCCTCTTGTAAAAGGGACAACGCAAAACGTACACATATTATCACAACCTCTAGTTATTGATACATAAGCGGTAACACCATTACTGTTTAATCTTACAGGACTAATGTCTCCATAGGTTTCTTCTTTAGACAGTATTACATTTATCGCATCGCGACCTTCATCTACTTCGGCTATTAAATTAGGTAAGTCTTTATAGGCATCAGGTCCTACAACTAGATCAACTATTTTTTCTTCTTCTAAAAACTTACTTTTTAAACGTTCTGCCATACAGCCTAACACACCAACTTTCATTTTAGGGTTGATGTCTCTTTTTATAGCATTATACTTTTGTAAACGTTTACGTACTGTTTGTTCTGCTTTATCACGTATAGAGCAGGTGTTAACCAATACTAAATCTGCTTCTTCTAAAACTTGTGTCGTATTAAATCCTTCGTTTTGAAGGATAGAAGCAACAATCTCACTATCACTAAAATTCATAGAGCAGCCATAACTTTCTATAAAAAGTTTTTTACTATTCTCTTTTTTTTCAGGGATAACTAATGTCTCTCCTTGTTTGTTTTCGTCTATTGTCTTTTCCATAAATATATTGAAATCACTCATCTCCAATAAGCACGCAAAGATAGGATTATTTTAAAATTATGACAATCTGACAGACCTTTAATTTTAGCTAAACGTTATAAAATTAGGATGATAAATTTTTTTTGATATACCTTTGCACTCACAAAAATCGAAGAATGGCGAAGAATTTAGTAATAGTAGAGTCACCAGCAAAAGCAAAAACAATAGAGAAATTTTTAGGAAAAGACTTTAAAGTCGAATCCAGTTTTGGGCATATTGCTGACTTACCATCTAAGGAATTAGGAGTAGATGTAGACGGAGATTTTGATCCAAAATATGAAGTGTCTTCAGATAAAAAGTCACTAGTCAAAAAATTAAAAGATTTAGCTAAAAAAGCCGAAATGGTTTGGCTAGCAAGTGATGAAGATAGGGAAGGAGAGGCTATTGCATGGCATTTAGCCGAGTCTTTAAACCTAGATAAAGATAAAACAAAACGAATCGTTTTTCATGAGATTACAAAAACTGCAATTCAAAAAGCAGTAGAAAATCCTAGACAAATAGATTACGATTTAGTAGATGCACAACAAGCACGTCGTGTATTAGATAGAATTGTAGGTTACGAGCTATCTCCAGTTTTATGGCGTAAAGTAAAAGGAGGTCTGTCTGCAGGTCGTGTACAATCAGTATCAGTTAGATTAATTGTTGAGCGTGAACGCGAAATACAAGATTTTAACCCAGAAGCATCTTACAGGATTGATGCGGAGTTTTCAAACGAAGCAGGCCAATCTTTTAAAGCTAAATTACCAAAAACGTTTGGCACTAAAAAAGAAGCATTTGACTTTTTAGAAAGTAATGCAGCTGCTAACTTTAAGGTTGCTGATTTAACTAAAAAGCCAGCAAAAAAATCTCCAGCAGCACCATTTACAACGTCAACGTTACAACAAGAAGCATCACGTAAATTATATTTTTCTGTAAGTAAGACTATGACTATGGCTCAGCGTTTATACGAAGCTGGTTTGATTACTTATATGAGAACAGACAGTGTTAACTTATCTGATGAAGCTAGAAAAGGTGCCGAAAAAGAAATTATAGCAGCATACGGTAAAGAATACGCTAAAGAACGTAACTTTAAAGGTAAGTCCAAAGGTGCTCAAGAAGCTCACGAAGCGATTAGACCAACCGACTTTAAAACGCATAGCGTAGATATAGATTACGATCAAGCTAGATTATACGATTTAATTTGGAAACGTGCTATTGCATCACAAATGAGTGAAGCACAATTAGAACGAACAAATGTTAAAATTGAAGCAGATACGCATGACCAAACCTTTACAGCAAATGGAGAGGTAATTAAATTTGAAGGGTTTTTAAAAGTGTATTTAGAAGGTACTGATGATGAGGATTTAGAGCAAGAAGGTATGCTTCCAGCAATGAAAACCAATGAGACGCTTTTAAATAAATACATATCAGCTACTGAGCGTTATAGTCGTGCACCATATAGATATACTGAGGCTTCTTTGGTTAAGAAGTTAGAAGAGTTAGGTATTGGACGACCATCTACATATGCGCCAACCATTTCTACTATTCAAAACAGGAATTATGTAGAAAAAGGAGCAATTGATGGTGTTGAACGTGAGTACACACAGTTAATGTTAGAAGAAGGTAGTGTAAAGGATAATACGTTAACAGAAAAAGTAGGTTCAGATAAAGGAAAGCTTGTGCCAACAGATATTGGTATGATAGTTACAGATTTTTTAGTAAATCATTTTGAAAGTATTTTGGACTATAATTTTACTGCAAAAGTAGAAAGTCAATTTGATGATATAGCCGAAGGGAAGGAAGACTGGAAAAAAATGATGAAAACCTTCTATAAGAAATTTCATCCAGTTGTCGTTGATGTACAAGAAAATGCAGATAGAGAATCCGGAGAGCGTATCTTAGGTAAAGACCCTAAAACAGGTAAGCAAGTAAGCGTACGTTTAGGTAAGTTTGGTCCAATGGTACAAATGGGAACTGTAGACGACGAAGAAAAACCAACCTTTGCTAGTTTAAGTCCAGATCAGCAATTAGGTAGTATAACCTATGAAGAAGCAATGGATTTATTTAAATTGCCAAGAACTTTAGGTAAGTATGAAGATGAAACCGTAGAAGTAAATAATGGTCGTTTTGGTCCTTATGTAAAATACGGTGAAAAATTTGTATCCTTAGCTCCTGGTCAAGATCCATTAAATATAGAGATTGAAGATGCAATAGAACTTATTAAAGAAAAAGAAATTGCAGACGCTCCTGTGTATAATTATAAAGGACACGGAGTCACAAAAGGAAAAGGACGTTTTGGACCTTTCATTAAATGGAATGGTTTATTTATAAATGTCAATAAAAAATACGATTGGGATAACTTAACTAATGAAGAAATTGAAGAATTAGTTGATGCTAAAATTCAAAAAGAAATAGATAAAGTTGTTCATAATTGGGAAGATGAAGGCATACGTGTAGAAAAAGCACGTTGGGGAAGACATAATATTTTAAAAGGAAAAATTAAAATAGAGCTTCCTAAGACGGTAGACGCTGCAGCTTTAACCTTGGATGAGGTTAAAGATATGATCGAAAAGAAAGCGCCTAAAAAGAAAGCAGCAGCTAAGAAGAAAGCGCCAGCAAAGAAAAAAACAACCACTAAGAAAAAAACAACAGCAAAAAAGAAATAGTATTACATAATGAATTTTAATTTTCTTACTCCAGTCCCAGATACTGTTTTAGCGCATAATCAATTATTATCGCCTTTAAGTTTAGGTCAAAAAATTAAAATTCATTCTGAGCAGCATGGACTGCCAGATCTTAATAACGTTAAAATTGCAATTGTAGGCGTTCTTGAAAATCGAAACGATGTTAATTACATTGGAGAAGATTTTAATTTGAATGAAATAAGAAAATCATTCTACACTTTATACCCTGGAAGTTGGAGTTCGTCGATTGCAGATATTGGCGATATTCAAAAAGGAGATACTGTTGAGGATACTTATTTTGCCTTAAAAGAAACATTAATTACTTTAATAGAAAATAAGATTATCCCAGTAATAATAGGAGGTAGTCAAGATTTGTCCTACGTAAACTATCGTGCTTATGATAGTTTAATGCCAATGGTTAACATTGTAAATGTGGATAAATCTTTTGATTTAGGAGATTCTTCTAAACCAATAAAAAATACTAGCTTCGTTGGGAAAATTATTTTAGACGAGCCTTATAACCTTTTTAATTACGCCATTATAGGTTATCAAACTTACTTTAATAGTCAAGAAGAGATAGATTTAATGGAGCGTTTATATTTTGAACCTTATCGTTTAGGAGAAATATCTAATGATCTTACATTGGTAGAGCCAGTAATGCGTGATGCTAATATAGTTACGGTAGACTTAGGAGCCTTAAAAGCATCTGAGGTAAGTCAAAAACAAAAAGTTTCGCCAAACGGTTTGGATGGAAAAGAAATTTGCACAGTAGCAAGATATGCAGGAATCAGCAATAAAGTATCTTCATTTGGTATTTACGAGTATAAACCATCTCAAGATGACGACATTACATCCATGCTAATATCTCAAATGATATGGTATTTTATAGAAGGTGTAAATTGCAGAGTTAAAGATGATGATTTTTCTAATGGTGATAATCATCAAAAATTCATTACTTTAGCGGAGTCTCACGAACTAATTTTTTATAAGAGCACAAAAACAGGACGCTGGTGGATAGAAATACCATTTTTAGCAAATGTTAATAATAAATTAAAAAAACACACGTTATTACCATGCACGCATCAAGACTATCTAGATGCTTGTAATGACAAAATACCAGAGCGTTGGTATAAGGCATTTCATAAAAATAGCGTGTAATCGATATAGACGAACAGATAAACGACAATTAATATCGTTTAAATGTTAAATTTTTACGACGAAATGTATTTTTTTTTGTCTAAAAAGTTGTTTTTTAAAAAATATATAAATATGTTTACGCTCTTAAAAAATTTAAGAGTATAAAATTAACCTCGAGTTTTAAATGAATATGAAGAAGTTTGTATTATTAACAGCGGTTTTCGCACTATTAGTAAGTTGTGGATCAAAAGATAAGGGTCAGCTTGTTGGTGTCAAAGGTAAAAAATGGCACCCAGAAAAACCTTACGGTATGACATTAGTTCCTGGTGGAGCTTTTATTATGGGTAAAGCAGATGATGATTTAGCTGGAATCCAAGACGCACCTGCAAAAACAGTAACTGTAGCATCATTTTACATGGATGAGACAGAAATAACTAATAGTGAGTATCGTCAATTCGTAGAATGGGTAAGAGATTCTACAATCCGTACTAAATTAGCAATATTAGCTGATGAGGTTGGAATGACTCAAGCTGATGGTGGTATTGGAGAATTTGCTTTTAAAGATGCAGATACAACCAATTCTTCAGCTTACGAAAAATACATGCTAGATAATTATAGTGGTCTAGGAGAAACTGGTTATGAAGGTAGAAAACTAAATCACGATGTTGATTTAATTTTTGATACTGCAGACTATCCAGATGAGTATTACGTAGAGGTTATGGATACAATGTACTTACCATTAGAAGAATCTTATAACGGTCAACGTACTTGGGATGTAACTAAATTTAAGTTCCAGTATACTTATATGGATATAGCCAAAGCTGCAAAAAATAAAAACTTACGTCGTAAAGATGTAATTGTTAGAGAAGAGGTTGAAATCTATCCAGATACTACATCTTGGATTAGAGATTTTGCATATTCTTATAACGAGCCTATGCACAATGACTACTTTTGGCATGATGCTTACAGTGATTATCCTGTAGTAGGTGTGTCTTGGCAACAAGCTAAAGCATTTTGTGAGTGGAGAACAAAACACCATAATGATGCAAGAAGAGAAAGAAAAATGCATAACGTAGCACGTTATAGATTACCTTCAGAAGCACAATGGGAGTATGCTGCAAGAGGTGGTCTTCAAGCTGCAACTTTTCCTTGGGGAGGACCTTATGCTAAAAATGATAGAGGATGTTTCATGGCTAACTTTAAACCATTACGTGGTGATTACGCAGCAGATCAATCTTTATATACTGTAGAGGCTGATGCTTATGAGCCAAATGACTTTAACTTATATAATATGGCTGGAAACGTTTCAGAATGGGTAGACTCATCTTACGATCCTTCTTCATATGAATATGCTTCAACAATAAACCCAAGTGTAAATGATGCTAATAACAAACGTAAAGTTGTTCGTGGTGGTTCTTGGAAAGATGTTGCATATTACCTGCAAGTAAGTTCAAGAGATTATGAATATGCAGATTCTGCAAGAAGTTATATTGGTTTCAGAACTGTACAAGATTACATGGGAACAGACGTAACTGCTAACGCAAGACAATAATTAAACTAAACAACTAAATACTTAACAACTAAAACTTAACAACTAAAAAAACTTAGAAATTATGGCACAAAAGAAATTATCAACAATGAATATGGTTTATGGTATTGGAGCAGCAATTGTAATTATTGGAGCTTTATTTAAAATACAACACTGGCCTTATGGATCTCTTATTTTAACAATAGGAATGATTGTTGAAGCAATCGTATTTACTTTATCTGCTTTTGAAAAGCAAGGTGGTGAATTAGATTGGGCATTAGTATACCCAGAATTAGCAGGTGGACAAGCAACAACTAAAAAAGCTGCTAAAGAAGAGCCAAAAGATGCTGAAGGATTATTATCTAAAAAATTAGATAACTTATTAAGAGAAGCTAAAATTGATGGTGAATTAATGAGTAGCTTAGGTGCAAGCATCAAAAACTTTGAAGGCGCTGCAAAAGGAATTTCTCCAACAGTAGATTCTATGGCTGCAACTAAAAAGTATGGTGAAGAAATGTCCTTAGCTGCTGCACAAATGGAGTCTTTAAACAGTCTTTATAAAGTACAAATGGAAAGTGCAAGTCGCCAAGCTTCAATCAATGAAGAAGCTGTTGAAAATGCAACTAAATTAAAAGAGCAAATGCAATCTTTAGCATCTAACTTATCTTCTTTAAACGGAGTATATGGTGGTATGTTATCTGCAATGAACAAAAACTAATTAGTGATTAATATCAACTAATATTAATAAATAATAAACTAATTAGAAATGGCAGGAGGAAAACAGTCCGCAAGACAAAAGATGATTAACTTGATGTACTTAGTATTTATTGCAATGATTGCAATGACTATGTCAAAAGAAGTGCTATCTGCATTCGGGTTAATGGATAAGAAATTTGATAGAGCTAATGAGTTAGCTATCGCATCAAATAATGGTATTTTAACGCAGTTAAAAACACAGGCTGAAGAAAAGCCTGATGAATTTGATTCAGCAAATAAATTAGCTAACCAAATTAGTGCAATATCTGACGATTTTTATAAATTCTTAGGAACTGTAAAAACGAATGATATTGTTAAAAATGGAGGTTATGAGTTAGAAGCAAATGGTGATTTACCTTACGAAGAAATGGATAAAGGTGATAAACTTGATGAGCTTTGGTTTACTGGAGACAGATTAACAAAAAGAGGACAAGAGGTTTTAGACAGAATAGAGAAGTATAAGGCAGATATCAAAGCTGTATTACCTAAAGAAGGTAAATGGCAGCCTGTAGTTCAAAGTTTTGAAGATCGTTTTAGTACTGCTCCTGTTAAAGATAACGATGGTGTTGAGAAAAAATGGTTAGACTACCACTTCCAAGGTTTTCCAGCTATCGCATCTTACACTAAGTTAACTGCAATGCAAAATGATGTTAAAGCTACTGAGACTAATATCTACAACGGATTTTTAGGAAACTTAGTTAGTAACGCTACGTCTTTAAAAAATTATACAGCGATTGTTTTAGCTGATAAATCTGCGTTTTTTGCTGGAGAGAAATTTCAAGGAAAAGTAGTATTAGGTAAATATGCTAACGTTGCACCAACTAAAATGAGTGTAGCAGGTAAAGAAGTTGATTTGTCCAAAGCAATCGATTCAACTGGAGCAGCAACATTAGATTTTAATGTTGGTAACGTTGGAGAGCATGATATTGACGGTAAATTTACTTTCGTAGAAGATGGTAAAGAATTAGAAATTCCTATTATTGGAAACTACGTTGTAGTGCCAAGACCAAATTCAGCAACTATATCAGCTGATAAAATGAATGTGGTTTATAGAGGTGTTTCTAATCCAATGACTATTTCTTTTGCAGGTGTACCTGATAATAAAGTTAATGCTACTGGAGCAGGATTATCTAAAGCTAGTGGTATTGGAAAATACTCAATGAATCCAGGAACAGGTAAAGAAGTTACTATTAACGTAACAGCTAAACTAGATGATGGTTCAAATGCTTCAGATAGAGCGGTCTTTAGAATTAAAGATATTCCAAAGCCTACTGGAACTATTGCAGGTCAGTCTGAAGGTGGTTTACCAAGAAATAACATTGAAATTGGTACAATTAAAGCAGAATTGACTGACTTTGATTTTGATTTACCTTTATCAGTAACGTCATTTAAATTTAAAGTACCTGGTCAAGCTACTGTTAATGTTAACGGTAACAAACTTAATGGAACTGCTAAAGCTGCATTAAGAAAAGCAAGAAGAGGTGACGCAGTACAAATATTTGATATTAAGTCTAAAGCAAATTCAAGCGTTAGAATTAAACCAGCAAGTCCAATAGCAATTGAATTAGCTAACTAATCAAACTATTTGATTAATTAAAAATTATAAAAACAATTTTCAGATGAATTACAAATCTTTATTAGCAGTCGTATTTGGTGTTGCTTTTACCGCACAAATCAATGCGCAATCTAATATTCTTAATGCTAAATCTCCAAAAGAGATTGGTGTTAGAACAGATGAACAAAAAGCGTTAGATAACGATAAGCCTCTAGAATACGGTTATGTTGATGATAGAGATGTTATGTTTGCTAAAATGACTTGGGAGAAAGTTGTATTAGATGAGCGTGTAAACTTCCCATTGTACTACCCAGTAGATACAAATAACATTGGAAGTGATAGACGTTCTTTATTTGATGTGCTTACAAAAGCTATTGACGAAGGTCAAATCGAAAATGTATACAACGATTCTTATTTTACAGGAAAACGTACTAAAAAAGAGTTAGCTCAAATTAGAACAGCTGTAGATACTATGGACATTGGATACGATCAGTTAAATGCTGATGGTTATGTTGATCCAGAGTATATTACTACAACTACTATTTCATCTTATGATGTTTCTGCTTACTTAATTAAAGGTATGTGGTATTTTGATAAGCGTCAAGGTGAATTAAAATATAGACTTTTAGGTATAGCACCAGCTGCACCAGATGTTAACTATGTTAATTCTAATGACGAAGCTAATAAAGAACCTATTCCTTTATTCTGGATTTTTTATCCAGACGCAAGAGACATTTTACATGAAGCTAAAGCATTTAATGCTAAAAACAGCGCAATGCCTTTCTCTTTTGATCATATATTAAACGCACGTCGTTTTAGTGGTATCATATTTAAAGAAGAGAATGTTTTTGGAGACCGTAAGGTTGAAGAATATATTGCTGAAAATTCATTAATGCAATTATTAGAGTCTGAAAGAATTAAAGAAAAAATCAGAAACTTTGAGTTAGACATGTGGTCTTACTAATAACAGTTTGATTTAATTATATAAAAACGTTCACTGAAAAGTGAACGTTTTTTTGTTTTTACTAGTTTCTATATTATTCATTTAGATATTCTATTTTTGCATTATGAAAGTAGATTATATAATTGTAGGTTGTGGACTTGCTGGTATTTCGTTTTGCGAAAAGCTTAAAGCAAATAAGAAATCGTTTGTAGTTTTTGAAGATAGCTCTCAGCAATCATCCATTGTTGCAGGTGGATTATATAATCCTGTAACTTTAAAAAGATTTACTCCTGTTTGGAAAAGTGAAGAGCAATTAAAAACAGCCATACCTGTTTATAATCAACTGGAAAAAGATTTTGGTGTCGTCTTAGATTATAAGGTTCCAGTCAGACGACGTTTTACGTCTTTAGAGGAGCAAAATAATTGGTTTGAAGCATCTGATAAAGTCAGTTTAAAACCGTTTATAAATACTACACTTATAGATAATGCAAATCCTAATGTAGACGCACAGTTTAAGCTTGGAGAGGTTTTAAGTACCGGAAGATTAGACACTAAACTGTTAGTCCAAAATTATAAATCTGATTTATTATCTAAAGGTTGCTTGATTAGTCAGTCTTTTAATCATAATAGTTTAGTTTTTAAAGACAATCAAGTCGTTTATAATGATATTGAGGCTAAACACATTGTTTTTGCAGAAGGTTTTGGAATTAAGCAAAACCCATTTTTTAATGTATTACCATTAGGTGGTACAAAAGGACAGTTGTTAACTATACATGCACCAGAATTAAAATTGGATTATGTACTTAAATCCAGTGTGTTTGTAATACCATTAGGTAATGATACTTATCGTGTTGGGTCTACATACGAACAAAAAGATAAGACCAATACAATTACAACAGAGGCTAAAGATCTGCTTTTAGATAAGCTTAAAACCTTTGTAAAGTGTGATTTTAAAGTGTTGACTCAAGTAGCAGGTGTTAGACCAACAGTTAAGGATAGAAAACCTTTGGTAGGTAGACATAAAGATTTTAAAAACATGTACCTTTTTAATGGTTTAGGCTCACGTGGAGTTATGATAGCACCTTATGTAGCTAACCAATTATACAATTTTATAGAAAACAATGTAGCAATAGATACTGAGATTGATTGCAGTAGGTTTTACTAAATAGTGTTATTTTTTGGTAGTAGCTTTTTCGGCTAAATTTTTGTCATAACTCATAAAAATATTAATCCAAATATTTCTTGATAGTCTAACTATAACTGGGTAAAAGACAATCATTGCTGCAATAATAGCAATAAAAGCAGTGTTAAGTGTACTGCCTAAAAATATGTAACTTATTACAAAAGCAGCAACAGCAAAAGCAATTCCTACACCATAACTAACGTACATTGACCCATAAAAAAAGGAAGGTTCTATTTGATATTTAGTGTTACAATGACTACATCGCTCATTCATACTAAAAAGTTTATTTAGTACATATGGGTTTGGATTTGTATACATAGATTCTTGGTGACACTTTGGACAAGCACCTGTAAAAATAGAGTATAATTTAGAGCCTTTTTTAAACATAATAATTGTGTACTTTTGCAATTCAAAAAAAATGGTAGTGAAGTTTAAATCTTCAACTACAAATTTAAGTTTTATTCTTTCAACATTAAGTAACATAAGTCACAATTCATGCTAAATATTCATAATTTATCCATTTCATTTCAAGGAGAATACCTTTTTGAAGACATCACATTTAAATTAGGAAATGGTGATAGAGTAGGACTTATTGGTAAAAATGGAGCTGGAAAGTCAACGATGCTTAAAATTTTGTCAAAGGAATTAGAACCAGATTCTGGTCAGATTGCAGCAGACAAAACTCTAAAAATTGGTTTCTTAAAACAGGACATAGATTTTGTTTTAGGTAGAACTGTTTTAGAAGAATCGTATCAAGCTTTTACAGAAATTAAAGAGATTGAAGCAAAAATTGAGCATATTAATACGCAATTAGCTGAGCGTACAGATTATGAAAGTGATGCGTATCATGATTTTATGGTAGAGCTGAGTGATATACAACATCAATATGAGATTTTAGGTGGTTATAATTATCAAGGTGAAACTGAAAAAATACTACAAGGTTTAGGATTTAAACGAGAAGACTTTAATAAACTAACCGATACGTTTTCTGGTGGATGGCGTATGCGTATCGAGTTGGCCAAATTACTATTACAAAATAATGATGTGCTACTTTTGGATGAGCCAACTAACCACTTGGATATCGAGTCTATTATCTGGTTAGAAGGTTTTTTAAAAAATTATCCAGGTGCTGTCGCAATTGTGTCGCACGATAAGATGTTTTTAGATAATGTAACTAATCGTACTATAGAGATTTCTTTAGGACGTATCTATGATTATCCAAAACCTTATACGCAATATTTAGTGTTGCGAGAAGAAATTAGAACACAACAGTTAGCGTCTCAAAAAAATCAACAAAAACAGATAGAACAAACTGAAAAGTTGATTGAAAAGTTTAGAGCCAAAGCCAGTAAAGCAACTATGGCACAATCTTTAATGAAAAAGCTAGATAAGATTGATCGTATTGAGGTGGATGAAGATGATAATAGTGTAATGACCCTAAATTTTCCAGTGTCTATAACGCCAGGAAAAGTTGTGGTCGAAGCTAATAGTGTTTCAAAAAGTTATGGTGATAATCAAGTTTTGACTGGTGTTGATTTATTAATAGAACGTGATGTTAAAACTGCTTTTGTTGGTCAAAATGGTCAAGGTAAATCAACCTTAGCTAAGATTTTGGTTGGAGATTTAAAGCATGATGGTCATCTTAAGTTAGGTCATAACGTGCAAATAGGGTACTTTGCCCAAAATCAAGCAGAATATTTAGATGGTAGTAAAACCGTATTAGATACTATGATTGATGCTGCTAACGAAACCAATAGAAGTAAAGTCCGTGATATTTTAGGATCTTTTTTATTTAGAGGTGAGGAAGCAGAAAAATATGTTAGAGTATTGTCTGGAGGAGAGCGTAACAGGTTAGCGCTAGCTAAATTAATGTTGCAGCCATTTAATGTTTTGATAATGGATGAGCCTACTAACCACTTGGACATTAAATCTAAAAACGTTTTAAAAGATGCCTTACAGCGTTTTGAAGGAACTTTAATATTAGTATCTCACGATAGGGATTTTTTAAAAGGATTAACTAATACTGTTTTTGAATTTAAAGATGGAAACATTAAAAAGTATTTAGGAGATGTTGATTATTATTTAGAGCAACGTAATGTTGAAAACTTACGTGAAGTAGAAAAACGAACGGTTATTAAAAGTCAGCCTAAAGAAACACCTAAACAATCCTACGAAGACCAGAAAAAAGTTAAGTCCTTAAATAACAAGTTAAGTAATTGCGAGTCTAAAATTAATCAATTAGAAAAAGATATTAAATCAATTGATGCTGAGTTAGCTACTAATTACGACGAAACCGTTGCTAAACCTAAGTTTTTTGAAAATTATCAAGCTAAAAAAGACCAATTAGCAAAGCTAATGCAAGATTGGGAAGATATCACGTTGCAATTGGAAGCCTTTTAGTCATTTCTTTTAGGTTTTTTTTAACATTTAACGTCTAAACTATAGGCTAATTTTGTGGTCTTACCGTCAAAACCAAGTACATGCGCAAAATTATACTATCAATCTTAGGTGTTTTATTTATTATTGCTGCCATTTTTATTTCTAAATCTTTAGTAGATAATAAAAATAAACCAAAGCCTATAGCAGCTAAAGTTATTAAAACTGTATTTACAGATACGGTCAATAATACGACTATACCTATTGTAATTGCTGCAAATGGAAACTTAACAGCTAAGCAACGTGTGGAGCTTTACTCGGAAGTACAAGGTATATTTCGTAATGGTAGTTACCTTTTTAAACCAGGTCAAAACTATCGCAAAGGTCAAACCTTAATTCGTGTGGATGCTGCAGAGTATTATGCTAGTGTACAATCTTCAAAAAGTAATTTATACAACTCTATAGCTGCAATAATGCCAGATTTACGTTTGGATTTTCCAGATGTGTTTCAAAAATGGCAAAGCTATTTGACTAGTTTTGACTTAAACAAAACCACACCAAAATTACCAGAAATATCATCAGATAAAGAAAACTACTTTATTACTGGTCGTGGCATTATAACTAATTACTACAATGTAAAAAACTTAGAACAACGCTTATCTAAGTACACAATATCTGCACCTTTTAATGGGATTTTGACTGAGGCTTTAGTTACTGAGGGTTCTTTAATTAGAAATGGTCAAAAACTAGGAGAATTTATTAATCCTTCAGTTTATGAGATGCAAGTTGCTATTAGTAAAAGCTTTGCCAATATCTTAAAAGTAGGCGAAACCGTTAGTTTAACTAATTTAGATAAAACAGAATCTTATACAGGTAAAGTGTCGCGTGTTAACGGTAGTATTGACGCAACCACACAAACAGTTACTGCTTTTATTGAAGTTGAAGATAGTAACCTTAAAGAAGGTATGTATTTAGAAGCAAATTTAAATGCTAAAAGTATAGACAACGCTATTGAGATAGACCGAAACTTACTAACAGACAACCAAGAAATATTTGTTATAAAGGACAGTTTGCTGGATGTGATGCCAGCTAAACCAATTCATTTTTCTGATACTAAAGTAGTTTTAAAAGACGTACCTAACGGAACAGTTATTTTAAAACGTACCGTTCCAGGAGCGTATGCAGGAATGTTAGTACAGCCATTTGTTGAAAATAACAAAACAAACAATAGCGCAGAATAATGAGAAAAATAATCACTTATTTTATCAAATATCACGTAGCAGTTAATGTCTTTATTTTAGCATTTGCTGTTTTTGGTATTCTAGGATATTCGTCTTTAAAATCTTCGTTTTTTCCTTTAGTGGAGTCTAAAATTATTAACGTTAGTATAGCGTATCCTGGAGCATCTCCTCAAGAAATTGAAGAAGGTATTGTACTTCAAATCGAAGAAAATTTAAAAGGTCTTAAAGGTGTCGATCGTGTCACCTCTGTTTCTAGAGAAAATAGCGGAACAATTACTGTCGAGATTGAAAAAGGTGAAAACCTTGACTTTATGCTACTTGAGGTGAAAAATGCAGTGGACAGAGTGCCAACCTTTCCAACAGGTATGGAGCCTCTAGTCGTTTCAAAACAGGAAGAAGTCCGCCAAACTATTTCTTTCGCTTTAAGCGGAAAAGACATTCCGTTAGCCACATTAAAACAATTAGGTCGTCAGGTAGAAAATGACTTACGTGCTATTGAAGGTATTTCGCAAATTGAAGTGTCTGGTTATCCTGAAGAAGAAATTGAAATTGCTGTAAATGAAGGCAGTTTGTTAGCGTATAATATAACATTTAGTGATGTTGCCAATGCAGTATCAACATCTAATATATTAGTAACAGGAGGTAATATAAAAACAGATGCAGAGGAGTATCTGATTAGGGCTAACAATAAACAATATTACGGAGACGAAATGTCTAACATTATTGTCAAAGCTTCAGCAGATGGCAAAGTAGTGCGTTTAAAGGATGTCGCTATTGTCAGAGATCGTTTTTCTGAAACACCAAATGCCACGTATTTTAATCAGCAATTAGCAGTTAATATTACTGTTACAAGTACAAATAATGAAGATCTTATAACCTCTGCAGATAAAGTTAAGGATTACATTATTGCGTATAATCAAAAACATAATAATGCACAATTAAATATTGTAAGAGATTTATCTATTACATTAAATCAGCGTACAGAGTTGCTTGCAGAAAATGCTATTGTCGGAATGATTTTGGTATTAGTATTTCTATCGCTATTTTTAAATACAAGATTAGCATTTTGGGTAGCCTTTGGGTTACCAATTTCATTTTTAGGAATGTTTATTTTTGCAGCACAGTTTGATGTTACTATTAACGTATTATCCTTATTTGGGATGATTATTGTTATTGGTATTTTAGTGGATGATGGTATTGTAATTGCAGAGAATATATATCAACATTACGAAAAAGGTAAGAGACCAATTCAAGCAGCTGTTGATGGTACAATGGAAGTAATTCCTCCTGTGGTTTCAGCAATTATAACAACATTATTAGCCTTTTCGCTATTCTTATTTTTAGATAGTAGGATTGGAGAGTTTTTTGGTGAAGTTTCCGTCATAGTTATTCTAACCTTAGTGGTATCATTGGTTGAAGCATTAATTATTTTACCAGCTCACTTAGCGCATTCTAAAGCTTTACGACCTCATGTTGAAGAAGAAAATCCATCAAAACTAAAACAGTTTTTTGGTAAAATGAGGTTTATTAATAAGTCGGGAGATAGATTGATGTCCTTTTTAAGAGATAAAGTTTACACACCAACTTTAGACTTTGTACTTGAGTTTAAAATATTGTCTTTAGGTATTTTTATTGGGTTGTTAGTGTTAACTTTTGGGTCTATTGGAGGAGGTATTATTGGTGTAACTTTGTTTCCAAGTATAGCTAGTGATACGGTTACCATTCAGCTAGAAATGCCTAACGGAACAAATGTTAAGGTTACAGATTCTATTATTTCTATGATAGAAGAAAAATCTTTTATAGTTAATCAAGAGCTAACAGAAAAGTATTTAAAAGGATCAGATAAACAATTGTTTGAAAACACAATTTTGACACTAAGTAGTAGTTCTAGCGCATCTTTAAGATTAAATATGCTTCCAGGAGAAGAACGTCCAGACGCCATTAAAGCGTCAATGGTTGCTAATAGATTAAGAGAGTTAGTCGGACCAGTTATTGGTACAGAGCGTTTAATATTTGGATCTGGAGGAAACTTTGGTGGTAGTCCTGTATCTGTATCGTTATTAGGTAATAATATCGAAGAGCTTAAAGCGTCTAAAATAGAAATGAAAAACTATTTAGAAACTAATCCGCTACTTAAGGATATAGAGGATAATGATCCAGCTGGTATTAAAGAAATTAGATTGCAACTTAAAGAAAGTGCTTATCTTTTAGGGTTAGATTTACGTACAGTAATGACTCAAGTACGTTCTGGATTTTTTGGTGTGCAAGCACAACGTTTTCAGCGTGGACAGGATGAGATTAGAGTTTGGGTTAGGTATGATAGACCAAACAGAAACTCGATTAACGATTTAGACGATATGCGTATTTTAACACCAACTGGAGAGCGTGTTAATTTAAAAGATATTGCTAGCTATACAATTGAAAGAGGTGATGTCGCAATTAATCACTTAGAAGGTTTAAGAGAAATTAGAGTATCTGCAGATTTAAAAGATCCTAGTACAAGTAGTACAGATATTTTGGATGATATTAAAGCTAATTTTATTCCGCAATTACAATCCAAATATCCAACAATTACAGCTTCATTTGAAGGACAAAATAGGGAAGCAACTAAATTATCAAGTTCTTTAGCGCAAGCAGGAATACCAATTTTATTGCTAATATATATTACAATAGCTTTTACTTTTAGAAGCTACAGTCAACCTATATTACTGTTATTATTAATTCCTTTTAGTTTAACAGCAGTAGCTTGGGGACACTGGATATTAGGGTTTCCGGTTAACATTTTATCGCTATTAGGTATAATTGCGTTAATAGGTATCATGGTTAATGATGGGTTGGTACTTATCGGTAAGTTTAATAGTAACTTAAAAGAAGGTATGACGTTTGATGTAGCAATTTCTGAAGCTGGAAAATCACGTTTTAGAGCCATTTTTCTAACGTCTTTAACTACAATTGCAGGATTAGCACCTTTGCTATTAGAAAAAAGTAGACAAGCACAATTTTTAAAACCTATGGCAATCTCTATATCTTTTGGTATAGCATATGCAACTGTTTTGACCTTATTAGTGTTGCCTTTATTTTTATCGTTTAGTAATACTATTAAGCAAAAAGCTAAATGGTTGTACACAGGTAATGAGGTAACTAAAGAAGAAGTAGAACGTGCTATTAAAGAACAAAATGAAGAAAATGAGCATTAATTACAATCTAGTTATAGCAATATTTTGTTGTGTTACCATAGGTAAAGCGCAAGATGTTTTAACACAAGAACAAGCTGTAAAATTAGCTTTAGAAAATAACTACGGAATTAAAATAGCGAATAACGCACTTAGAGTTGCCGAAAATAATACAAGCATTTTAAATTCTGGTTTTTTACCCACACTTACAGGTAATGCAGGAGCAACTTATAATTTAGATAACACCGAAGCTGAATTTTCAAACGGAACATCAACCGTTTTAAATGGAGCAGAAAGTGATAGGTATAATGCTTCAGTGAGCTTAAATTATACACTATTTGATGGTTTAGGTAGACGTTATAATTATAAAAGCTTAAAAGAACAATACCAATTATCAGATTTGCAAGCCAGAGAGACTATTGAAAATACAATTACACAGTTGTTTTCTGTATATTATAGCGTCGCACAACTTACAGAAAATTTAGATGCCTTATCAGAAACATTGAATGTTTCAAAGGATAGATTAGTACGTGCACAATACCAATTTGATTACGGTCAAAATACTAAATTAGGTGTTTTAAATGCCGAAGTGGATATAAATAACGACAGTATAAATATAATCTCTGCTACGCAACAATTAAAAAATGCAAAGCGTGACTTAAATGTTGTATTAGGTAATGCTTTAGAATCGGATTTTTCTGTTAGTACAGCAGTAGACTTTACTTTACAGTTTCAAAAAGATAGCTTATTTGAAAAAGCAAGAACTAGAAATGTAGCTTTACTTCAAACAGATAAAAATATTGCAATAAGCCAATTGGATATTAAATCAAGTAAATCAGGCTACTTGCCAACAGTAGGCTTAAATGGAACTTACGGTTGGAATAAAAACAATAATAATGCAGCATCTTTTGTAGCAGTTAGTACAAATACAGGCTTATCTGGAGGTTTAAATTTAACATGGAATTTGTTTGATGGAGGCGGAACAATAACTAGAGTGAAAAATGCTAAAGTTAATCTAGAGACGCAACAACTTCAAAAACAAAACATCTTAATAGGTATTGAAAGAGATTTTGAAAATGCTTGGGAAGATTTCTACAATAAGCTAAATATATATACAATACAACAACAAAATATTATAACTTCAGAAAGTAATTTTGAACGTACGCAAGAGCAATTTAAAATTGGTCAAGTTAATTCAATCGAGTTTAGACAAGCTCAGCTTAACTTACTTAATGCGGAATTAAGTAGAAACCAAGCAAAATATGAAGCTAAATTAGCAGAATTACAATTGCTACAATTAAGCGGTGAATTATTGAATGTGAAGTTTTAAAGTTTTTATTTTCAATCGTTTAAAACGGTTTAGAATTTTAGTGAACGACGAGATATTGACTTTAGTTTTGTAAAATGGAGTTAAATTTCGAATTAAATGTTAATGTTTAATGCATTTAATCGAAATAATTTGTCATTTAACCTCTTTTGTGTTAAGTTTGATGTAGTTAATCCTAAATCATTAACATGAAAACGATAAAATTAACTTTAGTGATGTTTCTTTTTGCTTGTGTAGCATTCGCAAGTGTATCAAATTCTGAGAAAGAAGCTTTAATAGCACTTTATAATAATACTAATGGACCAGAGTGGAATACTACTTGGGATCTTGATGCCTCAATAAATACTTGGCATGGCGTTACAATTTTAGATTCTAAAATTGTAAGTTTAAATTTGTCATTTAATAATCTACAAGGATCAATACCTTCAGAAATAGCACAATTAAGCAACTTACAAGTATTAAATCTAAGTTTTAATAAGTTATCCGGAGATCTGCCAGAAACTATGTCTAGCATGCAAAGCTTGTATTCTTTACAATTGTTTTTAAATCAATTTGATGGAGAAATTCCTAACTGGATTGGTAGCCTTTCTAATTTAGAATCTTTAGCATTATACAGTAATCAATTTACAGGAGAAATTCCACAGTCAATTACAAGTCTAACTAAATTACGTAACTTAGAGTTAGGAAGTAACTTTTTAAGTGGAACAATACCTTTTGATATTAGTAACTTAAAATCATTAAAAAAATTAAGCTTATTAGATAACCAATTAGAGGGTCAAATTCCAGAAAGCATTGCCGAATTGTCAAACCTTGAAGAGTTAGTGTTATCAAGCAATAAGTTGTCTGGAACGTTACCTTTTGAGTTATCTCAATTATCTAATTTAAAATTAGTTATGGTAAGTGATAATTTACTAAATAATGATTATCTTACAGTAGTGGACGACTCGCCAAACAAAATGGCATTATTTTTAGAAGACTCAGAAGTTGTTTTAAACCAAGAATAACTTTCTGTTAAAATATATTTAAAATAGTCAACCTTTGGTTGGCTATTTTTATTTTTGATAAAAAGTAAGTTATGTTTGAACACTATTTTCAATGTCCATATTGTTGGGAAACCATATCAATGTTACTAGATCCAAGTGTAACTAAGCAAACTTATGTAGAGGATTGCGAGGTGTGTTGCAATCCAATTCAAATTTCTCCACAATTTGAGGAGGCTGAACTTATTGGTTTTGAAGCCATTAATATTGAGCAATAAAAAAAGTTGAAATAATGCTTGTAATATGCAAAAAGGGTTGTATATTTGCAGTCCGAAACGATTAGGTCGATATTATGAATCGAAAGTTAAAAGCTAAGATAATCTTCGGAAATAAAAATCGCGGGATAGAGCAGTAGGTAGCTCGTCGGGCTCATAACCCGAAGGTCACTGGTTCGAGTCCAGTTCCCGCTACTAATTGGAATTACTTCAAAAACAACGGTTTGGCTTTCGCTAAACCGTTTTTTTATGCATACTATTTTTGATTATCTTGCACAAGAATTGCAAAATGAATACGAAATTGAATACGATTTAACTTTGAAAAAAAATTATTCTCCCCCTAAGATTTACTCAGCAAACGGAGACCTCAAAAAACGTTGGTATGTTTATTTTTCTTATCGGGACCCTAATACAGGAAAGTTAAAACTGTATTATACTGATATAGGTTGACCTTTTTTTGTTAATATTTTCCAGTTCAAAAGATTTTTTTTAGACGTTTAGAAGGTAAAAAAAATAGTTTGAACTAGGTCCATTCTTAAATCGTTAGTTCAGGTAAATTTACATTATTTTTTCGATAGGATTTGTATTTAATGTTTGGATTCAGATGGACTTCAGTAGGTTTTCTGAGATTCAGGCTAAAATAGTTTCTCAAATTGTTATAAATATACACCGTTTGTCGTGTCATTTTTTGTGCTAATTCAGTGTTTTTAATGTTTTGTTTTAGCCCGTATTCGTATTTAAGAGTTCTGTTAATGCGTTCTGCTACTGCATTTTCATAAGGGTCGTATTGTTCAGTCATACTCATTGCAATTCCATTATCTTCAGCAAACTGCGTGTATTTGGGGTTGCAGTATTGGAATCCTCTATCTGAATGGTGAATAAGTTTTCGATTAGGATATTTTCTGTTTTTAATAGCCATAGCTAGCGCATCTGAGCAAAGCGATGTTCTCATATGATTATCAAGTTTGTAACCCATAATTTGCTTAGAATAGGCGTCTGTGACTAACGCTAGATAGTTGTGTCCGTTTTCTGTTTTAATATAAGTGATATCACTAACCCAGAGTTGTTCCGGTCGATTAGGAACGTGGCCTTTTACAAGGTTCTTATACTTTTTGTACATATGGTTTGAGTTTGTAGTTGTGATGTAATTTTTAGTTTTTGGAATCAAAAGATTATTTAGTCTTAGGAAGCGATAGAACTTGTCTTTAACTATCTTGATACTAGCATTAATAAAGTCTTTCTTTAACTCCTTGTGTAGTTTTATTCCACCAGTTTTAGAGCCTACTTTTTTACGGTAGTCTTTAACCATTTTGATCATTTTTTGATGATCTATTTCTTTTTTCTGTTGCGTTCTTAGTCTTTTGTAGAAGGCTTGTTTAGATATCCCAAAACATCCATAGAGCCATTTTCTTTTATACGCTGTTTTTTCTTTTGCTCTATCTCTTTTGCTAATGTTTTGGGTAATGACTTTTTTGACATATCGACTCCTGTAATAAGTTCCATATCAGCGATAATGTCCTGTTGGAAGTCTTTTTGAAACTCAAGCTCTTCAATCTTCTCCTTTAGCTTTTTAATCTCATCGTTTTTGCTTATACCCATTTTTTGTTGCACTAAGGTACTGTATTTTCTTAACCAATAAGAAATAGTTGTTCTAGGAATATCATATTTTTTAGAAGCTTGGTTGTTTGAAATCTGACCATTTAAGATTTGGTCAACGACTAAAAGTTTGGTTTCTAAAGTAGCTTTTTGATAGCTTTTTTTTAGCCGGTGTTCATTTTTTGTTTTCATAAGTGACTGTAATTAATTGCTTAATTTTTAGTCAACCTATTTCAGGAAAATTCAGAGCCACAATGAATGGCAACGTGTTTGTATATGGTTTGTTGCGTGTTTCAGCACCTAATTTAGCAAATAAATCACAGATAGAATATTCCGCAGGAATGTTCGTAAGTCGGCAGTGACCAAGCAATTAATTATACACGGTGTTGTAGCCAGTTTTTATTTTCGTTAAGTTTGATGTTGTTCAACTTTTGTTACTTTTCCGTTTTCAAAATATATGTCCAAAACGTCTGGGTCAATATTAAAAAGTCCAGGAACAAATCCAAGTTCATACGCAATGTGATTTTCGTTGTATGAGTAAAAATCTTGTCCTAATAATTTTGTTATTTCTTCTTTCGTTTTTCCAATTAGTATTTTACTTTCAATAATGTCTTCGGACATTTTATATCTTTCCTCAACATTTGTTTCCCATTCTTGTTTGTCAAAATCATTTGATGGATAATACGATGCTGAAAATATCCACAAATAAATAAGTCCAATGTAAATTATCGGGCTAAAAAATATAGTCGGAATTAAGGCAATTAATTTTCTGCTCTTCTCATTTCCTAAATTCAGTCTTTTTAAAATCCATTTGGATAAAAAGTAGGTTGGAATGGCAAGAATCAGAATTATAAATGGAACCTCAATACTCATTTAATAGTAGTTTTTATTATTTTTTTATTTCGAAATTTGCCCAATTCAGAGTGTTGAAATTCACATTCCGATAATTAGTTAATTCCGATTTATTAAAAATCAGTTCCACGTCATTTTCGGTTCGGTCAAAATTTACAATCCAAGGCGAACAAATTCTGTCAGTCAATTCAATTGATTCCGAAATCGAATTATTTTGGTCAGTTATTTTTCCAATAATTTCAATTCGGTATGAGTTTTTCAGTTTCTCATATTTTGAGATTTCAAATCCGTTTTCACAATTCAGAGTTTCGCATATCAATTCCGCAAACTTTTTCCCTTTATCAAGAGAATTTTGGTTTTTAGTAATTAAAGTTAGTCGAAAGTTTTTCATTTTCTCAAATTGGCTACAACGTTGTTGTATATGGTTTGTTGCGTGGTTTAGCAAGTAATTTAGCAAATAAAAACCGAATAGAAAATCCGCAAGGATTTTCGTAAGTAGGCTAGAACTAGCAATAAATTATATACGGTGTTAGCCACAGTTATTTCTTCATTTTTTTACTCCACAAATCATCTAAAACATTACATAGTTCATCGTCAATTTTTCGATTATCTTTAGTTTTATCGATGTAATCTATTGAAGTATAAAACTCAAGCAATATTTCGTAACTTTTTTCAGATGTCAATCGATTTGAATTAGCCCATTCCGAAATGCTATTTTCATTTTTCAATGCGTTGTCAATTAATTCTGTTTTGTATTCTGAAAAGACTTGATAACTACTTATTCGTTTTTCTAATTCAGACTTTATATTTTTGTCTTTCTCTTCTTTGTATAATTCTTTAATGGTTGAAATTCCATTTTCGTAACCTTGTTCGGTAAAAATTGCATTAATCATACGAGTTGTCGGTTCAGTTATTGTGGGATATTGTAGAACTAACAGATTGTGTAAAAAAACATTTAGAGCAGAAATATCCAAATAATGATGTTTATTTATTTCTTTTTCTATACATAATTTGGCAATCCATTCTGGTAGGTTTTTTTTCCATTCTGAATCGTTTACAATATAAAAAATTTGATTTTTGTATTTTTTCCAACGGTTTTCATATTCAGTTCTTCTTTGTATAAAAACATTGTGGTTTTCAGATATCTCAAGATGAGTTCTTTGTTTTTCTACTTCATCAACAAGTTTTTGAACTGAATTTTTAATTTCAGTCAGTCTATCTATTTCTTTTCTTGTTAGTTGTAGGTGCTGCATTTAATTGTGGCTAACGTGTTGCATATGGAAAGTTGTGTTTACGAGCAATGAAATTCCGAAGGAATTTCAGCAGTAAGTAAATAGACAACTTCCATAACTTAAGCACTAAAGTAAACAATTTTTTATATGCTGTGTTGCCTACAGTTTTTAAATTTTACTTTTTTGAGCAACAAGCTAATTCTGTTTGCGTCAATATTGCGTCTGAGTAAAATTCTGTATTACTTACTTTTTGGCTTTTACTACCTTAAAATTCTAAAAAAAATCGCGAAAAACTATCAGGCATTTAATCGGTATTTTAGATTCACAATCTGGCTAAAATTCTGAATTGGTTAATTATGTGCATTACGTTAGCTAAAGACTAATTAAGTTAGCTTAAAATCAGTGGTTTTTATATTCGGTTTTACACGTTTTGAATTGAGTTTTGCAATTGTAGGCAACGTGTTTGTATATGGTTTGTTGCGTGGTTTAAGTACTAAATTTAGCAAATAAAAACCGAATAGAAAATCCGCGAGGATTTTCGTAAGTAGGCTAGAACTAGCAATAAATTATATACGGTGTTGTGGGTAGTGCTTTCTGTTCTTATATTCTTTCTTTGGTTATTAAATCCCAATAATGTTCTCCTAAAATTGTTAATTTACAAGATTTACTTTCCATCGCAGCAAAATACATATGTTTTGCACCAACAGGAACTACCAAGTTAATTCTATTGAATTTTTGAAGTAATGCAAATTTCTCTGTATTGTCATCATCTGGACTATTGCTTTCTGGTTCAAAACTTGGGTCGAGTTGAAATTCCTGTCCTTTTTTCGGAAATAATTCGGTTATCATTTTAAGGTCAGAAAGTTCTATAGGTGGTTGTACTTTTCTTAAAGTTGTAAATGTTGTAACGTTTGTTTTAAATATTGGTCTCTGTTCCCAAGAACCTAAAGATTGGTCGATATGTGCATAAATGCTACCAGGTGTAATATCTCCAACAAGGTTTGATGCTCCACCATTCATTGCATCAATGAACAATGTTGTAAAAACTCCTGAACCTTTTTCTTCAATTGCATATTGTTCAGCACTTGAAGCTGTTAAAATAGTAATTCCTTCTTTGATAATTGCTTTATCTTCATTTGGCGAACTATTACCAGCTACTCCAGAGTGACAACAATCTAATATGATTATTTTGTTTCTTGCAGGCGAACTATTTGCAATTTGCAATAATTCATTCATTGGTAATCCATCATCTCCGTCTTTGCATTCTGATGTTATTAAATAACCACCAGTACTTTCAATATAACCGTGACCAGAAAAATAAAATAGTGCTATGTCACTTTTATCTCTAAAAAGTTCTTCTACTTTGTTTTTTAGTTCTTTTCTTTCTATTCGAGCTTTTGGTCCAGTTGCAATTTCAATATTTACATCAAAATTCTTTGTGCCATCACTATGTCTATCTAAAACAGATTTCATAGCATAAGCATCATTTACGCAACCAAATAAGCCATTTATTGTATCGTAATAATCTACACCTACTACTAAAGCTTTTCTCATTTTATTTGTTTTTACCTTCTGTCATCATTTGGTCTATTGCTGATGCAATTCCATCCCAAGTCCATTTTATTGTTCTGTTTCTTTGTAAACCAGTCGGTAAGTCTGTTGTTGTGTTTGCTCCACCAACATAAACTCCAAAAACAGGAACATTTTGGTCTCTAGCAAATGCTATTTCTTTTTTTACACCAGTTGCAGTAGAAGTTTTTAATCCAACTAAAACAATTAGAAAATGGCATTTTGCTATTTTTTCTTTAATTAATTTCTCCCATTCATTTTGTGGTAGAACGGTTTTAGAAGACCAATCTTCTATATTGAATGGTGTTTTACTATTCTTTGATTGACCAGTAAAGTAAATACGTTCTCCACTATTGTTGTCAAAATCAAAACTAATGAATGCTCTTGGATTTGCCATTGTTTATAATCTATTTATGAATTTTTCTATGTTTGCCCAGTTCCACTCAACTACTCTTTTTCCTTTCAATTCGATAGGAACTGCTCCTTTATTGTTTTTTTGTATGTGCATTCCGATGATTTTTATATTCTCTTCTCTTGCACATTTAATTTCCCATCTTGCTCCGTGAGCTAAATGGGTTCGTTTGCTCAAAAGTGCTATTACACCATCACAACCTTTTATTTTTCTTCTGCATCTAATTTTCCATTCGTTTTGTTTCCATTTCTTTTTTACTGACATATCAATAAAATCGAAGGGTGAGTTTTCTTTTCGTGCTTGTTCTACAAGATAATCTCTATATTCAATATCTTCTATTGCAAAACTGATAAAAACTCTTTTTTTCTTTAGACTTTCATCCTCAAAAAACCAATCCAAAATTCCCATTCAATATCGTAATTTTTTTTCCCGCATTACCCACAACGTTGTTGTATATGGTTTGTTGCGTGGTTAAGCAACTAATTTAGTAAATAAAAACCGAATAGAAAATCCGAGAGGATTTTCGTAAGTAGGCTAGAACTAGCAATAAATTATATACGGTGTTAGCAAATGTTTATTTCTTTCTTAATTGTTTTGGAGCCATACCATGAGTGTCGCAGGCAGTATAAATGATGTTTTTATAACTTCTCAAGTAACCAGGTCTTCCACATGATTCACAAACTTCAAAAGACTCTAAATGATAATTTTCAACTATGTTGAAAAATTTATGATCGATATAAAAACTTAAGCCACCATATTTTTCCTTTATACAATCTACTTTTAAGTCCCAACCATTGTTCGATAATTCAATTACTAAATCTAATACTAATCTATTCCAACCAGATCCAATTTGCAATTCAATATTGTTTAAAATTGCCAATTTATATAAGTCAAAATCATCAATTTCTGAATTAATTTTGAAATCTTTCAAAGAAGTACAATGTTTATTTATATAATCTTTGTTTTTGACTAATTCACGATATGGGATATATGAAATTTCAATCTTTTGAAGATATTCTTGTTCTTCTTTTTCCTCTTCCTCTTTTTTTTCTTTTTTTATTCGTTCTGTTTCAATTTTTCTTTCAATTTCATTTTTCTTAAACTTTTTTCCATTTCGATTTCCTTTATAGTTTTCGATTAAAATAAAAATAAGTAATCCTAAAAATATTAAGCCAATAAGAATTTTAGGCATGATTATTAAATTTTTGCTAACGGTTAGATGTATGGTTAGTTGCGTGGTTAAGCAACTAATTTAGCAAATAAATCACAGATAGAATATTCCGTAGGAATGTTCGTAAGTCGGCAGTGACCAAGCAATTAATTATACACGTTGTTGTGCATAGTGTTTTTTATTCCGCTCGTTTATAATTCAGTCCTGTTTTTATTCCGCTTAATGTCAGCAGAATTATTAAAATCAATTGTATTACTAATAAAACATAATAAACATCATTCCATCCGTTTCCAGCGTTTTCAATAATTCCTCCACTCAAAGGTGGATATTCTGTCGTTCCAGGGATTTCTCTCATTCCATTTGCAAGGATAATGAGAAATGTGAAAATCAAAATCAAAGTTATGTTTGAAATCATAAAAATCAGATTTGCAGTCAGGTTTTTAAAATTCCGTCTTACCATTCGGATTAGGTAAATCATAAAAAAAATCAGAGTAGCTGTTAAAATAAAAACATGAATTGAAGGAACAACGTAATATGTTTCATGAAGATTTATATCAGCACTTCCAGTTAAATCAAAATTCTTAAATCCTGATGATCCAAAGAAGAAAACAATCACAAAGAGGATTGTTCCAATTAGCCAAAATGTTTCTTTTTTCTTCAAATTTTTATTATGATTTCTGTTTTCATACATTATGCACAACGTTATTGTGTATGGTTAGTTGCGTGTTTCAGCAACTAATTTAGTAAACAAAAACGAACGCGAGAAAATTCCGCAGGAATTTTCGCAAGCAGGCAAGTAACTAGCAATTAATTATACATGGTGTTGTGGTACGTTTTTTCGTCCAGTTTTTATATTCGGTTGTGACTTCGACATTCTGATTTCCGTGCACTTTTTCTTTATACTCAATATTCATTTCATATTCGATTCCATATTTTTCCAATACCGAGTCAATTTTGCTTTTTTCTAATTCCGATGCTTTAAGTTTTGTTCTAAATCTGTTAAGTTTAGAATATGCAAATATCAAAATTGTAATTCCAGCTCCAATTGCGCTCGCTCTGAATTTCCAACGTATTACACTTTTCGAAAGAGTAATGTCAGCATAAAATTCATTTCCGATTATGAGTAAAAATCCGATTGCAATGAGTAAGTAGAAAGTCCAATATTTTCTACTTTTCTTTTCATTCAATCTTTTCAGTTCCAGATTTACATTTTCTAACTTTTCTTGAAATATTTTATCCAATAAAATGTCAGGACAGGTAATTTTAAAATCAGGTTTTTTATTGGTCAAACCGCAAGTCAAGCCATTTTTCAAATCCCTTTTCGGATGTTCGCATATATCACAATGTTTGGTTTGAATCATCTTAATTATGTCGGTTTTGGGAAATGTACCACAACGGAATTGTGTATGGTTAGTTGCGTGGTTAAGCAACTAATTTAGTAAACAAATACGAACCCGAGAAAATTCCGAAGGAATTTTCCAAATAAGCACTTGCCAAAGCAATTAATTATACACGGTGTTGTAACACGTTTTTATTCAGTTCTTAATATTATATTTTCCGTTAAATTAATATCGGAAATATTTGCTTTATCATCTTTTAATAGAAGTTCATTTATTGCTCGAAATTCAGCACTTCGACCAGCAATGTTCAAAATCGTTTCGCTTTTCGGATTTCTATTGTAATAACTTTCAGTTTCTTTTTCTATTATTCCATACTGCTCATTATCTGAAAAGTTTTTAGTTATTTGTTTTCGGTCAGAGTATTGTTCAATATAGTTTTTTCTCCAGTTTATATTCGGCAACATTTTTCGCACGAATGCAATTGGTAGAAAAATAATAATCTCAACTGCGTTATTTTCTTCAATTCCGTTTTGAGTGAGTAAATTCAAAAGTTCATTGTTTTCAAGACTTTTTGTGGAATTACCAATTAGATTAATTGATTTTTTCACGTCAGAGTGAAATTCAGATAATGTTATGTATTTTTTATCTTCCAAAGTTTTAATCGTCTCTTTCTTTTAGTCGCTTTAATAAATCCACTAAATGCTGTTCAGAATGTGTTCGCATATGAAACTCAAAATGCCATAGAGCATCATTCTTACTGGTATTTTCTAATCGCCATTTTACATCCATCATATCTTTTATAATATCGGCTAAATCATCTAATTCGTCTCCAATTCCAATTTTAATATTTGGTTCCATTTTATTTGAGTCCAAAACTGAACTATACCAACCAAAATCGGGAAAATTTGCTTTAACATTTTCTAGGATTTTTTTAAAATCTAAATCAGGTTCATCTTCATAATCCTTTTCGTCAAATTCAAATTCCACTTTTAGAAACTCCGAGTAAATTCCAACTAACAGTTTTTTCAGGACATCAGTTTTGGCCGTCAGTTCCACTTTTGGATTAATTCCAAATTCCGTGATTTCGTCTATTAATTCTCTTAATTTACTCAATGTTTTTTGGTTTGGTCAAATGTGTTACAACGTGATTGTGTATGATTAGTGGCGTGTTTAAGCACCTAATTTAGCAAATAAAAACCAGATAGAAAATCCGCGAGGATTTTCGTAAGTAGGCGAGAACCAGCCATTAATTATACACGGTGTTGTAACACGTTTTTTATTCCGCTAAATATTTTATTCAGTTCTATTTCTCTCTTCTGAATTCCGTCCATTTTGTCAATTTTCTGACCGAATATTTTATTCCAAAAACCTCTTTTTGTGAAGTCATAAGAATAGTTAAAGTTCGAGTCATATTGCGAAATGAAAAGTTTCGATTTCAGAATTTTGTCGTTTTTCACGAATTGTACTTCTTTTCCTTTCAATCCACTTTCAAGTATTGAGAGAATTCCATTCCGATTCTGTTCATTAAATTCCAACGCTGGATTTCCGTAAGTTTCTCCATCTTCACTAAAATCGTGTTTATAAAAATATTCTCCTTCCACATATTTATTATATCCTGGAACTGTCGGATTGAAAATATGTAAATAAATTAGTAAATTATCTTTTAAATATCCAATTCGAATTTCAGTCAGAGAATTTTCCTCAATTAATTTGAAAGTTTCAATTTCCGCATCTCCTTTAAATTCAGTTTTTGGATTTTCAAATTTTCCGCAGTCGATTAAAACTCGGTTAATAAACTCTTTCCAATGTTTGAATTTCTGCATTTTCTTGATTTGGTCAAATGTGTTACAACGTGTTGGATATGGAAAGTTGTGATTTGCGCGCAATGAAATTCCGAAGGAATTTCAGTAGTAAGTAAATAAACAACTTCCATAACTTAAGCACTAAAGTAAACAATTTTTTATATGCTGTGTTGTCTACAGTTTTTAATTTTTATTTTTTCGAGCAACAAACTAATTCGGTTTACGTCGTTGTTACGTCTGAGTGAAATTCTGTATTACGTACTTTTTGGCTTTTACTAACTTAAAATTCTAAAAAAAATTGCGAAAAACTATCAGGTATTTAATCGGTATTTTAGATCCGCAATCTGGCTAAAATTCTGAATAGGTTAACTGTGTACTTTACGTTAGCTAAAGACTAATAAAGTTAGCTTAAAATCTGTGATTTTTATTTTCGGTTTTACACGTTTTGAATTGAGCGTTGCAATTGTAGGCAACGTTTTGCATATGGAAAGTTGTGATTTGCGCGCAATGAAATTCCGAAGGAATTTCAGCAGTAAGTAAATAGACAACTTCCATAATTTAGACACTAAAGTAAACAATTTTTTATA
>NZ_JBAKAO010000011.1:0-119666 GCF_038154885.1 Olleya sp. Ti.3.14
GTTATAACATGAGCTTATCTGATAGAAGAGCTAAATCTACAGTAGCTTACATCGTATCTAAAGGTATTGATGCAAGTAGAATATCTGGAGATGGTAAAGGAGAATCAGAGCTATTATATGACTGTGGTTCTAGTTGTACAGAAGAGCAACATCAATTTAACAGACGTTCTGAGTTTACAATCGTAAGCGGTGGACCTAAACAACAATAAACACTAGTTTAACAACCAATTAAAAACCAAAAAATAGCCTTACTAATCTTAGTAAGGCTATTTTAATTTATAGCTATTTTAAAGTATTTATTTTACCATGTACAATATGGGTTTTCGCTAAGTTGCGAATTGTAATATTTAATATCTCCAGTCACTTCTTCACCTAACCAATCCGGTTTTACAAAAGTTTCGTTTTCATGATTTAACTCAACTTCTGCAATGACTAATCCTTGGTTATCTGCATAAAACTCATCCACTTCAAACGTATGCTCACCTACTTTTACTTCGTAACGTGTTTTATCAATTACTCCTTTTTTGCAAAGTAATAATAATTGTTCTGCTTCTACTTTTGTAATTTCCTTCTCCCATTCAAACCTAGACAATCCACTACTTGAGGACTCTCCTTTTATAGTTAAAAACCCTTGATTATCTTTAAGTCTCACCCTTACAGTTCTTTTTTTGTCAGTACTTAAAAAACCTTGCGTAATTTTGGTGTGTTTAAATGCTACTGCTTTAAAGGCATTAGATTTGACTAAAAATTTACGTTCTATTTCTATCATTTTTTTAGGTAATTATAAATCTTAAATTAAATTGAAATCAATAAAAGACATTTAATGTCTAAATTTACAAGATGCAAAACGATTTACCAATAAGAAAAATTATTCATGTGGATATGGACGCATTTTACGCATCTGTAGCTCAAATGGATAATCCAGAACTTATAGGTAAAGCTATTGCTGTTGGAGGTGGCGGAACGCGTGGTGTTATTAGTGCTGCGAGCTATGAAGCAAGAAAATTTGGAGTCAAAAGCGCCATGTCTGGTAGATTGGCAATAAAATTATGTCCTCATCTAATTTTTGTTAAAACAGATTTTGAACGCTATAAAGAAATCTCTAATAAAATTAGAAAAATTTTTTACGATTATACCGATTTGGTTGAGCCATTATCCTTGGACGAAGCCTATTTAGATGTTACCCAAAACAAAAAAGGTAATCCTAGCGCATCTATGTTAGCAGAAGAGATTAGATCTAGAATTTTTAATGAAGTTGGCTTAACTGCATCAGCTGGAATTAGCATTAATAAATTTGTTGCTAAAGTTGCTAGTGATTACAACAAACCTAATGGGCAAAAAGTTGTAAATCCTGAAGAGGTTTTAGCTTTTTTAGAAGCTTTAGACATTAGAAAATTTTATGGTATTGGTAAGGTTACTGCCGAGAAAATGTACCAAAAGGGAATATATAATGGTAAGGATTTAAAATCTAAATCAATTGAGTTTTTAGAGTCTAACTTTGGCAAGTCAGGAAAATCGTACTATTATATTGTTAGAGGTATACATAACAGCGAAGTAAAACCAAACAGAATTAGAAAAAGTTTAGCTGCTGAGCGCACGTTTACTGAAAACTTATCCTCCGAAGTCTTTATGCTTGAAAAACTAAAGGTTATTGCTGACGAAGTTGCAAAACGATTAGCTAATAGCAAAGTCGCAGGAAAAACTATTACGTTAAAAATTAAATACAGTGATTTTACGCTACAAACACGCAGTAAAACATTACCTTATTTTATAGCTGATGCTGCTATAATTTTGGATACTGCAAAGGATTTGCTATATCAAGAAAAAATGAATAATTCTGTGCGTTTACTTGGCATCTCATTATCCAATCTAAATACTTTAAATAAACCTAAAAAGATAGAGTCGGATAAAACCATTAGTGTCCAATTAAGTTTTAAATTTTAGGCTACAGATACAATACGCTCCATTGGAATAATTGTAGAAGTTTTTAATATTACATAGTCTTCTGTTACTCCCCAAATTGTGGTGTTTACTCTTTTTAATCCTTCGTTGTCTGCAAACAAAATATGTACTTTCTCGTGCTCTATATTACCTAATACCATTGCTCTTGTTAGAGTCTGACAGCGTTCTACTTTTTCTTTTTTTGAGGATAATAATTCTTCTTTAGGGAATTTTAAAAATTTTATTTGCTCTTTTTCTATTGTTTGTATCGCTAGGTTGTTCATTTTATATACTATTAATCGTTTATTACTTTAAATTACATAATCATTACTTAACTGACTAATTTAATTGCTATTTTGATTAATATTTAACATAGTTTGTAAGTGTTTTAAATCAAAAAACCAGTTATATCTATATAACTGGTTTTAATTTATTGTTTTGTTCTTGGCTATGCGTTAGCGATAGAAACGACATCCTTTTTTGTGCGCGCTTATGCGCAAAAAAGATATAGTGGATAGCGCGACCCTTGTGGTAACGCCCAAGTTATTTTAAAAACTACAACTTGTAATCTCTGTGACTCTTAGTGTGTTTACCATTCCTTTTTCTTGAATTGGCATAGCTGCTAAGCTTATTAACATGTCTCCTACTTCTAAAAACCCTTTTTTACATGCAATAGCGTTTACGTCTTCTATGGTTTCGTCTGTGCTAACAAACTTGTCGTAATAAAACGCTGTTACTCCCCAAAGTAAGTTTAACTGCGTTAATATACGCTTGTTTGAGGTAAATACTAATATATGTGATTTTGGTCTCCATGCTGATATCTGAAACGCTGTGTATCCACTATTGGTTAATGTTGATATTGCTTTTGCGTCAATATCATTAGCCATGTGTGCTGCGTGATAACATATGGATTTTGTAATATATCTGTTGGTACGTATGTGTGGTGGTGATTGTGGCACCTTTATTAGCTCAGAGTTTTCTACACTTTTAATAATGTTAGACATTTGTCTGATAACTTGCACAGGGTATTGTCCTACACTTGTCTCTCCTGATAGCATTACTGCATCTGCACCATCCATTACACTGTTTGCAACGTCATTAACTTCTGCTCGTGTTGGTGTTAAACTAGTAATCATAGTTTCCATCATTTGTGTTGCTATAATTACTGGTATTCTGGCACGTTTTGCACGTAGTACTAGTTGTTTTTGAACTAATGGTACTTCTTCTGCAGGAATCTCTACTCCAAGATCACCACGTGCTACCATTAATCCATCACAGTAGGCTACAATTTTGTCTATGTTTTCTACTGCTTCTGGTTTTTCGATTTTTGCAATAATCGGAATTTTATGATCGCTATGCTTTTTTATTAGTTCTTGTAATTGCATTAAATCCTCTGCATGACGCACAAATGATAAGGCCATCCAATCGACTCCTAACTTACATGCAAAAATAGCGTCTTCGACGTCTTTTTCTGTTAAAGCTGGCTGAGAGATGTTTGTATTAGGAAGGTTAACTCCTTTTTTAGATTTTAATGGTCCACCTTGAATTACCTTGGCCTTTACTTCTGATTTTTTATCTGTTGATAGTACTTCAAAAATTAATTTTCCGTCATCTAAAAGGATACGTTCTCCTGGTTTTGCATCCTGCGGAAAACGGTCATAAGTCATGTATACACGATCTTTAGTACCTTCAAAACGTTTACCTGTTGCAAAAACAATCTCATCTCCTGGATTTACAATTACCTCTCCCTTCATCACTCCTACACGAAGTTTTGGTCCTTGCAAGTCTCCTAATATGGAAGCATTATAACCAAACTCGTCGTTTAGCTCTCGTATCATTTTTACACGTTCTTCAACGTCTTTATAATCTGCGTGAGAGAAGTTGATTCTAAATACATTAGCACCTTCGTCTAACATACCTTTTAATACCTCTTTGCTGCTAGTTGCTGGTCCTAAAGTTGCAACGATCTTAGTTTTTTTTCTTATTGGCATTAGTTGAATATTAAATTGTCCTTGGATTTTAAAGCATCTGTGTCTATACTATAAGCAGTCACTACTTGTGGAATCCTTAGAATGTTATTTAAAATAATTTTTTCTTTATTATGGAATTCGGTTTCTATTTTAAGAAGATAATTTACTTTTTTAAATTCTGGTAACAAATAAAAATTAGTTGCACCTGATGAGTCTTCTCCAAATAACGAATTTGATTGTTGCTGTAAATTATTATGCTGTACCTTACATGTATTGGCTACTAGGTGGTATGTGGTAAGTTGTTTTTCGTCAAACCACTCAAACAATGCATAACTGGAATTTAAACTTGGATTGGTTAGGTCATCTAACCGTCTTTTAAGTTTAATATCTAATGTTTGATTAATTAAAAAAGCTAATCTATAGTCTTCTATTACGCAATGAATACCTATTAATGCGTAATGCTCTTCTTCTAAAAAATCATCTAAGGAGAGTTTCCGAACAGCCATTTTAATATAAAATTAATTGTAAATATAGCATTTAAACGCTTATTATAATTCAATTTTACTTAAACTTAACAACAAAAAACCACGAAAACGTTTTAGTTAAACCTAAATTATTAAGAATTTAAGAATAGTACTTTTATTATATAAAGCCAGCTTTAGTAATTTGACTTTGAAGTGCAAAAAAGGCGCGTTTGGAGGCTTTTTCTTCAGCTTTCTTTTTTGAAGTTGCTCTAGCCTTAGCTACTATTTTTGAGTCAATAGATAATTTTACAGAGAAGTGTTTAATATTGTCATTACCAGTGTCTTCATAAACATTATAGTCAAAGACCTTTTTTTCTTTTTGACACCACTCTATCAACAAACTTTTATAGCTTATGACTTTACCTTCTAGTTTTTCGATATCAACATAAGGATCTATAACGCGTTTTTGAATAAACTTATCACAGTTTTTGTAACCTTTGTCAAGATATATTGCACCTATTAAAGCTTCAAATAGGTTACCATGTATATTATCTCCAAATTGACCTTTAGGTATTTTACTTTCTACAAGATCTATAAGTCCTAAATCTTTACCAAGTTCATTTAAATGTTCTCGACTAACTACTTTTGATCGCATTTTAGTTAGATAACCTTCATCACCTCCAGGGACTTCCATGTATAAATGATGCGCAATCACAGCACTAAGCATAGCGTCGCCTAAAAACTCTAGACGTTCATAATTAATTATATGTCCTTTTTCGTCTTTAATATTCATGGAACGATGCGTAAAGGCTGTTTGATAAAACTTTAAAGTTTTTGGTTTAAACTTTAGTATTTTAGATATAGCCACAAAAAAATTCCCATCGTCATTTGATTGGGAATTAAATATGTTACGAATGCGTTTCATTCAATAAAACTAGTCTAGTTTTTTAAATAACACACAAGCATTGTGTCCTCCAAAACCAAAAGTATTGCTCATAGCAACATTAATCTCTCTTTTTTGAGGTGCATTAAGTGTTAAGTTTAAATCTGGATCAATATTTTCGTCTACAGTAGTATGATTTATTGTTGGTGGAACAATACCATGTTCCATTGCTAATATAGCAGCAATAGACTCAATAGCTCCTGCAGCACCTAATAAATGCCCAGTCATAGACTTGGTAGAATTGATATTAATATTTTTTGCGTGATCACCAAAAACTTCTTTAATAGCTTTTAACTCGGCAACATCACCTAAAGGTGTAGATGTACCATGCGTATTAATGTGATCAACGTCTTCTGGTTTTAAACCAGCATTTTCTAAACAGTTTTTCATTACTGCAATTACTCCAATTCCGTCAGGATGTGGTGCAGTCATGTGGTACGCGTCAGAAGACATTCCGCCTCCTAAAACTTCTGCGTAGATTTTGGCTCCTCTTGCTTTAGCGTGCTCATATTCTTCTAGAATAATTGCACCTGCTCCTTCACCTAAAACAAATCCATCACGAGTGGCATCAAAAGGTCTTGATGCTGTTTCTGGACTTTCATTTCTGGTTGATAAAGCATGCATTGCATTAAATCCTCCCATTCCAGCAATTGTAACTGCTGCTTCACTACCACCTGTAACAATAACATCACAATGTCCTAAACGTATATAGTTTAAGGCATCTATCATTGCGTTTGCAGAAGATGCACATGCAGATACAGTTGTGTAATTAGGACCCATAAAACCATTTTTTATAGAAATGTTTCCTGGAGCAATGTCTGCAATCATCTTAGGGATGAAAAAAGGATTAAATCTTGGAGTACCATCACCTTCGGCAAAATTTAACACCTCATTTTGAAATGTTTCTAATCCACCAATTCCGGCTCCCCAAATTACACCTACTCTTAATTTATTTATAGTCTCTAAGTCTAGTTTAGAGTCCGCAATAGCCTCATCAGATGCGACCATTGCGTACTGCGTAAACCTGTCCATTTTGCGGGCTTCTTTTCTATCTAGAAAATCAGTTGCCACGAAATTTTTTAACTCGCAAGCAAAGTTTGTCTTGAACTTTTCAGTATCAAAATATGTTATAGGTGCAGCACCACTTTTACCACTAATAAGACCAGACCAATACTCGTCCTTAGTGTTTCCAATTGGCGTTAACGCTCCTAATCCTGTAACTACTACTCGCTTAAGTTCCATAAATATTGTGCTTATTTAGCAGCTTCAATATAAGATACAGCTTGACCTACTGTAGCAATGTTTTCTGCTTGGTCGTCTGGAATCTGGATATCGAATTCTTTTTCAAATTCCATGATTAATTCTACAGTGTCTAATGAATCTGCTCCTAAGTCGTTTGTGAAGCTAGCTTCAGTTACAACTTCGTTTTCATCAACACCTAATTTGTCTACGATAATCGCTTTTACTCTTGATGCAATGTCTGACATAATTTTAATTTTTTTAGTTTTAATTAAGAGGCAAAAATAAAAAACTTTATTTTAAAACACACGTTTACTTTAAAAATGTGCTACGAATTTAATTATTTAAATCGAAGAATTTCGATTTTAGCCCATAATTGTTAATAATTATTGCTTTTTTTGTTTGAAGAATTTAACATTGAAAATAGAAAATGAAACGTGTAGTAATTTTTGCGTCCGGAAGCGGATCTAATGCTGAAAATTTAATAAGGTTTTTTCAAAATAGAGACAATGTGTCTGTTATTCAGGTATTAACTAACAATCCTCATGCCAAAGTTTTAGATCGCTGTAAAAAATTGAAAGTTAGCGCTTTATCTTTCAATAAAACAGCCTTTACAGAGACAGATGATGTATTAAATATTCTTAAATCTAATACACCTGATTTAATTATTTTAGCTGGTTTTTTATGGAAATTTCCAGAAAAAATCCTAAAAGACTTTCCAAATAAAGTCATCAATGTACATCCAGCTTTATTACCAAAATTTGGAGGAAAAGGCATGTATGGAATGCATGTGCATCAAGCTGTAATTAATAATAAAGAAACAGAAACAGGTATCACAATTCATTACGTAAACGAGAATTATGACGAAGGTGCGATCATTTTTCAATCAAAATGTGAGGTTTTAGCTTCAGACACTGCACAAGATGTTGCAGACAAGATTCACGAATTAGAGATGAAACATTTTCCGGAAGTGGTTGATCAACTATTAAAAAAATAAGATTTCCTTTTACACGGAAATACTAACATGAGTAAAAAGAAGAAAAAATATTATACCGTTTGGCAAGGACATCGTAAAGGCGTTTTTGAAACTTGGAATGATTGTAAAGCACAAATTAAAGACTATCCAGGTGCGCAATATAAATCCTTCTCCACTTTTGACGCAGCAAAAGAAGCATTAAAAGGCAACTACTTTGACTATATCGGAAAAAAAGAGGATTTTAAAAGTGAGCTAAGCCATGAACAGCTTAAAAAAATTGGACGTCCAAATTATAATTCTATCTCTGTGGATGCAGCTTCTTCTGGTAATCCAGGTATAATGGAATATAGAGGCGTAGATACTAAAACCAAGAAACAATTATTTAAACAAGGACCATTTGAGCAAGGCACAAATAATTTAGGCGAGTTTTTGGCATTAGTACATGGTTTAAGTTTTTTAAAAAAACATAATAGCGATCGTATTATATATACAGACTCCAAAACAGCTATAAGTTGGGTACGAAAAAAAACCTGTAATAGTAAGCTTGAGCGTAACGCTAAAAATAAACCAGTTTATGATTTGGTAGATCGTGCTGTAGCTTGGTTAAAAGAAAACGACTACAAAACTACTATTGTTAAATGGGAAACCAAAGCTTGGGGTGAAATCCCTGCAGATTTTGGTCGTAAATAATTAGCATTTCTTTCAAAAGATTCCACTTTTTTACAGAATATATTTTACGTAAGTTTGCACTAAATTTTAAAGCCTTTATGAGCAAATTAGTAATTGTAGGTACAGTAGCATTTGACGCTATAGAAACTCCTTTTGGTAAAACCGATAAAATTCTTGGTGGAGCAGCAACTTATATAGGGTTGTCAGCTGCAAATTTTGATGTAGATCAAGCAGCAGTATCTGTTGTTGGAGGAGATTTTCCTCAGGAATATTTAGACCTTTTAACGGATAGAAAAGTAAATATTGAAGGTATCGAGATTGTAAAAGACGGTAAAACCTTTTTCTGGAGTGGAAAATATCATAATGATATGAACTCTCGTGATACTTTAGCAACTGAATTAAACGTATTAGAGCATTTTAATCCTGTAGTACCTGAAAATTATCGTGATGCAGAGATCGTGATGTTAGGTAATTTACACCCTTTAGTACAACAAGGTGTTTTAGACCAAATGACTAAAAAGCCAAAATTAGCTATTTTAGACACTATGAATTTCTGGATGGATATCGCATTAGACGATTTACTTGCAGTGATTAAAAATGTAGATGTAATTACTATTAATGATGAAGAAGCAAGACAATTAACTGGAGAATATAGTTTAGTTGTTGCTGCCAGAAAGATTCATGAAATGGGACCAAAATATGTAGTTATCAAAAAAGGAGAGCATGGTGCTTTACTTTTCCATGATGACCATATGTTTTATGCACCTGCTTTACCATTGGAAGAAGTATTTGATCCAACTGGAGCAGGAGACACTTTTGCTGGTGGATTTGCTGGTTATTTAGCAAGTACGGGAGACATTAGTTTTGAAAACATGAAAAATGCAGTAATCTACGGATCTACTTTAGCCTCTTTTTGTGTCGAAAAATTTGGAACTGAGCGCATGATTGACCTTAAAAAAGACGAGGTCAACAATCGACTAAAAGAATTTAAAAAATTAACACATTTCGATATCGAATTAAAATAAAAAAAACGCGCTCGTAATTATGAGCGCGTTTTTTATTTTTATCTTTTTAATAAACAACTCACAACACAACAACAATGAGTGATGCTTTAAAACATGAGTGCGGAATTGCACTGATAAGATTACGTAAACCTTTAGAATTTTATAAAGAAAAATATGGAAGTGCTTTTTATGGTGTAAATAAAATGTACTTAATGATGGAAAAGCAACACAATCGTGGTCAAGATGGTGCTGGTTTTGCAAGTATTAAAATGGATACGCTTCCAGGAGAACGTTACATTAGTCGTGTACGCTCCATAGCACAACAACCTATTCAGGATATTTTTGCACAAATCAACGAACGTGTAAATAAAGAGTTAGCACAACATCCAGAATACCAAGATAGCGTTGCGCTTCAAAAAAAACACATACCTTATATTGGTGAGTTACTACTAGGACATGTGCGTTATGGTACGTTTGGTAAAAATAGCGTGGAAAGTGTTCATCCTTTTTTAAGACAAAATAACTGGATGCATCGTAACCTGATTTTAGCAGGTAACTTTAATATGACTAATGTTAAAGAGCTGTTTAAAAATCTAGTAGACCTTGGACAACATCCAAAAGAATATACAGACACCATTACTATAATGGAAAAAATAGGTCACTTTTTAGATGATGCAGTAAGCAAAATCTATAAAGACCTAAAAAAAGAAGGTTATGGCAAACATGAATGTTCTCCTTTAATTGCCGAACGTTTAAAAATCGCCAAGATATTAAGACGTGCTGCTAAAAACTGGGATGGTGGTTATGCTATGGCTGGTTTAATTGGACATGGAGATGCTTTTGTACTTCGTGATCCAGCAGGTATACGACCTGTATATTATTATACAGATGACGAGATAGTTGTTGTTGCTTCAGAACGCCCTGTGATACAAACGGTATTTAATGTAGAGTTTGATGATGTTAAAGAGCTAACTCCAGGTCATGCTTTAATCTCTAAAAAATCTGGTGCAGTTTCGATAAAAAAAATATTAGAACCCTTAGAGCGTAAATCTTGTAGTTTTGAGCGCATTTACTTTTCTAGAGGAAGTGATGCCGAAATCTATCAAGAGCGTAAAATGCTTGGACGTTTATTAATGCCACAAGTTTTAAAGGCTATTAATAATGATACAAAAAATAGTGTTTTCTCTTATATTCCTAATACTGCTGAAACTTCATTTTATGGAATGATTGAAACCGTCGAGGAGCATTTAAATGAGAAAAAAACCAAAGCTATTTTAGACGGAAATGGACAATTATCTGCAGATCAGGTAACATCTATATTAAAAGAAAGACCACGTATAGAAAAAATAGCAATAAAGGATGTTAAGCTTAGAACCTTTATTACAGAAGATAGTAGTCGTGACGACTTAGTTGCTCACGTTTACGATGTAACCTATGGTGTTATAAAACCTACGGATAACCTTGTAATTATTGACGATAGTATTGTACGAGGTACCACTTTAAAAAAGAGTATTATTAAAATGATGGACCGATTACATCCTAAAAAGATTGTTATCGTATCATCTGCACCACAAATACGTTTTCCTGATTGTTATGGTATTGACATGGCTAATCTAGAAACCTTGGTAGCTTTTAATGCTGCATTAGCGCTACTTAAAGAAAACGGAAAATACGATTTAGTAGAAGAAGTATATCACAGATGTAAAGCACAAGAAGACCTAGCAGATAAAGATGTTAAGAATTTTGTAAACGAAATTTATGACCAATTTACAACAGAACAAATTTCGGCTAAGATCTCTCAACTTTTAACTGATGAGTCCGTTAATGCTGAAGTTGAAATCATTTTTCAGCCAGTTGCTAATTTGCATAAAGCAATACCTGATCATTTAGGAGATTGGTATTTTACAGGAAACTATCCAACAGTTGGTGGTAACCGAGTAGTTAACAGAGCTTTTATTAATTTTTACGAAGGAAATAAAGAACGTGCTTACTAATAATAAGAAGTGCAATTTTTCTCACGACACACTCATTTAAGCGAATATTTTTACGTTTTAACTATATTTTATAATATATCAAATTAAATGTCGTTATATTTGAGCTTACCATAACATAAGTAGGTTAAGTTCATGGTAGATTTGGGGCAAAAAAGGAGAACTCTCGTTCTCCTTTTTTATTTGCCAAAATTTTAAAAAACATACAATTTACAGCATAAAAAAAGCAGATTCAATATTGAATCTGCTTTTTTAATTTTATTGCATTTTAAAGCTTATTTAGCTTCTGCGTAACGTCTTTCTACTTCGTTCCAGTTAATTACATTAAAAAATGCATCGATATAATCTGGTCTTCTGTTTTGGTAGTTTAAATAGTAAGCATGCTCCCAGACGTCTAATCCTAAGATTGGTGTTCCTTCGCAAGTTACTCCTGGCATTAAGGGGTTATCTTGGTTTGGTGTAGAGCACACTTCAACCTTACCACCTTTATGCACACATAACCAAGCCCAACCTGATCCAAATTGAGTTGCTGCTGCATTACTAAAAGCATCTTTAAAAGCCTCAAAGCTTCCGTAAGCTGCCTCAATAGCATCTTTTAATTCTCCAGATAAACGTCCTTTACCTTCTGGATTCATAACTTCCCAAAATAATGAGTGATTGTAAAAACCTCCTCCATTATTTCTTACAGCCATATTATTCATATCTAAATTAGTAAGAATATCTTCAATAGATTTACCTTCTAAGTCAGTTCCTTCAATAGCTCCATTTAGTTTAGTTGTGTAACCATTGTGGTGCTTTGTGTGATGTATTTCCATTGTACGTGCATCGATATTTGGTTCTAATGCATCATACGCATATTTTAATTTTGGTAATTCAAAAGCCATAATTGTATGTTTTTATGTGTTAATATTCAATATAATCAAAATTAAACATTAAAGCCTTCAATTGAAAATATTTAAGCAATGGATTAAATGTATTTAATAATATTTTAACATCGCCATTTATTTATCAAAGAATGTTTTAAAATAAATTTAGGAACCATAATATTGTTATTATCTTGTCTAAAATTTAAAATTACAATGTCTACAAAAACACCTTTTAAAGTTTATGATGCCTCTGCTGGTAGCGGAAAAACCTTTGCTTTAGTTAAGGAGTATTTAAAACTATTGTTTAGCAGAAAACATAATGACGGTTTTAAACAAATATTAGCCATAACCTTTACAAATAAGGCTGTAGGCGAGATGAAAATTAGAATTTTAGACACATTAAAATCGTTTTCTGATCCAGAAATTATTACTAAACCAAACGGAATGTTTGAGGCTATTACTACTGAGTTAGACCTTAAACCTACTGATGTTCATTTAAAATCAATTGCTTTATTAAACACCATAATGCATAATTATGCTGCTTTTGACATTTCTACCATAGACGGTTTTAACCATAGATTAATCAGGACTTTTGCGCATGATTTAAAAATTCCGATAAATTTTGAGGTCGAGCTTGATACACCATCGCTACTTAATCAAGCAGTGGATAGTCTTATAGCTAAAGCAGGAACTGATGTGGCACTTACTAAAGTTTTAATTGATTTTGCTTTAGAAAAAGCTGATGATGATAAAAGTTGGGACGTTTCTAGAGATTTTAATAGTATTGCCAAACTATTAATTAACGACAACGACTTACCACATTTAGACAGTATTAAACATAAAACACTAGAGGATTTTAAATCCTTAAAAGCGCAATTAATTAAAAAAATAAAACATCAAGAAACATTAATTAAGCAAACAGCCAACCAATTGTTAGAGGTCTTTAAAACTAATGGTCTGGATGCCAAAAGTTTTTCTAGAGGAACGTTATATAACCATTTTGTAAAAGTTTCTAATTTTGAATTTTACAAACTATATGATAATAAATTAGCCGATAATATTGCTGAAGGTAACGTTTACACAAAGACTTTAGATTCCGCGAAAGCGCAATTAATTGATCAACTTTTACCACAGATAGATAAAGCATATCATTTAATTAAAGAAAATGTTATTAGCTTAAAATTTATAAAAGCTGTGTACAAAAATGTAACGCCTTTATCCGTTTTAAATGCTATAAACAAAGAGTTAACTACGATTAAGGAAGACGAAAATAAATTATTGATTTCCGAGTTTAATACGCTTATCAGTAAAGAAATTAAAAACCAACCAACGCCTTTTATTTATGAACGTTTAGGCGAAAAGTTTAGACATTATTTTATCGACGAGTTTCAGGATACGTCACAAATGCAATGGGAAAACTTAGTGCCTTTAATAGAAAACACACTAACAGGACAAAACTTAAAAGGTGAGCAAGGCACAGCCATGTTGGTAGGTGATGCTAAACAGGCTATTTATAGGTGGCGAGGTGGAAAAGCAGAGCAATTTTTAGGACTGACTAAAACCGACAACCCGTTTCCTATTGACAAAGAAGTTGTTAGGTTAGAGTATAATTACAGAAGTTTTAAAAAGGTTATTACGTTTAATAATACGTTTTTTGAGTTTTTGGCTAACACTAGTTTTAGTAGTAACGACTATTCTGATTTGTATAAAAAAGCAAATCAAATTCCGGTGTTAAATCAAGAAGGCTTTGTTAATATTCAGTTTTTAGATTTACAAAAAGAAGACGATATTAACGAGTTGTTTCCAGAAACAGTTTTTGACACCATAAACCAATGCTTAACAAACGGATACAACCTTAAAGATATTTGCATATTAGTAAGAAAGAAAAAAGAAGGTGTGGCTATTGCCGAATTTTTAAGCGAAAAAGGAGTTAGAATCACCTCTTCCGAAACCATGTTGATAAACAACTCTGAAGAGGTTAAACTAGTTATTAATATCTTTAAACTACTAATAAACCCAAACCACTTAGAGGTTAGAATCAAAGTGTTGGATTATTTAGCTAATACTAATGCAATACAAGATAAACATGCTTATTTTAAAACCAACTTGGAGTTGCCACTTCCTGAGTTTTTTAAAGGTTTTGAGCAATTCTCAATACATTGTAATCCAACCGAATTAGTAGAATTATCCTTATTTGATTTAACTGAAGATATTGTCAGAAGTTTTAAAATGACGGAAACGTCAAATGCCTATACACAGTACTTTTTAGACATCGTTTTAGAGTTTTCTCAAAAGCAAATATCCGATTTACCCAGTTTTGTAGATTACTACGAATCTAAAAAGGACAGTTTGAATATTGTCTCTCCTAGCAATCAAAATGCGGTTCAGATAATGACAATCCATAAATCTAAAGGATTAGAGTTTCCGGTGGTTATCTTTCCGTATGCACATTTAGATATTTATAAAGAAGTGGAACCCAAAGAATGGTTTCCGTTAGACCAAGAACAATTTAGTGGTTTTTCTAAAACGCTACTCAATTTTAATAAGGACTTTGAGGAATATGGTACAACTGGCGAAACCATTTACAATCAACATAGAGCAGAACAAGAATTAGATAATATTAACCTATTATATGTAGCATTAACTAGACCTATAGAGCAACTATATATTATATCTAAAAAAGAAAAATCAGTAAAAGGAATAGTGACACATAACACGTATTCTGGATTACTAACAAATTACTTAATAGACAAGGGTCTATGGAGTGACTCACAATTAGAGTATACGTTTGGAAAAGCTAATCGCGAATCGCAACAAGAAGACAAGTTAGAAAACACCCAAGAAACAGAATTATTTATTAGCGTTTCTAAACAAGATCATGATATTAAAATTATTACTAAATCAGGTTATCTATGGGATACAGAACAAGAAAATGCTATTGAAAAAGGAAACCTGATACACGATATAATGTCAGAAATAAACACAATAGTAGATGTTGAGCCCGTTATTTTAACCTATACTCAAACAGGAACTATTAATAAGGAACAAGCATTAATTTTAAACAATACAATTACTAACATTATTAATACACCAGAGTTAAACCCTTATTTTACTGATAATTATACCATATATAACGAAAGAGATATTATTACAAAATCAGGCAAAATAATTAGACCTGACCGACTAGCAATAAAAGATAACGAAGCTATTATTATAGATTACAAAACAGGATTATCTAATCCTAAGTACCAACAACAACTAGAGGAATATTCTGACACTTTAAAGGAAATGAACTATTTGGTAAAGAAAAAAATATTAATCTATGTAAACGATACAATCAAAATAGTAACGTATTAAATTAAAGAATAGATTTAACTAAACAATTAACGCGATAACATTATTAAATTTGTAAAAAATACAATTATGTACAGTAAAATAAAAGAACACTTACAAAACGAAATACAAGACATTAAAGACAACGGTCTTTTTAAAGAAGAACGTATTATAACATCTGCTCAAGGTGCCGAAATAACTTTAAACACAGGCGAAACTGTTTTAAATTTTTGTGCAAATAACTATTTAGGGTTATCCTCTCACCCAGAAGTTATTAAAGCAGCGCAAGACACAATGGATACGCATGGTTTTGGTATGTCATCTGTTAGATTTATTTGTGGTACACAAGACATACATAAAACTTTGGAACACAAAATAGCAGAATTTTATGGTACAGAAGACACGATATTATATGCAGCAGCTTTTGATGCAAATGGTGGTGTATTTGAACCTTTATTAGGTAAAGAAGATGCAATTATATCAGACTCGTTAAATCACGCCTCAATTATTGATGGTGTAAGGTTATGTAAAGCTGCGCGCTACCGTTACCAAAACAACGACATGGCTGATTTAGAAAAGCAACTTATTGATGCTAACGCAAATGGCGCACGTTTTAAAATAATTGTAACTGATGGTGTATTCTCTATGGATGGATTAGTAGCACCTTTAGATAAAATATGTGACTTAGCAGATAAATATGACGCTATGGTAATGATAGACGAGTGTCACTCGGCTGGATTTATTGGAGAAACAGGACGTGGAACTCTAGAAGAAAAAGGTGTTATGGACAGAGTAGACATCATAACAGGAACTTTAGGTAAAGCACTTGGAGGCGCAATGGGTGGCTACACTACTGGTAAAAAAGAAATTATAGAGCTATTACGTCAGCGCTCAAGACCTTATTTATTTTCAAACTCATTAGCACCAGCTATTGTAGGTGCTTCAATAAAAGTGTTTGATATGTTAGCCAATGACAACTCATTACGTAATAAACTAGAAGAAAATACTAAATTTTTCAAAAAAGAAATGAAAGCTGCAGGATTTGATATTATTGATGGTGACTCAGCAATTGTACCAGTAATGTTGTACGATGCTAAACTATCTCAAACCATGGCAAATATGTTATTAAAAGAAGGTATCTATGTAATAGGATTTTTCTTCCCAGTAGTACCAAAAGACAAAGCTAGAATTAGAGTGCAGTTATCTGCGGCGCATACTAAGGAACAACTAGAGAAAGCAGTAAGTGCTTTTATTAAAGTTGGTAAAGTATTGGAAATTATTTAGAAACAATCTATAATACTGATATAAAAGCAACAAATAATCAATATTTTTATATATTTGTCTTTGTTAATAATATATAACAACTTATTTTTGCTTTTAATTAACACTTAAAAATTAAATTTTTGAATATGAAAAATCTTAGCAGATTATTGTTCACAATGTTACTACTTTCTAGTTTAGGTAACGTTATGGCACAAGACCAAAACAACCCATGGGCTATTAACTTCGGTGTAAACGCAGTAGATGTTTTTCCTGTAGGTGAAAACGCTCCACAAGGAGATTATTTCCAAGAATTCTTTAACGCTAACGATCACTGGAGTATTTTACCATCTTTATCTACAATTTCTGTATCTAAGTATGTTGGTGATAACTTCTCTATCCAAGCTGGAGGTTCTATAAACAGAATTAACAAATGGGGTCAAGATAGTACTAACCCTAGTTTACGTGTTAATGATTTAGCATACTACGCTATTGATGGTAACGTAAGATACCACTTAGGTGAAGTATTAGGTTCAAAAAGATTAGATCCAGCTATTGGAGTTGGAGGTGGTTACACTTGGATTGAAGAAGGTGCTTATAACACTTACTCTACAAAAGCAGGTTCTAACAACGCAGTTGGAGCAGGAACAGTTAATGCTTCTTTAGGTTTAACTTACTGGTTTTCTGATAACATTGGTTTATTTGTTGAGTCTAAATACAAGCACTCATTTGAAGATTATTTAACTAAGCATTTCCAACATTCAGCTGGTTTAGCAGTTAAATTTGGTGGAACTGATACTGATGGTGACGGAATATATGACAAAGATGATGCTTGTCCTGATACTTTTGGATTAGAAGCATTTAACGGATGTCCAGATTCTGATGGTGATGGAATCGAAGATTCTAAAGATACGTGTCCAAACGAAGCTGGTTTAGCTGAGTTTAACGGATGTCCTGATTCTGATGGTGACGGAGTATCTGATAATAACGATGATTGTCCACAAGTTAAAGGATTAAAATCTTTAAAAGGTTGTCCAGATGCTGATGGTGATGGTGTTGCTGATGCTAAAGATAAATGTCCAAACGAAGCAGGTCCTGCTGCAAACGGAGGATGTCCTTGGCCAGATACTGATGGTGACGGAGTATTAGATAAAGATGATAACTGTCCTAAAGAAGTAGGAACAGTAGCTAACAATGGTTGTCCAGAAGCTGTTATACCAACTCAAGTTGTATTAGATAAATTAAATAGCTATGCTAAAACTATCTTATTTGACACTGGAAAATCTAGCTTCAGAAAAGAAACTTTCTCTGTATTACAGTCTATTACTGCAATCTTAAAAGAATACCCAGACGCTAACTTTACAATTGAAGGTCACACAGATAGCGTTGGAAGCAAAACTTCTAACCAAACATTATCTGATTCTAGAGCTAACGCTGTAATGGCTTACTTAATCGAAAACGGAATTAACTCTGAAAGATTAAACGCTTACGGATTTGGTGAAGACTATCCAATTGACAGCAACAAAACAAAAGCTGGAAGATTTAACAACAGACGTGTAGAAGTTAAACTTAGAAAATAAGTTATAACCAAACACTAATAAGTTTTATAGAAAAACGCTTCGGTATTCCGAAGCGTTTTTTATTTTTATATAATGACAAGTTTTATACAAGATGTAATTGACGATTTAGTAACTAAGGAAGTAAACTTTAGCGAGCTTGTCTTTATATTACCCAGCAGAAGAGCAGGTGTTTTTTTAAGACGCACGTTAAGCTTAACTTTAAATCAGACTATTTTTGCTCCAAAGATTATTAGTATAGAATCCTTTGTAGAAGAATTATCAGGTTTAAAAACGACAACAAACACAGAGCTGCTTTTTGAGTTCTATAACGTATATATTATACTAACTCCAGAAAAGGAAAGAGAGTCGTTTGATACCTTTTCAAAATGGGCACAAATTATACTTCAAGATTTTAATGAGATTGATCGTTATCTAATTCCGCAGAAAAAAATATTTGACTACCTAAAAGCTATTAAAAACCTAGAACATTGGTCACTACAAGAAGATCAAACTAAACTGGTCAGTAGCTATTTAAAATTCTGGAATAAGTTAAACGATTATTATAACGCCTTTACTACATCTTTAATTTCTAAAAATAAAGGTTATCAAGGCTTGCTTTATAGAGAAGCCTTTAACAACAGTAATGCATACATATCAAGCACAGACAAACACCATGTATTTTTAGGGTTTAATGCCTTAAATGAAGCAGAAGAAAAAATAATACAACAACTACTACATAATAAATTAGCAACCATTTATTGGGACACTGACAAGCAATTTATGAATAACAAAATTCATGATGCTGGATTGTTTTTAAGACAACATAAAAACAAATGGAGCTATTTTAAGGATCATGATTTTAACTGGGTCAACGACCATTACTCAACTAAAAAAAACATTAATATTTTTGGTGTGCCTAAAAATATAGGTCAAGCAAAAGCCATAGGTACAATACTACAGGATTTAAGTAAAAATGATGCCAGTTTAAAAAATACAGCTGTAGTTTTAGGTGACGAAAACTTATTAATTCCCGTATTAAATTCTGTACCAGAATCCGTTTCGACGTTAAATATAACCATGGGATTTCCTTTAAAAACCATCCCATTAGCTTCTTTATTTGAACATATTTTCACTTTACATAAAAAGCATGCTAATCCATTTTATTACAAGGATGTTATAAGTATAATTTCTCATCAATATATACAACCATTATTTAAAAACGATAACGCTATTAATTTTATAGAGCTTATCAATAAAAACAATTTAGTCTATCTAACAGAAGCTCAAATATCAGCCTTAGCTCAAGACAATAAAGCGTTAGTGTCACTATTGTTTAGCAATTGGAATAACGACGCTAAAACAGCTCTAAACAACTGTTTTAAACTGATTAATATAATTAAAGAACATCTCACAGAAAATAAAGATAAAAATCAATTAGGATTAGAATATCTATACAGATTTAATATCTTATTTAATGAGATTTTACGACTAAATGAAAACTACAACCATATAAAAGATATAAAAGGTTTATATAGTATTTATAAAGAGTTACTAAGCTCTGAAACATTAGATTTTCAAGGAGAACCTTTACAGGGTTTACAAATCATGGGAATGTTAGAATCTAGAGTTTTAGATTTTGAAACTATAATTATATCTAATGTTAATGAAGGTATTTTACCTTCAGGAAAAACGAATAACTCCTTTATTCCTTTTGATGTCAAATTAGAAAACAAACTACCAACTTATAAAGAAAAAGACGCAGTATACACCTATCACTTTTATCACTTATTACAGCGTGCAAAAAATATTTATATATTATATAACACAGAAATTGATACGCTAATTGGAGGAGAAAAAAGTAGATTTATCAATCAATTAGAATTAGAAAGTACACATCAGGTCACTCATAAAATACTAACGCCAAAAGTACCTAACCATAATAAGCAACTAATAACAGTTAGTAAAACCGAAAGTGTTATTTCGCAATTAAAAAATATTGCTAACAGAGGATTTTCTCCTTCATCTTTAACCAGTTATGTTAGAAACCCAATTGATTTTTACTATCAAAAGTTACTAGGTATTTCTAACCTAGAAGAAGTAGAAGAAACCATTGCTGCCAATACACTAGGAACCGTTGTACACAATACACTTGAAAGTCTTTATACACCTTTTATTGGACAAACAATAACTGTTGACAACGTAAAATCTTTAATACCAAAAATAGATACTCTTATCACCTCGTTTTTTAAAGAAGAATACAAGGAAGGTGATATGACAAAAGGTAAAAACCTTATTGTTTTTGAAATTGCTAAACGCTATGTTTTAAATTTTTTAAACTTAGAGATTGAAGCTTTAAAAAAAGGAGATTCAATAAAAATTATTGCATTAGAAGCTAAGGTCGAAAACGTAAAAATAAATATAGACACCTTACCTTTTACAATACAATTAAGAGGTACAGTTGATAGAATAGACCAATGTAATGGTGTTGTTAGAATAATAGATTACAAAACAGGAAAAGTAGACCAAAGTAAAGTGTCAGTTATTAATTGGGACGACTTATTAACGGACTATAATAAGTATAGCAAATCTTTTCAAGTTTTAATGTATGTCTATATGCTTTTAAAGGATAAAAAAATAAATTTACCTGTAGAAGCAGGTATTATTTCGTTTAAAAATTTAAGCGCAGGTTTTATTCCATTCATAAAAAAAGAAAGCAGTCACGACAGGAATAAGGATACGTTAATCACTCAGGAAACTTTAAATGAATTTGAAATTCAGCTTAAAAATTTAATCATAGAAATCTTTAATACAGATCAAGATTTTATAGAAAAAGAGCTATAAATGAAGATAAAAAATCAAATATTAACACGTATTAATCAAAAACCAATTGTTTATGATACGTTTTATAATGATAACAAAAAGCAAAAACCTTTAGTGATTTTTTGTCATGGCTATAAGGGTTTTAAAGATTGGGGAACGTGGGATTTAGTAGCAAATAACTTTGCTAAACAAAATTTATTTTTTGTAAAATTCAACTTTTCGCATAATGGAGGAACTGTAAATCAACCTATAGATTTTCCGGATTTAGACGCTTTTGCTGATAACAACTACACTAAAGAATTACAAGATTTAGACGATATGCTAAATCATTTTACTTCAGATCATAGTATATACAAAAATAATATTGACACTGATAATATCACTTTAATTGGACATTCTAGAGGTGGTGGAATTTCAATAATTAAAGCAAGTGAAGACCACAGAATTACAAAGCTAATAACTTGGGCTAGTGTTTGTGCTTTTGGCAAACGCACCTCCACAACAGGAAATTTAGAACAATGGAAACAAGATGGTGTTAAATACGTTTTAAACAGTCGGACAAAACAAAATATGCCTCATAATTTTCAGTTTTACTTGGATTACATAAATAATAAAGACCGATTAGATATAGAAAATTGCTGTAAACGATTAACTATTCCTCATTTAATAATTCATGGTACTGAAGATCCTTCGGTAAGCTTTGAAGAAGCAAAATTGCTAAAACTTTGGAGCCCTAAAAACACCTTAATTGCACTACCAAAAACCAATCATGTATTTAATGCTAAACATCCTTGGACTAAAAATTATCTACCAGAATCATTAGAAGTTGTCACCAAAAAAAGCATAGCTTTTATAAATTAAGCAATTTTTAAATTAGTAGTATCATAAATACAACGCTCTATTTTTTTAAACAAAAGCTCTTTATTAATAGGTTTTGTCATGTAATCATTCATACCAATGTTTAAAACACGTTGTTTAGTTTCCTGCATAACATCTGCAGTTACTGCTATAATTGGTATTGATTGTATTTTGGGACCACAAATACCACTTCTAATATGTTGCGTAGCCTCGTAACCATCCATAATAGGCATTTGCAAATCCATCAAAATTAGGTCAAAACTAGCGTTTGTTAATAGTTTTAAAGCCTCTTCACCATTGTTAGCAATAACCATTGTAAACTTGTTATCAGTACTAAGTAGTTTTTTAATAACCATTTGGTTTAGCATATTATCCTCTACAACTAAAACATTTAAAGGAGCAGCATGACGTGTGCTTGGGTTTGCTTTTTGATCGCTAAGGGTCGCTATTTTGACGACTTTTAAAGGCAAATCTATATACACAACAGTGCCTTTATTTAACTGACTCTCTACCGTTATTTCTCCATCAAATAAATCTACTAAACGGTTGACTATAGTTAATCCTAACCCGATACCACCAAATTTTCTTTTGTGATTATTCCTCATTTGATTAAAACTATCAAAAATGTTTTTCTTGGTTTCTGGTGTCATACCAACGCCAGAATCTGAGACTTGAAGTGAAAACCGATTAACATCATTAGGTTGCGGAAAACATTTTAATTTAAAACCAATACTACCTTCTGCTGTAAACTTAACAGCGTTACTTAAAACATTATTTATAATTTGCACAAAACGCTCTAAATCACTTTCAATAAAATCTGGTATATCTGCATCTATTTCAAAATGATAATTTAAGCCTTTACGCTGTGCTTCAAGTTTCCAATTATTACTAATTTCAGTAACTGCATTAAAAGGATTAAATACCTCGTTGACTAATTTTAATTCATTTTTTTCAATCTTCTCAAAATCTAAAATATCGTTAACATTACTAAGTAAACTAAGTGATGCATTTTTAATAATTTCGTAATTTTTATTACTTTCAGAATTACCATTATTTTTCAATTCGGTTTGTGCAATACCCATAATTGCGTTAATAGGTGTTCTTAATTCATGACTCATATTGGACATGAAAAAAGTTTTTAATTGACTTATTTCCTGAGACCTATTTAACGCTAATTCTTGCGACTCTTCCTTATCTTCCCTTAACTTTTTAAGCAAGTTAGTCATAGATAAAGACAAGAAAATAACCTCCATTCCTGTTCCAAATTTAGAGCTATTTAAAGTAAAAAAATTATTAGGCAATAGACTTAAGTTATTCATTACAAAGCCTAATAAACCAATTATCAAAAAGAAAATTCCAATAGAAAAATAAAAATCGACACGTAGTTTTTTATAACGCATTGTAAAAATTGTAGCCAAGAGCAAAATAAGGCTTAGTAAGCCATTTAAATTAGATAATGGGTAAACAAACTCCATTGTTTTTGGTGAAATAAAAACCATGACAAATAAAACACCTAAAACGACATATATAATATTATATACAATCTTAAAACTGCCTAGATATTGCGAAACTTTTAAAAAATACTCACAATATTTTAATAGAAAAAAATTAGAAAACAATGCTGCTATTAAAACCGCTTTACTATTTAAATAGCCACCATTGGTTAGTAAAAATTCAAAAATAAAACCATCCAAAGCGCCTTGTAATAAAGCTATTGAAAACACATAACAGCCATAATACAAAAATGTTTTTTCTTTTAAACTAGTATAAAAAAACAAGTATATAATCCCTGCCAAAAATAAAAGACCATAAAATAAGCCCAAAAACAATTGTTGCTTATAATTCATGATCCAAAACTCAGACTCTGTAAACAGGTTAAGCGGTAAGTTGATTGTTTCTCCATCACTGCCAAACTCCATATAAACATCCTGAACAGTGTTAGGTAATAAAACTAGTTTAAATACAGTAGATCTGTGTGCCACTTGTCTGGTTTCAAAAGGAATTTGATCACCACTTTTAAACGTTTGTATACTGTCTTGTGTAACAATAAACATATTAGCTTTATCTGTTACAGGTCTTGCAGTTTCTAAATAATAGGTCGCTTTATCATTAGATGTATTTTCTAATTTAAATTTTACCCAATAATTTTGAGAAGTAAATCCTAAACTTTGATTATCAGAGCTTAAATCTTGGTATTCAAGATTTTTTTCTAAAAGTATATCTTGTATACTTAAATCTTTATTCCCAACCGATGCATACTGACTATATTCATATAAATCTCCAGAACTAGTGATTGGGTTGTAGGTTGTATTTTGTGCAAATACAGAAAAGTTTATAAAACAGATTAGCAGGTATAAGTGTTTCATTATTTGGTTAGTTTTATAAACTTACGCAATAAGGCAAAGTCAAGTTTTACCAAATAGTGACTTTACGACAAACAGCTATTATATTAGTTAAATCAAATGATTTTTCCGACAAAAGCACAAAACACGAATAACTTATTTTAGTCCGCTTAGCACTAAAACAGGAAATGTAGTCACATAAAAGTCCTTTTTAAGGATACTATTTTTTTCCCACATTTTAGTAAAAAATCCTCTTTTGCGACGCACAACACAAAGGATATCAGGATTAAACTCTTTATAATGCTCTAAGACACCTTGAAACGTAGTAGCGTTTTCAGATTCTTTTGTAGATGATAAATGTTCTTTTAAATCCTCTGCTATAACAAAATCACTTTGAGAGTGAAAAGGTGTTTTTACTAGCAGTAAATTTAACTTAGCATTAAAATGGTTTTTTAAACTTAATAAAGGATACAAAGCATCAACTTTGTTAATGACTGCAGATTTTAATGCAAATAATATTGAATTTATTGGTTTATAAACATAACCTTCAGGAACAATAAGTGCAGGAATATTAGTTTGCTTAATGATTTTACCAGAGGTTTTCCCTAAATAAACTTCATCTTTAATCGAGTTTGTTCTAGGCTCTAAAATAATTAAATCAATGTCTAACGATTTAGAAACTAACTCTAACGTGTCTACTAATTTTCCTTTAAAGGTTTTTACAATAACCTCAACATTTTTTTTATTAACCGAAGCAACGTGCTTATTTAAAAAATCTAAACTTTCTCTTTCTAAAATATGATCCACCTTAATCATCGTTCCTGATTTGGTATAAACATTATATACTTGAACAACATATAATTTTGCGCCAAAAGCTTCAGCAAAATCTACTGCGTATTGTAAATGACTTTGTGCGTTTTTTGATGACCCAACAGGAACTAAAATAGATTTCATATAAAGAGTGTTTAGAAATCAAAAATACAGATTTTTCTTTACAAAAACTTCGATAATCTTTTACGACCTTTACAAAATCATTTTGAATACAAATTTTGAATACCTCCATAAGCATAAGACATATAAATAAACTAGCCATTCCTGCACTTATAGCAGGTATATCAGAACCTATTTTGTCTTTAACAGATGCTGCTGTTGTTGGAAATGTACAGCTTAACCCAACTGAGTCCTTGGCTGCAATTGGTATAGTTACCACATTTTTATCTATGTTAATTTGGATATTAGGACAAACTAGAAGCGCTATTTCTTCTATAATATCACAACATGTTGGCGCTAATAAGTTAGACCAAGTTAAAGACTTACCTGCTCAAGCTATTTTATTAATTACCTCGTTAAGCTTAGTTATAATAGTAACAACATATCCATTTACATCGCAGATATTTAAACTTTATAATGCCTCAGGACTGATTTTGGATTATAGTATAGAGTATTATAAAATTAGAGTATTTGGTTTTCCGTTTACCTTATTTGTTATTGCAGTTTTTGGCACCTTTAGAGGATTACAAAACACTTACTATCCCATGGTAATTGCAATTATTGGAGCCTTTTTAAATGTGATTTTAGACTTTATGCTAGTGTATGGTATTGATGGATTTATACAACCTATGCATATAAAAGGTGCTGCGTATGCAAGTATAATAGCACAAATAATAATGGCAATCCTATCTGGCTATTTACTCTTAACCAAAACTAATATTCCGCTTCGGGTTAAATTCCCATTAAACAAACAAATCAGCAATTTTACTATCATGATATTAAACTTGTTTGTACGTACACTAGCCTTAAATATCACGTTATATTTTGCAACAAAATATGCCACAGGCTATGGCAAAAACTATATTGCAGCTTATACAATTGCAATTAATCTATGGTTTTTAGGAGCCTTTATAATAGACGGTTATGCCAGCGCAGGAAACATTTTGTCTGGCAAACTGTATGGTCAAAAAAACTATAAAGAGCTATTAGAATTAAGTAAAAAACTAATAAAATATGGGATTTATTTAGGTAGCCTAGTAGCACTAATTGGAGCTATATTTTACTATCCAATAGGTAAACTTTTTACCAAGGAACCCGAAGTTTTAAAAACCTTTTATAGTGTTTTTTGGATGGTACTAGCCATGCAACCCTTATGTGCTTTAGCCTTTATATTTGATGGTATGTTTAAAGGTTTAGGAAAAATGAAAGACCTACGTAACTTACTTTTACTATCCACTTTTTTTGTTTTTTTACCAGTCCTTTTTATTGCAGATTATTACAATTTAAAACTACATGGTATATTTATGGCCTTTACTTTGTGGATTATAGCGCGTGGTTTTCCGTTAATTATAAAATTTAGAAAACAATTTTTGCCTCTTGCACAAAACAACTAACTTTACAACATAATAAAATCGTATGTTATTAAGCTTACTACAAGTCAATATTGAAGACAAAATCAAAAATGCTCCAGATGACAATTATCAAATCGGTATTTTAATTGGATCGTATTTGCCACTTTTTATCTTAGTAGTACTAGCTTATTTGCTGTACAGATTTAATAAAAATCGTAACAAAGAGTCTTAAAATTATGAGCAATTTAATTTTTCCATTACTAGCATTATTTGTAATTATAGCTTATTTCTATAATAAAATGCGCAACAGAAGACGCTAATTAACGCGTTTTAAGCCAACCAGTAATGCTTAATCTTTTAGTATTTACTGGTTTAACTTCGTGCTCTAAAATTTGACTTTCAAATATTACCACACGACCAGGAAAAGGATATACCACTTTCTCTACCTCATTACCATTATCGTCTAAATACAATACCAATTCGCCACCATTTTCTGGTTGCCAATCTTCATGATTTAAGTAGCACACAAAAGACAACTTACGTCTATCATCATTTTTAAAGGTATCTAAATGACGTTTATAAAACGTTGACTTTGGATAAATCGCATAATGAAACTCCTTATGTAAAATTCCCAAAAAACACGTTTTATTTAAATAACCAACCAAATCATTAATCTTATTAAAAAACAAAGATTCCGCTGCATTAGCTCTAGCTTCCTCAATCCATAAAATCACGTCACCTCTAATAGATTTAACTATTACTTCATCAAATTTATTACCAATAGCAGCCTTTTTAAAAGCATCCTCCTCATACTTCTCAAGTATAGACCCTCTTAAAGCAACAACTTCTTCTTCAGAAAAAAAATTATCAATAATCGTAAATTTTTGCTTTGCAATATCCTCTATAATTTGCTCATACAATGGATTTTCAATAAAATCTAAAGCCTCAAAAATCTGATTCATAACCTGTTTTATATTTAAAAAAGTGCGCAAATGTAACCTAATAACCTTTCGCTTTTACAAATTCAATATCTTTGCGCAATAAAACTTAGGTTAATGAGCAATATTCGTATTACAAAACAATTTACTTTTGAGACTGGACACGCACTTTATGGTTATGACGGAAAGTGTAAAAACGTCCATGGACACAGTTACAAACTAGATGTAACAGTAATAGGTACACCAATTTCTGATAGCAACAATGTAAAATTTGGAATGGTAATAGACTTTACAGATCTAAAAAAAATAGTAAAAGAAGAAATTGTAGACGTTTTTGATCACGCCACAGTATTTAACAAAAACACACCACATGTCCAACTAGCCAAAGAGCTTCAAGACAGAGATCACAACGTGTTACTAGTAGATTATCAACCAACCAGCGAAATGATGGTCATCGATTTTGCACAAAAAATACAAGACCGACTACCAAACAACATCAAATTACACTCACTAAAACTTTCCGAAACCGCAACTAGCTACGCACAATGGTACGCCAGCGATAACCAATAAATAATTTGGGCGTTACCACAAGGGTCGCGCTTTCCACTATATCTTTTTTGCGCATAAGCGCGCACAAAAAAGGATACCGTATCAATCGCTAACGCACACACCTGCTAACGATAGGCATTATCAAGAAATAGTTATCTTTACCACATGCAAATTCCAAAAGGAAAAAAAATATATTTCGCCTCAGACAATCATTTAGGCGCACCAACAAAAGAGCTATCCTTACCTCGCGAAAAAAAGTTTGTCGCATGGTTAGACATGGTAAAAGAAGATGCAGCAGCTATTTTCTTATTAGGAGATATGTTTGATTTTTGGATGGAATATAAACGCGTAATACCAAAAGGATTTACCAGAACACTAGGTAAACTTGCTGAAATTAGTGACTCCGGAATCCCAATCTATTACTTTGTAGGTAACCATGATTTATGGATGGATGGCTATTTTGAAGAAGAATTAAACATTCCCATTTACCACAAACCAAAAGAATTTACCTTTAACAATAAAACCTTTTTTATAGGGCATGGAGACGGTTTAGGACCAGAAGATAAAGGCTATAAACGCATGAAAAAAGTGTTTACCAATCCTGTTGCTAAATGGTTATTCCAACGTTTATTACACCCAGATTTTGCTTTACGCTTAGGACAATACATGTCTGTTAAAAACAAAATGATCTCTGGTGACGATGATGCTAAATTTTTAGGAAACGATAAAGAATGGCTAGTGCAATACTGCAAACGCAAATTAGAAACAAAACATCGTGATTACTTTGTCTTTGGACACAGACATTTACCATTAAACATAGACTTAGGCAACAACTCTAAATACGTTAATCTAGGAGATTGGATACAGTACTTCACCTATGGTGTTTTTGATGGCGAAAACATGGAGTTAAAGGACTATAAATAAAATGACTTACACCTACTCTATTTGTCATCCGGATAAACCTAAAATAGAATATCCAAAAAACAGTTTAAGCGATACCGAAGTCATTAAAATGATAACTAACTATCCATGGTTAGAGATTTTAACACAAATGAAATCTTTAAAACAAAACCAAATTTACTATAGTCCATCTTTAGACTTCAAATCTACAACTTCAAAACAAAGCTTATGCATTACAGCAAGCCTAGAAAACGATGTTCCCGAATTTTCTCTTTGGTACAATAGACCCATAAAATACCGTCCATTATTTGGGCTTTTATCCGAAAAAACCAAAGTCGAAGTCATTGATAAATGGGGTTTTTCTCTAGAAGATGCTTTAAAAAGCTACCAATTATTTTTAAATAAAAACTATAGTATTTTAGAGCAATTAATGGCAAAAAAGTAAATTAATCCTCATTTTCATGGTCTTCAATATCCTTAGTTAAATCTAAGTTTCTTAAGGTTTTATTTTTTGCACCAATAGCAACAACTGTCAAAAGTGTCATAACACCTCCAAAAATTACAGCTCTAGCAGCTCCACCTAAGTACTTGGCAGCAATACCACTTTCAAAAGCACCAAGCTCATTAGACGATCCCACAAACATACTATTTACAGAGGCTACACGACCACGCATGTGATCAGGTGTTTTTAATTGTAAAATGGTTTGACGTATTACCATGGATACACCATCCGTCACACCAGAAAAAAACAAGGCTGCAACACTAACCCAAAACAGTTTGGACATTCCAAAAATAATAATACAAATTCCAAAACCAAAAATAGAAATTAACAACTTTTTACCTGCATTTTTATTTACTGGCAAATAGGTTGTAATAAACATGGTTAATATACTACCAATGGATACAGACGCATTAAGTATACCAAAACCATTAGGTCCAACATGTAATATATCCTGTGCAAACACAGACAATAAAGCAACTGCACCACCAAATAAAACTGCAATCATATCTAAAGATAATGCGCCTAAAATAGCTTTATTATTAAACACAAATTTAAGTCCAACTTTTAGGCTGTCTTTTACAGACTCGCCAATCTTAGGATTTAAAATAGGCTTCTTCTCTATCTGGAATGTAATTACAAAAGCCAATGCCACTAAGACAAATACAATACACAATGTACTAGCCACACCAATCCAACCAATAAAAAAACCACCAAATAAGGCTCCTAAAACGGTTGCTGCTTTCCAAGTACTACTACTCCAAGTCGCTGCATTCGGATAAATCTTTTTAGGCACCAATAAAGCTATTAATGAAAAAATAGTCGGTCCAAAAAACGAACGTAAAAAGCCACCAAAAAAGACCAAAGCGTAAATGCAATATAAAATACTACTGGTTTCCCAGTTGGCAACAATTTTGTCCCAAGTCAATAAAAACAAGCCCAAACTAATTAACGAAAATGCTGCGATGCAAAGTGCTAACAAATTCCGTTTTTCTTTTTGATCAACAATATGTCCAGCAAATAAAGCCATAGAAAATGCTGGAATAATTTCCATCAGTCCAATTAATCCCAAATACAAAGGATCTTTTGTTAATGTATAGACTTCCCATTCAATTACAATAAATTGCATCGACCAGCCAAAAACTAAAGCAAATCTTAATAATAAAAAGATGTTAAATTCTCTTATTCTCAGTGCTGCGTATGGATCATTTTTAGCCATATTACTCTTTTAAATCTCTTAATTTTAATTGCAAAGACACATTACCTTGCCAATGATTTTCATCCACAGAATAGACCGCTTTAAAACGTTTTTTATCTTTTATAAGATTTAATTTATCGCCTAAATTAAAACCAATACACACAAATTTTTCTCTGCCAGATTGGGTCACTGTACATCTAATATGCTTATCATCCTCTCCAACACATTTTCCATAACCCGTATCTTTCAAATCTTCAGTCATAAAAATAGGCGTCATATTTCCGGGTCCAAAAGGTGCAAACTGTTTAATAATACGCCAAAATTTATCATCAATAGCACTTAACCCTAAAGTCGTATCAATTTTAATTTCTGGTGTTAGTAAATTTTTATCTATGGTTTTAGAAACCTCATCTTCAAATGCTTGTTTAAAAGCTTCGTAGTTTTCTTCTCTAAGCGTTAAACCTGCAGCATACATATGACCTCCAAACTGTTCGATATGCTCACTACAAGCCTCTAAGGCATTATAGACATCAAATCCAGAAACTGATCTAGCAGATGCTGCTAATTTGTCTCCACTTTTAGTAAACACCAATGTTGGTCTGTAATACGTCTCAATTAATCTTGAAGCTACAATACCAATAACTCCTTTGTGCCAATCTTCTTGATACACGACAGAGGTTAGTCTTTGTTCTTCTTTGTTTTCTATGATTTGTGCTAACGCTTCAACTGTAATTGTTTTATCCGTTTCTCGTCGGTCAGAGTTAAAAGCTTCAATTTCTTCAGCATACGTCACTGCAGTAGCAAAATCGACTTCCGTTAATAAGTCAACCGCATATTGCCCATGCTTCATGCGTCCTGCAGCATTAATACGTGGCGCGATAGTAAACACAACATCTGTAATAGTTAACGTGTCTTTTTTAAGCTGATTGATAATCGCTTTAAATCCTGCTCTCGACTTTTGATTTACCACTTTTAAACCATGGTAAGCTAAAACCCTATTTTCCCCAGTAATGGGAACAATATCTGCGCCAATTGCAGTCGCTACTAAATCTAAATACGGAAGTAAATCGTTGATAGTTTGACCATCTTTTTCGGCTAAAGCCTGAATTAATTTAAACCCAACACCACAACCACACAACTCTTTATAAGGATAATTACAATCTGCTTGTTTTGGGTCTAAAACAGCTACCGCATCTGGTACAGTAGGACCTGGTCTGTGGTGATCACAAATTATAAAATCTATATTTTTTTGTTTCGCGTATGCAACTTTATCTACAGCTTTTACACCACAATCTAGTGCTATTATAAGACCAAAATCATTGTCTTCCGCAAAGTCAATACCTTGATAAGACACACCATAACCTTCGTCATATCTGTCTGGAATATAAGTCGCAACTAAAGGTGTTTTTGTTTTTAAATACGATGACATCAATGCAACGGAAGTTGTGCCATCTACATCATAATCGCCATATACCAATATATTTTCATCATTAGCAATAGCGTGCTGTATTCTAACCACAGCTTTATCCATATCCTTCATTAAATACGGATCATGCAAATGGTCTAAGCTAGGTCTAAAAAAAGATTTAGCATCCTCAAAATTTTCAATGCCACGCTGTACTAAAAGCGATGCAATGGGTACATCAATTTGCAAACTATCCGCTAAAGACTTAACGGTTTCAGGATTTGGTTTTGGTTTTAAGGTCCAGCGCATGTAATGGATTTAGAATATAAATTAGACTTTTTCTAAGTAATTATAATTACTTATTATGAATATGCACATTGGTTTTAACCTCTGCAAAACGTCTAAACATCTCCATAACACCACAGTATTTTTCGATAGATAATTGTACTGCTCTGTTTATTTTTTCTTCATTTAAATCTGTACCAGTAAAATGATAATCTAAAATTACGGTATGATAATATTTAGGATGCTCGTCGGTTAACAAACCTTCAACTTCCATTTTTAAATCATAAGTATCAATTTTCATTTTATCTAAAATAGATACGACATCTAATCCAGAACAACCTGCTAAGGACGATAACATTAGTGCTTTTGGAGATAGGCCTTCACGTTCTTTACCTTCTACATCTGTATCCATTAAAACATGATGACCACTTGGGTTATCAGAATCGAATAACATGTTTCCCTTCCAATTGGTTGTAATTTTATGCGACATAATTGAATATTTTTTCGTTTATTGATATCAATCAAAAATACTACTTAAAAACGAAAAAACGATGCCATTAGTAACACCTTTAACAGCAGATTACGATTTAGAAACTAAAGAATTGGCGACTTTCTTTAACGAGACTCTTGGATTTTGTCCAAATTCGGTATTAACTATGCAACGTAGACCTGCTATTAGTAAAGCCTTTATTAATTTAAACAAAGCGGTTATGGCTAATGAAGGTCGTGTTACCTCTGCCTTAAAACGAATGATTGCATGGGTTAGTAGTAATGCTACAGGTTGCAGATATTGTCAAGCACATGCTATTAGAGCAGCAGAACGTTATGGCGCAGAACAAGAACAATTAGATAACATTTGGGAATACCGCACACATCCTGCTTTTAGCGACGCAGAACGTGCTGCTTTAGATTTTAGTTTAGCTGCTAGTCAAGTACCAAATGCAGTTGATGGCGACATTAAAACACGTTTACACGAATATTGGGACGAAGGTGAAATTGTAGAAATGCTTGGTGTAATCTCTTTATTTGGATACCTAAACAGATGGAACGACAGTATGGGAACTACTTTAGAAGAAGATGCTATTGATAGCGGAAACCAATATTTAGGAAAACATGGTTTTGAAGTCGGGAAACACGTGTAATTAAAGCTTACACTTAGATAATAATAAAAAAACCTCACTATTTCTAGTGAGGTTTTTTATTAGATATTCTTTTTAGTTAATGGGTTTTGATTAAAATGCAAATCTTCAAAACCTGTTATCATAAAGTTTCTAATGTTTTGATGACCTGTTCCATTTGGGTCATTTAAAACCTCATCAAAATAATACTGTCCAAAGCATGCCAAGGTTTCGGTTTTAGATAAAGCTTCTGCTTTTGCAAAAGCAAACACTTTACATGATCCAGAATTTTCTCCTTCGGCATTTTGCACCAAACCATTTGTAAAAGCTGTTGGTGTAAAATCAAAATATGTGTCCACAACTTGCATAGTTTCCGCGAAAGCGATAGTATTTGGTGTGTTTTTTAATTTTAATTTAAATGCTGTTATTGTCATCTTTATCCTATATTTTATTTGCTTTTTCCGCCTACCACAATTACAATTTCGCCTTTTGGTGGTTTATTGGTGTAATGTTCTAGAACCTGTTTTGCGGTTCCACGAATTGTTTCTTCGTATAATTTAGTTAGTTCTCTAGACACTGATACTGGTCTGTCCTCTCCAAAATACTCGCAAAAATGACCTAAGGTTTTATTTAATTTGTGTGGACTTTCGTAAAAAATGATGGTTCTGGTCTCTTCGGCTAATAGCTTTAATCTTGTTTGACGCCCTTTTTTTACTGGTAAAAAGCCTTCAAAAACAAACTTATCGTTAGGGAAGCCACTATTTACTAATGCTGGTACAAACGCAGTTGCTCCTGGAAGACAGTCTACTTCAATACCTTGTTCTATACAGGCACGTGTAAGTAAAAATCCTGGATCAGAAATGGCTGGTGTCCCTGCATCACTAATTAATGCAACAGTGGTTCCTGCTTTTAGTTTTTGGACCAGATTATCCACCGTTTTATGCTCGTTATGCATGTGGTGACTTTGCATTTGCGTGCCAATCTGATAGTGTTTTAATAACTTGCCTGAGGTGCGTGTGTCCTCTGCTAAAATTAAATCGACTGCTTTTAAAACCTCTACAGCCCTAAATGTCATGTCTTTAAGATTACCAATTGGTGTTGGAACTATGTATAATTTACTCATGTTTTAACTGAATTCTTATTCAAATTTACAATCTTTTTGAGAGAGTTGAAGCAACCTTTTAGTAAATTAGACATCTATTAATAAACCAACCATGAAAAAATCGTTTTGCTTACTTGTTTTTTGTTTATCATTTTTAATAAGCAAAGCGCAAACCACAGATTTATCAATAGTAGTTGCTGCGCAAAACTTATCTGGCAGTTCAATTTCGCAAGTCAATATTTATCAAGATTTTCAATATATTGTTACCATTTTTAATTCGGGAGGCAATGTTACTAATGCAACTTTTACACAAACATTAAATCCCTCCTTAACGGTTTTAAGTACTAATAGTCAAAATCAAACTGGTGGAGCCAGCGTGATTACACCAATTACTTTAAGCGGAAACACAATATCTGGTACAATAGCAAGCCTACCCTCAAATAGCAGTGTACAATTAAAGGTTGTTGTTAAAGCTTCTTTAACGCCTGGAGGTGTCGCTACCAACGCCACAGTTTTTTCGCCTGAAGGCACAACGGATAATAACTTATCCAACAACACGTCTGTTATATCTATTGACATAGTCGAACCTCCAATTAACTTTACAGTTGATTACAATCAAATTTTACCTACTTCAGGCACTTCAATAAGTGATTGGAACCAAACTATAACTTATCAAGTTACTATTACAAATAATAGTGACGTACCTTTTCCATTACAAAACTTTATAAGTAGATTTGATAATCCTTTTGGACCTTTAAATGGCGTTCCTAGAATACGACTTAATAGTTTAAATTGCATTAGCACTACTGCTGGTGTGCTGTGTCCTGACACCTCAACATATGGAGGTGTAACAGTTGGGATTACATCGTCTCAACCTTTATTTACCTTTACAACACCTATCGAGTTTACATCTGGAGGATCTATAACTTTTGAAATGGAAGTCCTTTTTTTAGATCCAACGTGTGCGATACAGCTTGCCAATTTAGAATTATCAAGTTTAATCGACCTAACGTTTATCCCTTCTGATATCAATCAATCTTCAGATAGTTCCAACATAATTACTAATCCATTACCACAAGGAAACCTTTGCGACATGACGGATTTATGTATAACTACTATACAAACTAATCCTGATCCTTTAGCAGAAATTGATTGGAACGAAGAAGTAACTTTTGTAACCACCATTTGTAATATGGGTCCTGAAGATGCTTATATGCGCTTTTTTCTTCAAAATTTAACCTTAAATACCGATTGGGACATTATATCCATAAATTGTGATGCTACCACAGGTCCTATTGCCTGTACAGATTTTACTTTAACTGATCAGGATCAATTTTGGGAAAGCAGCGAATTTATCCTACCCACTAACACTACAATTACAGTAACTACTGTTGTAGTATTTATTGAACCAGACGACTGCTCCATACAAGCAGACGATAATACCTTGGTACACGTTAGAAGTGGTGTAAATTTATTAGAAAGCACTATTATTGATCCAAATATTGGAAATAATGCTGATAGTGATTTCTTGTTATTACCTCCTTTAGAGGAATGTGATCCTGCCGAAACTGTTATGCTTAATATTACAAAAGAACAGACAAACCCAGTTTTACCAAGTGGTTTAACACCAACAAACACAATAGAATGGGGAGAAGTCACTTATCAAGTTGTGGCGACTAATTATGGTAATGTAGATTCAATAATTTATTTAAGTGATTTTATTACTGACGCCTCATCAGGAACATTAATTTCTGTAAGTTGTATTGACACCACAGGTACTGCCACTTGTTATGATATTATTAATGCTAACATCGGAGAGTTTCAGGATGGTATTCCTGAAGCAGGAGAAAACGATGTTTTTTGGGAAATTACTCCTGAAGAAAATGTGGTACTTCCTGCGCAAAGCTCAATAACCTATGAAGTCATTATAGATTGGCTACCAGAGTGCAGCACTAACCCTATTACAGTTAGAAACAACGCAAGCATAACTAGTGTTAGTTATAATAACGAGTTTAATTTGGATGACAATACAGATCATGTTTTAACTTATCTAGCACCTTGTATTGACATCGTTGTACAGACCTATCCCGAATTTACCTCTGTTGGTGTAAATAGTACATTTAATTGGATAATAGACATCACAAATAGTAACACAAGTTCAAACGCAACAAATATTGCTTTTGAAGATATATTAGGTCCAGAATTTACAATAAACGGAACACCATCTTGTATTGTGACTTCAGGCATAGCATCCTGCATGTCCGCATTTAATATTTCTGGTAATACTATTTCTGGTAATATTACAAATATGGAAGGAGGCTCTACAATACAAATAGCAATTCCGGTAACAACACCAAGTTATGGTGGTGCATTTACAAATACTGCACAAGCCATAGCCAATATTAACGAAAATAATGAGCTAACTCCAGATACCAACCTATCTATTAGCAACATGCAAGTTATTGCTCCAACGGTTTTAAAAACCTTTACTCCAGACCAAATAATTGTAGGTCAACAAAGTCAATTAGAGTTTACAGTATTTAATGTTTCTGGTAACGCAGCGCAATCAAATATAACCTTTACAGACAATTTGCCTCTTGGATTAACTATAGCAGGTCCAATATCTTGGACAGATAGTAATGGATGTACTGCAACATTTACTAGCTCATTAGGCGGAACATTTGTTGGCGTATCTGACTTAATTATTCCAGCAGGTGTGGCAAGTTGTAGTTTTTCGGTTTTGGTCACCTCTACAATGGAAGGTATATACAATAATAGCAGTAGCAATTTTAGCAATCAAAATAATATTGATAGCTCTCAAGCAAATGCAACATTAACTGTTTTAGAGGATACAACTAATGTTGATATTGAAGTATTAAAATCTGTAACTCCAACACAAACTTCTATTGGTCAAGAGGTTACTTTTACCATTAGCGCTAGTAATGTTGGAACAACCGAAGCTACAAATATTTTGATTTTTGAAAAACTCCCAATTGGCTATCAGCTTATAACTGCTAACACCAGCTTTGGAAATTATGATGTAAATTCGTTTTTATGGAGTATAAGCCACTTACTACCAAATCAATCAGAGAGTTTAACTATAACAGCTCAAGTTATATCTTCCAATAATCTTTTAAACACAGCTACATTAACTGAAGTTTTAGAGATTGATAGAAATGACACAAATAATCAGGATTGGGCAATGATTACTGTTGATGATTGTTTACAAATCCCTAAAGGGTTTTCTCCTGGAAGTGATATGGTAAATGACACCTTTGTAATACCATGCATTGAAGACTATCCAAATAATGATTTAAAAATTTACAATAGATATGGTACATTAATATACCAAAGTATTACTTATATTAATGATTGGAACGGAATGCCAAATCAAGGTCCTTTTAATCAGAATAAAGTGTTACCTGTTGGCACTTATTATTATGTGTTAAGTATTTCAACAATAAAAAATCCTTTGGTAGGATATATATATTTAAACTATTAGTTTGTTTTTTTGACGAACCGATAACCCTAAAAAATAAGAGATTAAAACTATAATAACAGCATAAAAAGACATACCAAAAAGACCATGTCCTGCATTGTAATGTGCTACTGTTGCTAATAAAGCATCAAAGAAAAATCCAGCGTAAGCCCATTCTGTTAACCATTTATTTTTTCGCCATAAAATCATAACAACACCAAGTATTTTGGCTATTGCTAAAGGAATTACTAAATAGGTTGGATAATTTAGTGCTTTAAAAAAGCCTTCTACCATATTTGTATTAAAAAAATACATCTGTGCTGAGTATAAAAATATCACACAAACTAAAATTGTAGCAATCCAATACAACACAGTCTTTATAGACGTTTGTTTCATTTAAATTAAGTATTAATGTTTGCTAACTACTTAAATCTAGCTTCGATAATTTCCATAAAACGGACTTCGTAATCTTCTTTACCAACCCAATTATTGTAGTCTGGTTTAACCACATTATTAATTAAATTAAAAGCTTCGTCTAATGTTGTAGTCGTATTAAGTTGCGATAACACTCTATTATAATCGTCAGGTTCACCATCAAACAAATGCTTAATAAATGCCAATTTATCGTTTAATCCAATGTTTAAACCAGATTTAAGTTTATCGTTTAAACTCTTTTTTTCATTTATATCAGATTTTGACACAGGATCAAAAACAGGAATCTCATCAAAGCCTGCAGTTATTTCTTCAAAATCATTTTTAGCATAGTTATGTTTTGGTAAAACCGAGTCTATTAGATCATCAACTTGATGTGTTTCTTGTGGCATTTGGGCAACCATATCTTTAATTTTTTCCATGACAGGCTCCATAATATCATCCTGATCAGCATCGTCTAAATTAATATAAGTTTTATCGTCGACTTCTATATTATCACTTACTTTATTATTGAAGGCAGAGTCCAACATATCAAAAAAGGAAGAGTCATTACCAATCGTTGGAATGCTATCTTCAAAGTTCTCGTTAGCAAATTTTAAAACGGTTAACTTTTCATACAAAACAGCAACTTCTGCATGCATCCTATTAACGTCTTCTTTACCAACTAGTTTTAGAATCCTGTGTGCAATACTCATTAATTCTGATTCTAATTTCTTCTTCATGGTTTTATTTTTTTTTATAATTTTTGAATTAATTGCAAGTTAGCCTTTTGATTTTTAATAAATTTGACCCACCTTTATACAAAACGTAAATGCTTTACGTTTTAGTGCTAAATTTACAAAATGTTTCTTGAAAATACAGTAAATCAAAAAGAACAATTTGGATGGATTGAAGTCATCTGTGGATCAATGTTTTCTGGAAAGACTGAAGAGTTAATCCGAAGACTTAAACGCGCTCAATTTGCTAAACAAAAAGTAGAAATCTTTAAACCAGCAATTGATGTACGTTATGATGATGAAATGGTAGTTTCACACGATGCTAACGAGATTAGATCCACTCCTGTACCTGCTGCAGCTAATATTCCAATTCTTGCAGATGGCTGTGATGTGGTTGGTATTGACGAAGCTCAGTTTTTTGATGACGAAATTGTTCGTGTCTGTAACGACTTAGCAAATAAAGGGATACGTGTTATTGTTGCTGGTTTAGATATGGATTTTAAAGGTAACCCTTTTGGTCCAATGCCATACTTAATGGCGACTGCAGAATATGTTACAAAAGTACACGCTGTTTGTACCAGAACCGGAAATCTAGCACAATATAGTTTTAGAAAATCTGCTAATGACAACCTTGTATTATTAGGCGAAACTGAAGAGTATGAGCCACTAAGCAGAGCTGCGTATTATAAAGCAACCCTTAGAGAAAAAGTAAAAGACATGAAGGTTGAAGCTGCTGAGGAGATTAAAATTAAACCTAAAATCTCTAATGAATAAGGCTCAAGAAACAGTTTTAGAAATAGACTTAAAGGCACTTAAACATAATTTTAAGTTTTTAAAATCAAAACTATCCGGAAGCACTAAATTTTTAGCAGTTGTAAAAGCTTTTGCTTATGGTAGTGACGCTATTGAAGTCGCAAAATATCTTCAAGAATTAGAAGTTGATTATTTTGCTGTAGCCTATACCTATGAAGGTGTTGCTTTACGCGATGCAGGAATCACAACACCAATATTAGTATTACATCCTCAACCCGTAAGCTTTGACGACATTATTACACGTTGCCTAGAGCCAAGTCTATATTCACAAAGAGTTTTAGACCTTTTTATCGCTTCCGCAGAAACTCATAAGCAACACAACTATCCTGTACATTTAAAATTTAACACTGGATTAAATAGATTAGGTTTTGGCTTGGAGGATATTTCTAAAATAACTGAAACAGTATCTAAAACCAAAGCGGTACACATCACCAGTTTATTCTCTCATCTAGCAGAAAGTGAAGTCTTGGATGATAAAGCATTTACTGTATCTCAAATAGAGCATTTTAAAACAATATACAAACAAGTCTATGCTAAATTAGACTACAGGCCATTTTTGCACCTTTGTAATACATCTGGTATAATAAATTATCCCGAAGCACACTTTGATATGGTTAGAAGTGGTATTGGATTAAACGGTTTTGGAAACGATCCAAATGTAAACAAACACCTAAAACCAATAGCAGCTTTAAAAACTAACATCTCGCAAATTCATCATATAAAAAAAGGAGAAAGCCTAGGTTATAACAGAGCTTTTATAGCGCAAACAGACACAAAAACTGCAACGTTACCAATTGGTCACGCAGATGGTATAAAAAGACAATATGGTAATAGTAATGGATTTGTAACCATAAATAATCAAAAGGCATATATATTAGGTAATGTTTGTATGGACATGATTATGGTAGATATTACATCAATTGACTGTAATGAAGGTGACGAAGTTATTGTTTTTAATGACCAACACACTGCTGAAACTTTAGCCGAAAATGTGCAATCCATTTCCTATGAATTAATTACTGCCATCTCTCAACGTGTAAAACGTGTATTTCGTCGATAAATGTCATTTACATATATTTGATAAATACCAATTATGTTAAAATTTTAACTAAATTCGAATATCATTAATATTAACTAACATTAAAAATTAAAATTATGCTTAAAGAATTTAAGAATTTTATCATGACAGGGAACGTAATTGAATTTGCGGTTGCTGTAATTATGGCTGGAGCATTAGGCCAAGTAATTAATGGATTTGTAAACAACGTGGCTATGCCATTTGTTGGACATTTTGCAGGAGGAATTGATTTTGCTGCTAAAAAACTTGTACTTGATGAAGCAGTAGTAGATGCAGCTGGTGTTGTTACAAAACCAGAAAATGCAATCATGTATGGTAGCTGGATTAACACAATAATTAACTTAATAATTGTTGGATTTATCATGTTCTTAATTGTTAAAGCATACAATAAAACTAAAAAACCAGTTGAGCCAGCTGCACCAGCAGGACCATCTGATAACGAATTATTAATGGAAATTAGAGATGCTTTAAAAAAGTAATCTAATTTTTAGTATTATCATAAAAAACCGATTTTAGTTTTAAAATCGGTTTTTTTATGCTCAAATTTTTACGAAAAAATTAATACTAATTGTATTATTTTTTTAGTTAAATACCCTAATTTTAGCCTTTAATTTAATTTGTATTTAAAATGAGAGTAGCTGTAGTTGGAGCAACCGGAATGGTTGGAGAAGTTATGCGTAAAGTATTAGAAGAAAGACAATTTCCTATATCAGAATTTATACCTGTAGCTTCAGAAAGATCAGTAGGTAAATCACTTTCATTTAACGGTAAAGATTATAAAATTGTAAGTTTACAGGACGCTGTAAATGCCAAACCAGATATTGCTTTATTTTCGGCTGGTGGAAGCACATCATTAGAATGGGCACCAAAATTTGCAGATGTAGGTACAACTGTGATTGATAATTCTTCGGCTTGGAGAATGGATCAGGACAAAAAACTAGTGGTTCCGGAGATTAATGCAAATCAACTTACTAAAAAAGACAAAATAATAGCCAATCCTAATTGCTCGACCATACAAATGGTTATGTGCTTGGCTCCTCTTCATAAAAAATATAAAATTAAAAGAATAGTCGTTTCAACTTACCAATCCATTTCTGGTACAGGAGTAAAAGCTGTGCAACAATTAGAAAATGAATTAAATGGCGTTACTGGAGAAATGGCGTATCACTATCCTATCTTTAAAAATGCAATTCCGCATTGTGACGTATTTGAAGACAATGGTTACACCAAAGAAGAATTAAAATTGGTTAACGAAACTCAAAAAATATTAAACGATAATACTATTGCTGTAACAGCTACTGCAGTTAGAATACCAACAGCTGGTGGACATAGTGAGTCTGTTAATATTGCATTTGAAAATGATTTTGATTTAGCTGAAGTTAAAACGCTTTTAGGCCAAACCGAAGGTGTAGTCGTACAAGATAATCTAGATACAAACACCTATCCAATGCCATTATACGCTAATGGTAAAGACGAGGTTTTTGTTGGACGTATTAGACGTGATTTATCTCAAGCAAACTCTATTAATATGTGGATTGTTAGTGATAACCTACGTAAGGGAGCAGCTACAAACACAGTTCAGATTGCAGAATATTTAGTAAAAAACAAGCTAGTTTAAATTATAACAAGCTAAAATTCATTAAGTTAATCCCATTTTTGGGACAATTAATTTATATATTAGTGACCATATATCTTTTTATATGGTCAAAAACTACGCAGTCTTATTAGTTATTATTTTTTCTGGTTTGCTACAATTTTCTTGTAGCTCAGAAGAAACGTATGTCCCAATACAACAAAGTGCAGCAACGTCTCCTGTTATTTTTAATCCAGAAGCAACTCCTTTTAACACTTTATCAGAATACCATTTTTTTGAAGGCAATCTTAAAGACTTATCTCCTGTTTTGGGCGTCCTGCCATATCAGCCTATTAATTCGTTATTTACAGATTACGCACACAAAAAAAGATTTATATGGATGCCAGAAAACCAAAAGGCAACTTATGTTAATGATTATTCCATATTAAATTTTCCTGATGGCACTGTTTTTATAAAAAACTTTTATTACCAAAATACATTACCTAGTAATTTATCAAGGATTATTGAAACACGATTAATGTATAAATCCAACGAAGGTTGGAAATTTGCAAATTATATCTGGAATGACAATCAAACAGAAGCATACTTTGATTTATCCGGAAGTTATACGGATGTTACTTTTATTGAAAACGGAGTAACAAAAAACACCACTTACAGAATTCCTTCTGCAGCAGAGTGCTTTACATGCCACAAGTCTGAAATTAATTCGATCCCAATTGGTCCAAAACCCCAAAACCTTAATAAAGATTTAGCTTACGCTGATGGTGTTAAAAATCAATTACAAAAATGGATAGAAATTGGTTATTTAGAGGACAACATACCCAACACTATTAATACGGTTTCTAATTGGCAAGATCCTACCTCAACACTTAACGACAGAATTAGAGGTTACTTAGACATTAATTGTGCGCACTGCCACAGTCAAGATAGACATTGTGACTACAGACCTGTTAGATTTGCATTTGGAGATTATCAAGGTGAGGTTAGTTTAGGTGTTTGTGTTGATCCAGATACACCAATAGCACCTTACTCTAAAATTGTAGAACCAAATAACATAGCACGCTCATTAATTCATTTTAGATTAAATAATACACAAGAAGAATATAGAATGCCATTATTAGGCAGAACACTCATACACCAAGAAGGTGTTATTCTTTTAGAACAATGGATCACTTCACTAACACAAAACTGCGAATAAACCAATAGCCAACCATGAAAAAACCACTACTTACTATTTTAATTTGCTTAATTACTTTTTTAATTAAAGCACAAACCAACAGTAATAGCTGTTTGGATGCAAACACAGACACTGCCATAGTCGGTCCAGGTGTTTTTACCATTAACGGAATTATTGATGGAACAGAAATACCTACTCCTATTTGCGCAGCAAATGGAACTGGAGCAACAAATGGAGAATGGTACAGGTATATACCAACCAACGATTACACAGTTACCATTAGTACGGATTTAACTCAAAATTCAGGAAAAGACACTCGATTACATATATATTCAGGAACCTGTGGTAACTTAACATGTGTTGCAGGAGATGACGATTCTGGAACAAATTTTTTGTCTATTGCAGAATTTAACGTAATTGCTGGCACAACATATTATATTGCTTTTGACGATAAATGGAATGACTCTGGATTTGATTGGCAATTGACTGAAGGTGCTGTAGTCCTTCCTCCTCCTCCAGCTCCTGTTACATTTACTCAACAAACTTTACCTACAACTGGCACAAATCGTGCTGTTGTTGATATGAATGGTGATTTTCTAGATGATGTTGTTGCTGTTACAGCTACTAATATTAATATTAATTATCAATTAGCTACAGGTGGTTTTAATAGTGTAAATATTGCAACGTCTTCAGCAGATTTTACACCAAACTGGAGTCTTGCAGCTGCAGATTTTGATGCTAATGGTTATACGGACTTTTTATATGGTGCAGGTCAAGGTGTAACCTTTATGAAAGCAAACGATACTGGAACAGGATTTACTGAAATTTCTGGTTCAGAATATGTATTCTCTCAACGATCAAACTTTGCAGATTTAAATATGGATGGTCATTTAGATGCATTTGTTTGTCATGATGTAGAGCCTACTGTGTATTACATTAACGATGGCAATGGTAATTTACAATACTATCAATCAACCGTAGGAACTGCTCCTTTTAATTTAGGAGATTACGCATCTGGTGGACATTATGGATCAATTTTCGTTGATTATGATAACGATGGAGATTCTGATTTGTTTATCGCCAAATGTGGTGGTGAAGAAGCTAGAAGACTAAATCAAATGTATAGAAACGATTCTTATTACGATGCTTCAAATACATTAGTAGTCAATTATACAGAGGTAGCCTCTCAAATTGGATTATCAGATCCAATGCAAACGTGGTCTTCATCATGGGGCGATTTTGATAACGATGGTGATATGGATGTATTTGTTGGCGCTAGTTCTGGTTCTCATAAATTAATGAGAAATGATTTAGACGCAACAACAGGAATAGTAACGTTTACAGATGTCACTACTGGATCAGGAGTATTAGATATGACAGATACTGGTATTGAGAACGTAACTTACGATTTTGATAATGATGGTATTTTGGACTTAGCTTCAAATGGCAATATATTAATTGGTAATGGTGACATGACTTTTAATCTTTACACAAGCATATTACCTTCAGCAGGATCTTTTGGAGACCTAAACACAGATGGATTTATTGATGCCTTTAGTAGTGCTGGTTCAATTTATATGAATGACACCACCACAAATAATTGGATTACATTAAATACCGTTGGCAACGTTAGTAATATAAATGGAATTGGAGCTAGAATAACAATAGAGACTGCTCTTGGCAGCCAAATTAGAGATGTTAGAAGTGGTGACGGATTTAGATACATGAACACGCTAAACACACATTTTGGATTAGGCACAGCAACCAATATTACAAGCTTAACAGTGGAGTGGCCTTCAGGTATAGTAGATGTAATTTTAAACCCAACAATCAATCAAACATTAAATATAATAGAGGGTCAAAATCAATTAAGTCTTGACGAGTTTTTATTGTCAGATCTTATTCTTTACCCTAACCCAACGACTCACAGTTTAAATTTAAATTATGAAAATCATCTTTTAAAAAACACGGAGTATTCTGTTTTTGACATGAATGGAAGACAAGTATTAAAAGGAATATTAAATGCTAACGTCTTAGATGTTTCAAATATTCAATCAGGAAACTATATTTTAAAAATTATAAGTAACGGAAATATAAAAGCTCAAAAATTTATAAAGAATTAAAAAAATCTTAAAAAGCACATGTTAGTAGTTTACATGTGCTTTTTTAATTAATTTTATTCACACAATTAAACCATCCCTTCAACATGAAAAAACTAGCTATTGGTATTTTAACCGTAATAACTATTATGTCCTGTAAAAAAGAAGCAGAAAAAAAAGAAAAAAGTATTGTTGTTGAGTATCCAACAACAACCAAGATTGATACTGTTAATAACTATTTTGGCACAAATGTCAAAGACCCTTACCGATGGTTAGAAGACGATAGAAGTCCAGAAACAGAAGCATGGGTAAAAGCAGAAAACAAAGTTACATATGGCTATTTAGATAATATTCCTTACAGAGAAAAACTAAAGCAACGTCTAGAAAAATTATGGAATTACGAGAAAATTGGAGCTCCTTTTGTAGAAGGTGACTATACCTATTTTTATAAAAATGATGGCTTACAAAACCAATACGTAATATATCGCTATAAAACTGGTGAAGATCCAAATACAGCTACTGTATTTTTAGATCCCAATACGTTTAAAGAAGATGGTACCATATCTCTTGGAGGAACAAGTTTTTCTAAAGATGGAAAGATACTAGCCTACGCTATTTCTGAAGGAGGAAGCGATTGGCGAAAAATATTAATAATGGATACTGAGTCTAAAAAAATAGTTGAAGACACCTTAGTAGACATAAAATTTAGTGGTATGTCTTGGTACAAAAATGAAGGCTTTTATTACTCAAGCTATGACAAACCAAAAGGTAGCGAGTTATCTGCAAAAACAGATCAACATAAAGTATACTACCATAAATTAGGAACCTCTCAAAAAGAGGATCAATTAATTTTTGGAGGTACACCTTCGCAAAAACACAGATATATCTACGGAAGCGTAACAGAGGACGATCGTTACCTATTAATATCACCTCGTGTTTCAACCTCTGGAAACAAATTATATATTAAAGATTTAACACAACCAAACTCTAAATTAGTAGAAATCATTGGTAATACAGATAGTGACACTTATTTAATAGAAAACCAAGGATCAAAATTATTTTTAGTTACAAATCTAAACGCTCCAAACAAAAAAATAGTTACTGTTGATGCTTCAAATCCGACACCAGAAAACTGGGTGGATTTTATACCTGAAACTAAAAATGTATTAAGTCCTTCAACAGCTGGTGGATACTTTTTTACTGAATATATGGTAGATGCAGTATCTAAAGTAATGCAGTACGACTATGATGGTAAATTAGTAAGAGAAGTAAAACTTCCTGGTGTAGGAAGTGCTAGTGGATTTGGTGCTAAAAAGGAAGAAAAAGAATTATACTATTCATTTACAAACTATGTAACTCCTGGTAGTATCTATAAATATGATATTGAAAACGGTACTTCAGAGCTATTCCGTAAACCTAATATTGATTTTAATCCTGAAAATTACGAAAGCAAACAAGTCTTTTATAACTCAAAAGACGATACAAAAGTACCAATGATTATTACACATAAAAAAGGATTAACGCTTGATGGTAAAAACCCAACAATCCTATATGGTTATGGTGGTTTTAATGTAAGTTTAACACCTAGTTTTAGCATTGCTAATGCTGTATGGATGGAACAAGGTGGTATATACGCTGTACCTAATCTTCGTGGTGGAGGTGAATACGGAAAAGCATGGCACGATGCAGGAACACAACTTAAAAAACAAAATGTGTTTGATGATTTTATTGCTGCTGCAGAGTACCTTATTAATCAAAAATACACCTCATCAGACTTTTTAGCTATTAGAGGTGGCTCTAATGGAGGTCTTCTAGTTGGAGCAACAATGACCCAACGTCCAGATTTAATGAAGGTAGCTTTACCTGCGGTTGGTGTTTTAGACATGTTACGTTACCACACGTTTACAGCTGGAGCAGGTTGGGCTTATGACTATGGTACTGCAGAAGATAATAAAGAAATGTTTGATTATTTACTAGGCTACTCTCCTGTACATAATGTAAAAGAAGGCACACAATATCCAGCTACGATGGTTACAACAGGTGACCATGACGACAGAGTTGTACCTGCACACAGTTTTAAATTTGCTGCAGAATTACAAGCTAAACAAACCGGAAACAATCCTGTTTTAATCAGAATAGAAACTGATGCAGGACATGGAGCAGGAACTCCCGTTAGTAAAACCATAGAGCAATATGCTGATATTTATGGATTTACACTATACAATATGGGTTTTGAAGTATTACCAATAGAAATCGAAAACTTTAAAGATTAAAACAAACACATACAAAGTATTAAAAACCTGTAGGTACAATATCCTACAGGTTTTTTGTATATCATATTTCTAGTCTTAAATAACACATAAAAAACAATCTTTATTTTGGTGATATTAGTCAATTGATATAATTTTGCATCCATAAAATGAAACAAATTATCTCTAAATATTTGACGCTAATAATACTCTTGTTATTCTCAGGAGTAATAAACGTATTTGCAAATAGTACATTAGATAATAATTTCACTTTAATTAATACATCTAAATCTGAAACAACAAACCCAGTTTCAATAGATGACATTTCAAGTCAATCCGCTCACTTTTCAATTTTCAATAATCAAGACAACCAATTAATTTTTGATTATACAGAAAGTGAAGAAGCAGAAAATGAAGAATCGGTAACAAATACCACTATAAATTCTTTTGGTAGCTATATAGCTGCATTTTTAAACGCTCAATTATTAAGCGATTTATCCTCTCAACTTCAAGCAGAGGCTAACCATTACAAACAAATTTTTTGTCAAACTTCGACAAAACTTCACATTAGATTAGAGGTTTTTATAATCTGATTTTCTCTCTTTTTTAAAACCAATTTGCAATTGGTTTATTACTTACAAAACATTTTAACAGAACACAAACAGCCAGTCATATGCCTTATTGGCAATGACTTGCTACAATCTCATTTTATTTTAAATAAAAAATTATGAAAAAAATCTTCATTTTCATGGGTTTATTCGCATGTCTATTTCATACAAGTTGCGAAACTAAAAAAGAAGAAAAGAAAGAACATGTTGCTTTTCTTGTTACAAATCCTATCAAAAAAGACACCACTATAATTAAGGACTATGTTAGTCAAATTCACTCCATAAGACATATAGAATTAAGAGCTTTAGAGAAAGGTTATCTCAAAAGTATATTTGTAGACGAAGGTCAACACGTTAAAAAGGGACAACCTATGTTCCAGATAATGCCAAATATTTATCAAGCTGAATTACAAAAGGCTAAAGCCGAATCTAATGCTGCACAAATTGAATTACAAAACACTAAACTATTAGCTGAAGGCAATGTCGTTTCTCAAAATGAATTAGCTATGGCAAATGCCAATTTAGATAAAGCAAATGCTGAAGTTGCTTTAGCACAAACTCATTTAGGTTTTACTAAAATAACCGCACCTTTTGATGGTATAATGGACCATTTAGAAGCAAGAGAAGGAAGTCTTTTGGACGAAGGAGAGTTACTAACCACGTTGTCTGACAATAGTAAAATGTGGGTATATTTTAACGTACCAGAAGCGGAATACCTAGATTATATAACAAGCACAGATAAAGACGTTAAAAAAGAAGTTGGCTTACTAATGGCTAACAACAAACAATTTAACCAAAAAGGCATTGTTGAAACTATAGAAGGAGAGTTTAATAGCGAAACCGGAAATATTGCTTTTAGAGCCACGTTTCCTAATCCTGATGGTATTTTAAGACATGGCGAAACTGGTAGTGTATTAATGTCTATCCCTTTTAAAGATGTTATAATTATACCACAAAAAGCCACTTTTGAAGTGTTAGATAAAACCTATGTTTTTGTAATAGATAAAAATAATGTAGTAAAACAAAAAGAAATTACAATTGGAGCAGAGCTACCACATCTATTTATAATAAGCAAAGGGCTTTCGCAAAACGACACGATTTTATTAGAAGGTATAAAAATGGTAAAAAACAATCAAAAAATAGAAACCAAGTTTTTAGAGCCAACCAAAGTAATGTCTGAGTTAGACTTATACGCTGAATAATTTTAGAATTTAATCTTCAAAAGACATGTTTAAACAATTTATAAAAAGACCCGTTTTGGCTATTGTCATTTCGGTTATCATCTTATTTATAGGTGGATTAGCTATCAAGCAACTCCCTATATCTCAATTCCCTCAAATAGCACCTACAACAGTAAATATTTTTATAGCCTATCCTGGTTCTAGTTCAGAGGTATTAGTAAACTCTACCTTAATTCCGCTAGAAACAGCTATAAATGGTGTGCAAGACATGCGTTATATAGCATCAGATGCAACAAGTGCTGGTGAAGCTACAGTACGTGTGATTTTTGAACCAGGAACAGATCCTAACGAAGCTGTTGTTAGGGTTAAAACACGTGTGGATCAGGTCATGCCATTATTACCAGAGTTAGTGCAACGTGAAGGTGTAATTATAACACCTGTACAACCTAGTATGTTAATGTACGTTAACCTATCTAGTACAGATAAGCACAACGACGAAAAGTTTTTATACAACTATGCATATACCAAGATAATCCCAGAAATACAGCGTATTAAAGGGATTGCAAGTGCACAAATTTTAGGAAGCAGAAAATACGCAATGCGTGTTTGGTTAAAACCAGATCGTATGCGTGCCTATAATATTTCTGCAGAAGAAGTTTTAGAAGCAATGGAAGAGCAAAGCATTTTAGCTAGACCTGGTCGTTTAGGTAGAAGTTCTGGTAAAACTGCACAATCTTTAGAATATGTACTAACCTATCAAAATAGATATAACGAACCTGATCAATATAAAAACATCATTGTTCGAGCAAATAAAGAAGGTGAAACCATTCAACTTAAAGATATTGCTGATGTGAATTTAGGTAGTGAGTTTTTTGACATTTATTCTAATTTAGATGGTAAACCATCCGCCTCAATAGTCCTAAAACAAACGTTTGGTAGTAATGGTAGTGATGTTATTAAAGAGGTAAAAGCCAAATTAGCAGAGCTAGAAGTAGATTTACCACCTGATGTAGATTTCCAAATTAGTTATGATGTGTCTAACTTTTTAGACGCGTCTATAGAGCAGGTTTTACATACCCTTAGAGATGCCTTTATTTTAGTAGCCATTGTTGTCTTTTTATTTTTAGGAGATTGGCGCTCTACACTTATACCAATCATTGCAGTACCTGTATCCTTAATTGGTGCCTTTTTTGTAATGCAATTATTTGGGTTGTCAATTAACTTAATTACTCTTTTTGCATTAGTATTAGCAATTGGTATTGTAGTAGACAATGCTATTGTTGTTGTGGAAGCAGTCCATGTTAAAATGGAAGAAGACCACCTCACACCCTACAAAGCATCTTATGAAGTATTAGGCGAAATTGGAGGAGCAATTGTAGCCATAACCTTAGTAATGGTTTCGGTTTTTATACCTATTTCATTTATGACAGGTCCTGTTGGTGTATTTTATCGTCAATTTTCGATTACTATGGCTGGTTCAATTGTAATTTCAGCAATTGTAGCATTAACATTAACACCAGTTTTATGTGCAATGCTACTAAAAAATAACCATGGTAAAACTAAAAAATCTATTGTAGATAAATTTATACTTTGGTTTAATAATGGTTTTGAAAAACTTACAGGAAAATACGTAGCAGTACTAAACAAAATAGTAGCGCGACGTATTATAACCTTTGGGATATTAGCAGCATTTTGTGCAGGAATATATTTTACTAATAAAGTATTACCTGCTGGTTTTATACCTAACGAGGATCAGGGAATGATTTATGCCATTATCCAAACGCCTCCTGGAGCAACTTTAGAACGTACAAATGAAGTTGCTAAAAAACTTCAAAAAATTTGTGAAGAAACCGAAGGTGTAGAATCTGTGTCATCACTTGCTGGTTATGAGATTATGACAGAAGGTCGAGGCTCTAATGCTGGTACGTGTTTAATTAATTTAAAACCTTGGTCAGATCGTCACCACTCTGTGCATGAGATAATGGAAGAACTTGAAGAAGAAACCAAAGATTTAGGAGCTGTTATCGAGTATTTTGAGCCTCCTGCAGTACCTGGTTTTGGATCTTCTGGTGGATTTGCAATGCGCTTACTAGACAAAACCAACTCTACAGATTATCAACATTTTGAAAAGATTAATAACGACTTTATAGCTGCATTGTCCAAACGTAAAGAGCTTACTGGATTATTTACTTTCTTTTCTGCAAACTACCCTCAATATGAGTTAAAAATAAACAATAAAATTGCTATGCAAAAAGGAGTAACTATTAGTAAAGCAATGGAAAATTTAAATATTTTAATTGGTAGTACTTACGAGCAAGGTTTTATTCGATTTGGTAGATTCTTTAAAGTATACACACAAGCAGCACCAGAATATAGAAGACTACCATCTGATCTAGAAAAGCTTTATGTTAAAAACGAAGAAGGAGATATGGTACCATATTCCGCTTTTATGTCTATTGAAAAAAAATTAGGACCAAATGAAATTACACGATATAACCTTTACAATTCTGCGTCAATAAGAGGTTTACCTGCTTCAGGATATACAAGTGGTGACGCCATAAACGCGATAAACGAAGTAGCTAAAAAAGAGCTACCCAATGGATATGACATCGCTTGGGAAGGCTTATCCTATGATGAAGCCAGTAGAGGTAATGAATCGACTTATATATTTATTATAGTTTTAGTATTTGTCTACTTTGTGTTAGCTGCACAATACGAAAGTTTTTTATTACCATTGGTGGTTATTTTATCACTTCCTGTGGGTGTTTTTGGATCATTTTTCCTATTAAAAGCAATGGGATTAGCTAATGATGTTTATGCACAAATTGGAGTAATCATGTTAGTAGGACTACTTGGTAAAAACGCAGTATTAATTGTGGAGTTTGCAGTACAAAAACAAAGACAAGGCGCTACAATTCTAGAAGCAGCAATTGAGGGTTCCAAAGCTAGATTTAGACCTATTTTAATGACGTCCTTTGCTTTTATTGCAGGATTAATTCCCTTAATAATAGCAACAGGTGCAGGAGCAATTGCTAATAAAACCATAGGAAGTTCATCATTAGGAGGTATGTTAATAGGGACTATTGGCGGAGTATTAATTATTCCAGGATTATATTACATTTTCGCCAAAATGGCTGAAGGAAAAAGTCTAATAAAAGATGAGTCGCTTGAGCCTTTATCTGAAGAATTTATTAGAAATAGTGAATCTGCTGGACAACAAACTAAAAAGAATACTGAGCAGATTCTTAAACTAAAAAATCTATTTAAAAAACTAAGCAAAAAAAATAAAGATGAATAATAAAACCATAAAACATCTTTTTGTTGTTAGCATCATGATTGTACTATTATTACAATCATGTGTGCCAACACAAATAGCGATAAGAGAAGAAAATAAAACCATTTCTGAGACTTACAGTAACAATAGTAATGATACACTAAACACAGCAGTTGTAAAGTGGAAAGACTTTTTTTCCGACCAAAATTTAACAAACTTGATAGACTTGGCATTAGCTAATAATCAAGAATTAAATATGATGCTACAGCAAATTAATATGGCTCAAAACGAAATAAAAGCTAAAAAAGGAGACTATTTACCTTATGTAGGTATTTACGCTGGTGCGGAAGTTGATAAAGTTGGTGAATTCACCAGAAATGGTGCTGTAGAGCAACACTTAGACATACGTGAACATGAAGAATTTCCGGAACCATTAACCAACTTTTCGGCAGGACTTTCTGCCTCTTGGGAATTGGATATTTGGAAAAAACTTAGAAATGGTAAAAAATCAGCAGTTTTAGAATATTTAGCAACTATCCAAGGTAAAAACTTTATGGTTACGCAATTAGTTTCAGAAATAGCAAGTGCCTATTATGAGCTTATTGCTTTGGATAACCAACTTACTATAGTTAAACAGAACTTAGACTTACAACAAAGTGCTTTAAAAATGGTAAAGCTTCAAAAAGAAGCTGCCAGAGCAACACAACTAGCTGTTAGACGCTTTGAGGCTGAGGTTTTTAAAAATAAAAGTAATAAATATCAAATTCAGCAAAAAATAGTAGAAACAGAAAATTTGATTAATTTTTTAGTTGGAAGATATCCACAAACAGTAATCAGAAATTCTAATGATTTTATAACTAAAGAAGTAGACGTTATGCACTCTGGTGTACCCTCACAATTATTAGCCAATCGACCAGATATTAGACAAGCTGAACTAGAGTTGTCTGCCTCAAAATTAAACGTAAATATAGCTAAGGCAAATTTCTATCCTTCCATTGGTATTAAAGCTGGTGTTGGATTAGAAGCTTTTAAACCTAAATTTTTAACTAGCACACCAGAATCTTTAGCATATTCTTTAATTGGAGATATAATCGCTCCATTAATTAACCGAAATGCAATTAAAGCAGAATATAAAACTGCCAGTAACAAGCAACTTCAGATTATTTATGAATACGAAAAAACGATTTTAAATGCGTTTATAGAAGTAGAAAATCAATTATCTAATGTAGAGAATTTAAACAAAAGTTACCTTTTAAAAACACAACAAGTGGAGGCACTTACGGAAGCTATAGATCTTTCTATTAGACTTTTTAAATCTGCAAGAGCAGAATATACAGAAGTACTCCTTACACAAAGAGAAGCATTAGATTCTAAAATTGAAATTATAGAAACTAAACGCGACCAATTATTAGCTAATGTCAAACTATATCAAGCTTTAGGTGGTGGGTGGAATTAAAAAACAATAATAAATTTCAAAACCGTTCCATTTGGAGCGGTTTTTTTATACTATTTTTGCACGACTATGCTAGCAGTAAAAAATCTTTCTTTTTCGTATAATAAAACACCTGTTTTAAAAGACATCTCTTTAATTGCTAATCAAGGTGAACACGTTGCTATTATTGGCGAAAGCGGTTCTGGAAAAAGCACTCTTTTAAATCTTATTTTTGGTGAATTTGACTTAAATGAAGGTCAAATTTTCTGGAAAGACCAAGAGATTTTAGGTCCTAAATATAATTTGGTTGTCGGTTATGAATTCATGAAATATGTCTCTCAAGAATTTGACTTAATGCCTTATATAACCGTTGAAGAAAACATTGGTAAACACCTTTCTAATTTTTTTCCAGAAGAAAAAAAAGAACGTACTGCAGAGTTACTAGAAGTTGTAGAACTTACTGAACTTGCTAAAACAAAAGTAAAAACGTTAAGCGGTGGTCAAAAACAGCGTGTAGCATTAGCACGTGCATTGGCAAAACAGCCAGAAATTATTTTATTAGACGAGCCTTTTAGTCATATTGATAACTTCCAAAAACAATCGCTTAGACGTAATGTGTTTAGATATTTAAAAGATAAAAACATTACATGTATTGTTGCAACCCACGACAGAGAAGATGTTTTAGGTTTTGCAGACAGAATGATTGTTTTGTACGACAACAAAATTGTTGTGAATGATAGTCCAGAAAATTTATTTAAAAATCCAGAAGCACCATTAATAGCTTCGTTTTTTGGAGAGTTTAATATTATTGGTGATGCTATAATATACGCACATCAATTAAAAATGGTAACCAATTCTGAGCTTAAAGCTACAGTAATACACACTTATTTTAAAGGACACTATTACTTAATTGAAGCCTTATTAGGTGATGACATTGTATTTTTTGAAAGTAAAACAAACTTAGAAAAAAATACTACTCAGTATTTAGAAATCACAAGATAGCATAACCACTAAAAGCACCATGATGTGTCAACGAAAAAGAGACATCTAACAAGTCACTGTTATGCTGTAGTTTAGGCACACCAATATTGTTTTTAATAATAGTTACTTCATCTAAATTCAACGTTTTTAAAAAGCGGTTTTTAAGGCATTTACTTTGTATAATATAATCTTGACTTTGATTCAAAAACCATTCACTTTTATAACTTTTACCAGACGCTATTAACGCAATAGAATAAATAAAATCTTCAGTAATTATAGACTCTATAAAATAACGATTGTCTTCAATAACTACCTCTCCTTTTAAATTAGAAAGTAAAGTACATTCCAAACGTTTTGGATTAAAAAACCGTATCCCAAACTGTTGTACATTTACTTTATACGCAGCTTCTTTCATGCTCCAAAGTAGCCAAACCATTTGGTCTTGATCTTTAGCAGACCAAATTAATTGCTGCTCTCTTGGCGTAAAAATTTTATCTAAAAAACGTGGACGTTTCCAACTACTATCTTTAGCAGCTTGTTTTAAATCGACAATATCATTACCTATCATTTTGCTGCTAATTTTTCGTTTACAATATCCATTGCTGCTTTTACAGACGTCATTTTTTCCATGTCGTCGTTTTCTATTCTAATATCAAATTCGTCTTCTACATCTAGAATAACATCTACTAAATTTGCTGAATTTATTTTAAGATCGTTTATAAAATCAGTCGCTTCAGATAAATTATTAAAAGCGTCTTCGTTTTGAATATAAGGTTGTACAATAGTTTTTAATTTCGCGATAAGTTCTTCTTTAGTCATAGTGTGATTTTTCTGTTTTCTATTTCAGCGTAAGCGTAAATATATTTTTAAATATCTCTTTTTTTTAGCACTTCGACAAGCTCAGTGTGACATTTATAATCACAATTAGCAATATCCAAGGTTATAATATTTATTACTCTTCGACAAGCTCACTTTGACATCTATATACACAATTGGCAATATCAAAATTAAAATGTTTATTACAATCACAAATATGAAAAACCAATGTCAGTCTGAGCTTGTCGAAGACCAATCACAGATTAAATACGATTATTATATTGAGAATAATTTTTCGAAAATTCAATTAAATCTTGCCAGTTTTCTTCTATCAAAGCTTGTTTCTTTCTTCGAGACCATCCTTTAATTTGTTTTTCAATCGCAATGGCTTCTTTAGGATTTTCGCATTGTAAATACCATAACAATTTAACAGGTAACCTCATTGCTGTGTACGAGTCTTTTTTGTGACCAGATTTATGTTGAGATACTCTTCTTTCTAAATCATTAGTCATACCTGTGTAGTACGTTTTATCAACACATAATAATATATAAACGTAATAAAATTTCATATTTAAGCTCATTTTATTAATGCTTCCTCTTCGACAAGCTCAGTGTGGCATCTATATACACAATTGGCAATATCGAAATTAAAATGTTTATTACAATCACAAATATGAAAAACCAATGTCAGTCTGAGCTTGTCGAAGATCCTATTTATATTTTTTAAAAATCACACAACCATTAACATCACCAAAACCAAAACTGGCTTTTGCTGCAATATTAAGGCTTGTATTAATAGTCTGTTTTACAATTTTTTCTTCAGAAATTAGTGCAGATATTTTAGGGTGCACGTCCTCGCAATTAATATTAGGAAACACAAATTGGTGTTTTAACTGCAATACAGTAGCGACACTTTCTATACTACCCGAAGCTGCCAAACAATGACCAACCATCGCTTTTAAAGAGTTTATATACGGAAAACCCGTTCCGCTTCTACCTAATGCTTTTGTCCAATTTTCGATTTCCAAACTGTCTTTTGAAGTCGCTGTTAAATGCCCATTTATAGTGTCAATATCTTCGGCTAAAATGCCCGAATCTTTAACCGCATCTTGTATGCAACGTTGCACAGCTTTAGCATTTGGAGCGGTCATTGTCCCTCCATCACGTTGTCCTCCAGAGTTTATATTTCCGCCTAAAATTTCAGCATAAATAGTCGCCTTTCTTTTTAAAGCACTTTCTAAAGACTCTAAAACTAAAGCACCTGCGCCTGCGCCTGGCACAAAACCACTTGCTGTTTCGCTCATTGGTCTAGAGCCTTCTTTTGGAGTTTCATTATGCTTATATGTCATCACTCGCATAGCGTCAAATCCTCCCCAAATATAAGGTCCGTGGTCACTACAACTACCAACCAACATGCGTTTTGCTTGTCCGTTTTTAATACGTTCATAACCCATTAAAATAGCTTCTGTACCTGTGGTACATGCAGATGAGTTTGTCGTTACTTGGTTACCTAAACCCAAAATTCCACCTAAAAAAGCACTAATTCCACTAGCCATAGTCTGTACCACAACTGTACTTCCTAATCGCTTTACCTGCTTGTCATCCAACTTATAAATAGCCTCTCTAAACTTGTCTACTCCTGAGGTTCCTGTTCCAAAAACAGTACCGGAATCAAAGTCTAAATCACTATCAGGATCAACTTCAAACCCAGCATCTTTCCAAGCGTCCATTCCTGCAATACAACCATATAAAATACCAGAACTATTAAAGCCTCTTAATTGTAAAGGTGTTAAGTATTCTAACTTTTTTTCTTCGGAAATATTAGGAATTCCACCAATACAACACGAAAAATTTAAATCTGCTAATTGCTGATGAAAAGTAATTCCGGATACACCATTTTTTATAGCCTTAGTAAATGCGTCGACACCTACTCCATTTGGTGCAACGACTCCTAAACCTGTTATTACGACTCTGTTTTTCATACTTTATTAATTAAAATACACCTCGACAAACTCAGTTTGATCTATCGTTTACAATTGGTATTATTCTGCTTTCAGCATTCCTGAAATCTGTCCTCGACAAACCAATTCATTTTTCTGATTAAACATTTTTACTTTACATTTCAATTTATTGAAACGAAAGACTTCTTTTTCTGAAACTACAGTCACTGTTTCGCCTGGAAAAACAGGTAAAAAAAAATCTACTTGACTTGACGTTAAAGCTATTTGAGGTTTATTATCTTCTGAAATTTCATCCTTCAACATATAAATACCCAAACATACTACACCTATTTGCGCCATACATTCCGTTAAGATCACGCCTGGCGTAATTGGATTGTCTTTAAAATGTCCTTTGTAGAAATACTCGTCTTTTTTAAAAGTATAACTTCCCGTTACTCCTTCATTGGAAATCGTGTTTAATTCATCCACAAATAGAAATGGCTCTTTATATGGTAATAGTAATATGATTTTTTCTTTTGTCATTTTTAACTAATATGTTCGCCTCCATCTACAGGAATGACACAACCATTGATCCAGCTAGCTTCATCTTTAGATAACAAATACACTGCATTTGCAACATCTTCCGGTAATGTTAATCTGTTAAATGGATTACGAAGTAAACTGTGTTCTTTAATTTTATCACTTCCAGGAATCATACGTAAAGACGCTGTATCTGTTACTCCTGCTTGAATGCAATTGGCTCTGATACCATAAGGCGCAAACTCTAAAGCAATATTTCTAGTAATGGCTTCTAATGTTACTTTTGCTGCAGAAACTGCTGCGTAATTTTTCCATGCTTTTGTATTGCCTTCACTTGTAAAACTTATGATTCTTGAATCGTCAGCGAACAATTTGGCTTCAAAAACAGTTTTAGTCCAATCAAACAAACTAATAGCCATAGCGTTTATTGTTAAATTGAAATCGTCAGTTTTAAGTGTTGCTTTATGGTCATCCAACATTGGTTTTAAATTCCCTTTAGCCACGCTGTGTACTAATGTTCTTATTTTTCCTTCTGAGCCTAAAATTACTTCTAATTCAGAAATAATTTGCGTTCTTTTTTCTTGCTTAAAAGCATCAACATTAAACGATTTAAACTGTACTCCTTCTGCTTTTATTGTATCAAAATTGCTGTTAATTTCGGCTTCCTGAATTCTTGAATTTCTGTGAATAATACAAATATTCATACCATGTTTAGCTAGCTTTTTTGCTGTAGCTAAACCCAATCCGCTTGAACCTCCTAAAATGAGTGCCCAATAGTTTTTATGCTGAAAATCTTTTGTCATAACTAATAAATCTTGTTTTAAAAGACACTTCGACTGCGCTTAGTGTGATATTTTATATTATAATCTGTTGATAACATTAAGAGGCTTCGACAAGCTCAGCATCACATAGCAATTACCATTTGCCTTTATAATTACCATTCTAATAATATACGTTGTGCTGAAAAACCAGGTCCAAAACTCAACATTAATCCTCTATCGCCTTTTGGTAATGGTCTATCCATAAAGCGTTCTAAAACATACAAAACAGTTGCGCTGCTCATGTTTCCGTAAAGTCGCAAGACTTCTTTTGTATCGTCTATATTCTTCCCTAAGGATCCAAATAAATCTTCTACCGTTTGCACTATTTTTTTCCCTCCTGGATGAAAAATAAGATGATCAATATCTTCAATTGTAATGTTATTGCGTTCTAAAAACGGATGGACAATCATAGGAAAATGTTCTGAAATAGTTTCAGGAACAGCCTTATCTAAAATCATTTGTAACCCTGTGTTTACCAATTTAAAACCCATCATGGTTGTGGCATCATAAAAATGATACATGGCTTCATCTACTATTTTTGGTCCTACTTCATCTTTATAAGACGATAAAATAACACTTGCTGCACCATCACCAAAAATAGCAGCACTTACTATGTTAACCATTGAAAAATCATCTAGCTGAAAAGTTGCTGTTGGCGACTCAACCGCAATGACAACTGCACGTTTATTAGGGTTTGCTTTCAGGAAATTCTTGGCGTAAATAATACCTGAAACACCTGCTGCACATCCCATTTCAGTAACAGGTAACCTAACAATATCCTGCTTCATCTTTAGATTATTTATCAAATAAGCATCTACAGAAGGAATCATAATACCTGTGCAACTTACTGTAATTATATAATCAATATCGGTTGGTTTTAGCGCTGCTTTATCTAATGCTTTTACCAAAGATTGCTCTGCTAATTTTACTACCTCACGAGCGTAAATATCATTTTTTTCTTGAAAAGATGTATTTGTAAAAACTTCTTCTGCATCCATTATAGAGTAGCGCTTGTCCACTCCTGCGCCTTCAAAAAGTTTGATTACTTTACGCTGAAAACGGTCGTCTTGACCAGTCATCCAAAGTTTTAAAAAAGGAATAATATCCTTAGTTTCTCTAGTGTACTTTGGAAGTTGTTTGGCTACTGCTGTTATTTTTACGCTCATATTATTGTTGCTTCAAAATCCATTGAAAACGAAACGCCCACTTCCATTGGATTTGATAATTTGCATTAATTTGTTTTGAAATAGTTGTCAACTCTTCCCTTTTAAATCCTCTTAAAACAGAGGTTAGTCCATCCTCTACTATTGTTTTATTCTTGATAGTTGTACATAACAGTTTAAACAGATAATAGGCTAATTTATGTCTGTGTAAATCATTAACCACTATACCTAATTTTGCTTTTTGTAACACAGGTTTTAAAAACGAAACCAATTGATCTTCTTTAAAATGATGCAAAAACAAAGTGGTTAATACTAAGTCATACTCTAAGTTATTAAACTGATCTGAAAATATATCTATTGCTTCAAAACTTACGTTATCGTATTTTTGCGATAATAAATTAGCATAATTAACTGTATGAGGGTTTGCATCAATCCCTATTAGTTTAAAATTATAGTTGTTTTTTATTCCAAAAAGTGATATTTCTCTTAATATATCTCCTCCTCCACAACCCAAATCAATGATGGTTATAGCTTCTGATTTATTATGGTTTTTAAGTGCTTTTTTTAAGCCATTAATAGTCACAATGTTTCCGCCTAACCATTGATTAATTTTGGCCAATTTATCTAATGCATCATGAAGTATTGGACCATTATAATCCAAATCGTCCATTATTTCTTCTGCTTCACTTCTATATTTTGTATTTACTAAAACACTCATTTAATTGTCATTGTTTTACCATGTGTACGCTTAATAATTTGTGGCAAAATACTTGGTATTGTTTTTACGATACGTATTAAAACCTCAGCCAATTTGTTGTAACTAAATAGTTTTGCTATAATATGACCTGTTGTTAATCGCGATTTAAACTCGGTATTCCATTCTCTAAGATACTGTTTTTCTAATCCTTCTCTGTCCTTTATTGCACCATTAAAAAATTGAATAATTAATAGTGATGCCATTTGTGCACTGCGTATTGCCATGCTCATTCCATTACCACATAAAGGATGAATCATTCCTGCAGTATCGCCACACATTAACATATGGTTTTCTATAGGATTTTTGGTTTCGAAAGAAATCTGACTAATAGTTAAAGGCGTTTCAAAAACTGAAGTTGTGTTTTCAAAAACTGATTTTAAAGCGGTATTTTTATAAAGCACTTTTCGCTGAAACTCGTCAATATCTTTATACTTTTTAAAAGCCTCAAAATTGGTTATGTAGCATACATTTATACTATCGTCTTCTACTTTTGAGATCCCACAATAACCACCTTCAAAATTATGAAGCGCCACTAAATTTTCAGTAAAAATGCCTTTTAAATGTGTTTTAACTGCTAAAAATGGTGATTTGTTTTTAATGAAATTACGATTGAGCTTAACATCCAAATTAGCACGTTTGCCATAAGCACCAATCACAATTTTTGAAGTATACTTATTTGATTTAGTTTCAACCGAAAACACATCATTAGCAAACGTTACATTTTCTACTGTATCTTGAGTAATGGTAGCCTGATTTGCTAATGCAACTTTTGCCAATTGGTTATCTAAACAATAGCGACTAATACCAAAACCACCAAGAGGCAAATTGGCCTTTACAAGCTTGTTTTTAGGTGTAGATAGTTCAAATTTATCAATCCTTTTTGCGCCTAGTTTAAAAACGTCTACTCCCAGAAAGTTTAAATAAGGTAAGACTTCGTTAGAAATATACTCGCCACAAACCTTATGTTTTGGATACTCGTTTTTTTCGATAACCAAAACACTATGCTTATTTTTTGATAAATGGATAGCACTACTAAGACCTGCTAATCCTCCACCAATAATAATAACATCAAAATTTGAGGGAATTATATTCAACTTTTTTCTAATTCAATTTTACTAAAGATACCTCGAAAATTGTTGATTTAGACGTTAGTTAACATTTGTTATTAAAAAATTTTGTGCCCTAAAAACAATATCATCGCCAATTGTTTTACCTAAAAGCAATTGTGCAATAGGCGTATTGGCTGCAATTGCATAAAATTTTTGAGTGTCAACCTCTAGCTCTCCAGCACTTATAGCAATGTAATAATTGGATTTTGTGGTATAAACAACACTACCTAAGCCAATAATTTTAGAGGTCTTTTCTGTACTTATTTTGACTAATAACTGGTTTACTTTTTGGATTTGAGCTAATTGATGTCCTGCTTTTTCGCGTTCTAATTGCACCATAGCTCGCCCAGTTTCATGCTTATCTCCAGCGCTACTTTTAGTCTCAGAGGTTAAGGATTCTTGCAGTTCTAAAATGGTTTTATTAATGGTATCCAGCCTATTTTTTGTAAACAAAGCGCAACTATCATGCAATGCTTGTTTAATTTTTTCAGTGCTATTCATCCTCTGTTTTATAATTTAAAGGACCATAAAAATTCATCTGTTTTATTATCCAATTTTTTCTAGAGGCTATGTAATTAGTAACAGGATTAGCCTTATATTTTCTTGGGTTGGGTAATATTGCTGCTATAGCAGAGGCTTCTAATTTTGATAATTTTGAAGCTGGTTTTTTAAACCAATATTGAGCTGCCGACTCTGCGCCATATATACCGTTGCCCATTTCTATACTATTTAAGTAGACTTCCATAATACGTTCTTTATCCCAAATGGTCTCTATTAAAAACGTAAAATAAACTTCTAAACCTTTACGTAACCAACTACGCTGTGGCCATAAAAATACATTTTTTGCTGTTTGCTGACTTATGGTACTTCCGCCTTTAACACGTTTTCCTTTTTTATTGTTTTCGTACGCTTTTTCAATTGCTTTTAAATCAAATCCATTGTGACTTAAAAAAATTTGATCTTCGCTACAAATCACTGCTAGTTGTAAATTTTTAGAGATATTTTCTATTGGCTCCCAATCGTGTTTTAAAAGTTTTGGACTGTCCTTTTCAAAATATCTAATGACCATTAATGGTGTTATTGGTACAGGCATCCACTTGTATAAAACCACCACACCAACGGTTGAAATAATAAACCAAAGTAAACATTTAGCTAAAAATTTGAATATTTTTTTAAACATATTACGCTATTAGGTTTGCTAATTCTTCTCCTATTAAACTTCCAATTGCAACTCCCATTCCGCCTAATCGCACACCACAAAACACATTATTACTAAGCTGTTTTACAATTGGTTTTTTTTGAGTTCCTACTCCCATAATTCCACTCCAGCGATGCTCTATCTGAAAAGGTGTATTTGGTAAAATTGTAGTTTTTAATAACGCTTCTAGTTTATTCTGAATTAAATCTGTTTGACTTAATTCAGTAGTTTCTTCGCCTTTAAAATCTAGGTTCCGTCCACCTCCAAATAGTATTCTGTTATCGATGTTTCGGAAATAATAATACCCTTCATCCAAATGAAACGTGCCTTTTATATGAAGATTTTTTATTGGTTTTGTAATTAACACTTGTGCTCTTGCTGGTTTAACTTTTGGAATATTCAAAACCGAAGCAAAGCCATTTGTTGCTATTAATAATTTTGAAGTCGAAAAACTAAATTGATTCGTTTCAACTTTAACAGCATTGGCATCTTCTGAAAAACCAGACACCGAAACATTATTAAGTATTTTAATGCCTTTTAAGAGTGCTTTTTGCAGTAATGCCTCCATCATACGACCTGTGTCTATTTGTCCTTCAAATTGATTAAAACAGTATTGGTTTTTGATGTTTTTGAAACCAAATCTATTTTCTTTAAGGCTAAATACGTTGTCTTCAAAAACAGGTTTTAATAAATTATTAACTAACGTTTTTTGATGTAAACAGGTTTCAAATAAATCACTGTTAGTATTAAACAACTCATAACCTCCTAATTGTTGATAATCTATGGTTTTATCTCCAAGATTATCTCTTAATTTTTGTAACCCTTTGACTCGTTTTTGCACCAAATCTAAAACCTCTTGTTCTGTATGTGTTTTAAGATCGGCTACAATTTCTGACAAACTACCAAAACAAGCAAAACCAGCATTTTTAGTACTTGCTCCTTGAGGTAAAGTACCTTTTTCTAATATTAAAATATTGGCTTTGGGGAAACGTTTTTTTAATTGCAAAGCACAATTTAAACCTACAATTCCGCTACCAACAATAGTATAATCCACGTTGGTTAACCATGATTTTATTTCCCAATAGCTTAATGTCATCTTAGTAAGATACTAAATTTGTTTATTCTTTTTGATTAATAAAAAACTGAGCTAAGGCATTAATATCTTGATTTTTTAAAATCATTTGTCCATTTACTGCTATTGCTTCGTTTTGAGAATTATTTCCAATAATTTTTAATGTTTTTAGCTTTTCTAAATAATCATGTATCATTGGAAAATGATTCTGCTTTTGCAGCCTTTCAAAATTAACGTTTAAAGCAAAAACTTCTGAAGTTTCGTTTAATATAGATTTTACTGTATTGGATAAATTGGTACTTGCTTGCAAACTTTTAGCGTTAGTAGAATCTATTTTAACTTGATACAAAGGAAATATATCTTTACTTAATTTACCGTCTTTTACTATCGCTATTTTTTCTAAATATTTATAAAGTTTTGAAGCGTCAGAGGTTAATTGCAAATTAATTTCTGGTACTTGTTTTGTTACCGTTGTCAGGGTTTCTACTTTTTCAAAATCGTCATTATACTCATAAGTTATTACCGAGTCTAATTGTGATGTTGCTTTAGCAATTTCTAGAGCCATATGACCTTTATAATATGTATCTAAACTGTCTATGTCTACACTTTGATTTTTGTGTTTAAAGTTTACATACTTTAATGTTGAAAGTAGATTAAGATTAAAAGTTACACTAGCATCTTTAGAAAAATTTGTGCTTTTATAAACTTTTGGAGTGTCCAAAAATACTGGCAATACAAAATCACCTTGTATTATAGCTTTTCCAGATTGAAAATTAATAGCCAAATGATCTGTTTTTGTGAGGTAATTAAAATGTCCATCTGCATCCTGTAATTTCTCCCATTTTACATCTGACTTTTCTAATGTTTTATGATTTACCAATATGTCTTCAAACACTTGATTTACATCGTCCTTACTTGGATTGTATGCAATAACTGCTTGTGTTTTGTTAAATGCTATAACCACACTATTATTTAATACTGTTGCAACAGTAAAGTCTTGGGTGTCTTTAAAATCTTCAGTTTTATAATTAGCTTTTAGGTAGTCTTTAAAGGTGTTTTGTTCTGAAATTTTAAAGGATGTAAATACTGTGGTTATAGGTTGTCCTTTAATAGTATATAAAAAGATGTTAGCAGGAATATTGAATCCTTTTGTTTGTTTGTCATCGTCATCAATAATGGAGTCATTCTCCCTTTTTGATTTTAAATAAAATGAAGGATTTGCAATTGCATTAAACACTAGTGATTGAGCGATATCGTCAATATTTACCTTAACTATTTGATTGGCCTTATAATGTATTACATCTTGGTAAGACGTGTAATTACGGTACATTAAAAAGCCTTTAAAAGCCAAAAGCAGCACACTAATAATAATGGCTGCTTTTTTTAATATTTTCTTAATTTTCATTAATAATTATTTTGCAAATTTTTCGATGATATTAAAGATGTATTTTAAAGCATTTTCTTCGGTTGGAGGCACACCAACAACCATTTCGCTATTTACTGCATTTCCTTTAATTTTTGATGCTGTAATGTATGCATCCTCTGTTGTGTTTAAAAACCATTCTAGCTTACCACTTCTGTCAATTCCCATCTCTTCTATTGGTAATTGTTGTGCTAATTGTTTAGCACTAACAAATACTGAATAAGAATTGTCTAACATCATTTTTTTAGTTTTAGATGTTACTTTAGCATCAAATGTACCTGAGACGATTTTATTCATTTCTACTTCAGATGTACCTAAAAAAGCAATTCCGTCTTTAATTACAAAGTGAATAGCCAGTGGGCTTCTTGGAATTTCAAATGTGTAATAACCATTGTTAAAAGTTACCATCTCTTTATTTACAGTATATTGGATTAATTTATTAAGCATGCTAGGCTCATCCGTAGATGCCATTAATAAAAAATCTGGAACTGTTTCTGTTTTTGTTTTTTCCACTTCAACATACTCATAATCGTCATTATATTGGTATGTAGTATAAGTAACTTCTTGCTGAGAGATACCTGATAATAAAAATAGTAAATCTCCATTAATTACTTCTCCAACAGCTTCCTCATCTAATAATAAGGAAAATAAATCTATACCCAAACTAGCTTCTTCTCCGTAGTATGGCATGTTGCTATACATAGACTTCATTAATTTAGGATACTCTTCTAACATGGCTTCTGTATCTATAGAGTAGCTCATAAAGCCAATCATTCTGTCTTCATTTACATAGTCTAAAAACTTTTTATTAAGTTTTCTAGAGGTCATTTTTTTATAACTATCAGCCATTTGATCAGACATAGTGTACTTTGTATTTAGTACCATTTTGTCGTTTTCTAAAAACAATTTAGCTGTTAAACCATTATTAGTATACATGCTTGATAAATCAAAACCAACTAATTGATTGTAGTACATAGACCCTAACATATTAGAGTATAATTGCCCAAAGTCATTAACCCATAATGTAGCTTCTGCTTTACTGTCTAAACTACTTAAGTATGATTTGTTTTTTAAGATAGAACGATTTGGTTGTTGCTTTAAAAGCTGCTCTGCCTTTAATAAAGCCCAATTTTTATTTATGGCGCTTTTAATTTGGTAGTTAGACGCATCATTATTGTAATTATATTCTACAACCTCAGTAGCTTCCTCTTCCATATACTCGTCTTCATAAACCTCTTCACTTTCTGTAGACTCGATAACCGTTTCTTCTATTTCTTCCTCATATGCTTCTTCAGCCTCAATAACTTCATCATCGTAATCCTCTGCACTTTCAACAACAGCATCATCTATTACGTATCCATAATAATCATCCTGTGTTAGTCCGTAACGCTCCATGACCTCTGGGTTTTGAAAATACGCATCGTTAGTGCTTCCAACAACCATTATCAAAGTTGAGCTATCCCAAACAATTCCGCCTTGATTATGATCTTTAAAAGACCTGACTCCGTTAACGTTTGCAATTTCTTTTTTGCTTTGAGTGGTTAAAAAACTTTCAAAAGCAGTTACATTTTTTAAAGGAACGATAAATGCGTTGTAATTAATACTATCATTAGCTTGGAAAAAATAATGAGCAGCGCCATTTAAGTCAAAACCAAAATCTTCCAACGAGTTGTATTTAGTCTGTTTTCTGGATAATTCTTTTAAAATCTCAGTTCCCATAAACGAGTTATTTAACTCATCTATTGACATTAATTGTAACAAATTATTTCCTTTTATTGTAGCAACAACAGCTGCATCACTTGGGATTTTTGATGTTGAATTTTGTGCAAAAGAAAATACAGATGCACATAGCATGATTACACATGATAATTTTTTCATTGGTTGGTTGTTAGTTTAAGGATTATTTTTTTAATTGAATATGAGTCGTAAAGTCTCCTGTACCGTTAATCACATCCATTGCACTTACGCGTTGCATGACTGCTTTTTTAGAATTAGAAACTTTAGCTTGTTTATTATTTTGACTGATTACCTCGTTATCAAATCTATAAATCACTGTATAAGAGGCATCATTAAACACCTTTTTATTCTCGGTTTTTAATTTATTATACTGTTTTTTTACTTCTGAGGAATAGGTATATTTTCTTTTAAAAACACCGTTTTTATCATCAAAAAGATAAGAAGTAGATGCAGCGTTACTTTTTTGTTGACTAGTTATTTTGTTAGTAATCTTATTGATATTATCGATTTTATTGAAATCACATTTTACTGAAAACACAAAATTTTCGTAATCTGCTGTTTTAACAATATTAGTAATGCCTTCTGCTTTTTTAAGCTCCGAAACCATATCGTTTAATCCTTTTTGTATATCTGCTTTTGAAGGCACTTTATAACCATTTACAGAGTCTAACAACATGATTGAAGCTAATTTTGATTTGCTTTTACTCATGTTTAATGTAAAGGTCATTGTACCTGTACCATCACTATTTAGATCAATCTCTTCAATAATTTCAAAACAAGATGTTATTGAAAAAAACACCAATAACAAAAGGCTGTATTTTAGGTAACTAGGACTTTTCATGTAAATTGCTTTAGTATTCAAATATACTGAAGCTATTTGTTATATGCATCAAAAAAAAACTCCGAAATTAATTTCGGAGTCTTAGTTTTATTCTTCTATTTGCTTTTCTATAACAAAATCTTCCATAAATTTAGTGGTATAATTACCAGCTAAATAATCTGGATGATCCATTAATTGTCTATGAAAAGGAATGGTTGTTTTAATTCCTTCTATAACAAACTCATCTAAAGCACGCTTCATTTTATTGATAGCTTCTTCTCTAGTTTGAGCTGTTGTAATTAACTTAGCAATCATTGAGTCATAATTTGGCGGAATGCTATAACCTGCATATACATGCGTGTCTAGTCTAACACCATGACCACCTGGAGCATGTAATGTTGTAATTTTTCCTGGTGACGGACGGAAGTCATTAAAAGGGTCTTCCGCATTAATACGACACTCAATAGAATGTAAATTTGGAGTATAGTTTTTTCCAGAAATAGGCACACCTGCTGCAACTAAAATTTGCTCACGGATTAAGTCAAAATCAATAACTTGCTCTGTAATTGGATGCTCTACTTGGATACGCGTATTCATTTCCATAAAGTAGAAATTTCTATGCTTATCTACTAAAAACTCTACTGTTCCTGCACCTTCGTATTTAATATATTCTGCTGCTTTTACAGCTGCTTCACCCATTTTTTTACGTAAAGCTGTTGTCATAAACGGAGAAGGTACTTCTTCTGTTAACTTTTGGTGACGACGTTGGATAGAGCAATCTCTTTCTGATAAGTGACATGCTTTTCCTGTGCTATCTCCTACAATTTGGATTTCGATGTGACGTGGCTCTTCAATAAGTTTTTCCATGTACATATCATCATTTCCAAAAGCAGCTTTAGATTCTGCACGAGCAGACTCCCAAGCATTTTGCAAATCTTCTTCTTTCCAAACAGCACGCATACCTTTACCACCACCACCTGCAGAAGCTTTAAGCATTACAGGATATCCTGTTTCTTTAGCTACTTTTAGGCAGTCTTTAAAGTCTGCTATTACACCTTCGCTTCCTGGTACTACAGGTACACCTGCAGCAATCATAGTTGCTTTAGCGTTTGCTTTGTCTCCCATTCTGTTAATCATCTCTTCAGATGCACCAATAAATTTAATTTGGTGTTCTTCACAGATTTTAGAAAACTTAGCATTTTCAGATAAAAATCCATAACCAGGATGGATGGCATCTGCATTTGTGATTTCTGCTGCAGCAATAATATTTGACATTTTTAAATAAGACTCACTACTTGCTGGAGGTCCAATACAAACTGCTTCATCAGCAAATTTGACGTGTAAACTCTCAGCATCTGCAGTAGAGTATACTGCAACGGTCTTTATGCCCATTTCTTTACAGGTTCTGATAACACGTAATGCTATTTCTCCTCTATTGGCAATTAATACTTTTTTAAACATCTTGTATAAATTAGATAATTAGACGATTTGATTATTCGATTTTTCAACTACTTTACAAGCAGTCAAAAACACTAATAATCTAAAATTAAGATGGGTCTACTAAAAATAATGGTTGATCAAACTCTACTGGAGAAGAGTCATCCACTAATATTTTAACAATTTTACCTGATACTTCAGATTCTATTTCGTTAAATAATTTCATTGCTTCGATAATACAAAGTACATCACCTTCTGCAATTGTTTGTCCTACCTCTACAAATAATGGTTTGTCAGGAGATGGTTTTCTGTAAAAAGTCCCAATAATAGGAGATTTAACAGTGATATATTTTGAATTTTCATCAGCTGCAGGTGCTGCTGCCTCTGTAGAGGCTGGTGCTGCTGGAGCTTGTTGCATTGCTTGTTGCATTGGCATTTGAGCCTGCATAGGAATTTGTTGAACGTAAGTTGTCTCTGTTTCTGATCCCGTTTTTATCGTGATTTTTACATCGTCAGTTTCTAATTTAACTTCACTTGCTCCTGATTTAGCAACAAATTTAATTAAGTTTTGAATGTCTTTTAAATCCATAATTATAAGTTATTAATCTTTATTTTAGTTAGTTTAAGAGTTGTAAGCCCATTTTAAATAAATAGAACCCCAAGTAAATCCACCTCCAAAAGCAGCAAATATTAAATTATCTCCTTTTTTAAGCTTGGATTCAAAATCGTTTAATAATAATGGTAATGTTGCAGAGGTTGTATTACCATATCTGTGTATGTTTTTTAAGACTTTATCGTCTTGTAAACTCATTCTGTTAGCTGTTGCGTCAATAATACGCATATTAGCCTGGTGTGGCACCAACCATGATACATCATCATGACTAAGGTTGTTACGTTCCATTATTTTTTCGCAAACATCTGCCATATTAGAAACAGCAAACTTAAATACTGTACGTCCATCTTGGTGTACAAAGTGTTGTTTGTTGTCTATGGTTTCCTGTGAAGGTGGTAATATTGATCCACCTGCTTCAATTTTTAAAAATTCTCTACCAGAACCATCACTTCTAAGGTATTCATCCTGAAAACCTAGACCTTCTGTATTTGGCTCTAATAAAACAGCTCCTGCACCATCTCCAAAAATAATGCATGTAGCACGATCTGTGTAATCTATTATAGACGACATTTTATCTGCTCCAATAAGTAATATTTTTTTGTAACGTCCAGACTCTATATAACTAGTTGCTGTGGATAAACCATAAAGAAAACTTGAACAAGCTGCTTGCAAATCATAGGCAAATGCATTAGTTGCTCCAATTTGGGTTGCTGTATATACCGCTGTTGCAGCAACAGGCAAATCTGGTGTTGCAGTTGCGACAATAACTAAGTCTATTTCTTTAGGGTCTAGATTACGTTTTTTAAGCAGATCTTTAGCTGCATTAATGGCAAGGTAAGATGTCCCTTCGCCTTCTAGTTTAAGTATTCTACGCTCTTTTATTCCTGTTCTTGATGTTATCCATTCATCATTTGTGTCTACAAGAGTTTCTAGTACCTTGTTAGACAAAACATAGTCTGGTACGTAGGCACCAACAGCAGTAATTGCAGCAGAGATTTTGCTCATTTTTTAGCTATTTTAGTCAAAAAAAGGTCTAAAATGACCTATATTGACTTAATTATAATAAAATTACTCTTTTTTAGACTAATTCTATGCAAAGTAAATGCTTTTTAACGTAAAGAAAAACAAATCATAAAAAAAACGCCCACAAGTGAGCGTTTTTCTATATGCATGCATAGTAATTATGCTACGTTTTCTTCAACTGAGTTGTCAATTAACACTTGACCTCTGTAGTAAAGTTTACCTTCACTCCAGTGCGCTCTGTGGTATAAATGAGCTTCACCTGTTGTTGGGCAAGTTGCAATTTGTGGCGCAACTGCTTTATAATGTGTTCTTCTCTTATCTCTTCTTGTTTTCGAGATTTTTCTCTTAGGATGTGCCATTTTATATTATTATTTATCCGTTAATAGTTTTTTTAATGTATTCCAACGAGGATCTGTTTCCTCTTTGTCTTCTTTTTTATCTTTTAGCTTTGGGCTAAGTTCATCTAATTTGTCAAGTATTTCAGAATCTAATGTTCCGTCTTCCACACCTGGATGTATACGTTTACTTGGTAATGCTAACACAACTGACTCATATATATATTGTTGTACATTTAGTTCATATTCTCCATGCGGAATGATTAATATGTCTATATACTCATCATTATACTCGTCTCCAAATTTTACTACCAAATCAAATTCTGTTGTTATTGGCAGGTCAAATGGTTCGTTTGTAACATCACAATTGACGTTTACTGTTCCTGAAATATCAAAATGTAACTCTAATAAAGTTGATTTTTTTTCTAAAATTAAATCTACTTTAATATTACAAGAGTTAAAGTCTTCATATTCAAAATGATTAAAGAACGTTTGATCTATACTATAATCAAAATGATGTTTTCCTATTTTTAAACCTACAAATGGTATTGTAAATTCTTTTAATTGCTTCATTACCACATCTATTTTGAGCCTGCAAATATATAAAATTTTCTTTATTAAAAAGACTTATAAACATTTTTTTGTTTATATCTTTCTTTTTGAAAATCCTAATGGGTTTTTGGTAAGCTCTTCGTATTCTTTTCTGTTGTTAAAAATCTGTATTGCTGTAAAAATAGCTTCTTTAAAAGAACTGATATCTGCGGTTCCTTTTCCTGCTATTTCATAGGCTGTTCCATGATCTGGAGATGTTCTTACACGATTTAATCCTGCTGTATAATTTACACCTTGACCAAAAGATAACGTTTTAAATGGTATTAATCCTTGATCATGATATGATGCAATTATAGCGTCAAAATTTTTGTAATTATCTGATCCAAAAAAACTATCGGCTGCATATGGACCAAAAACTAGCTTACCTGTCGCTTTAATTTTTTGTAATGTTGGTCTTAAAACGGTATCGTCTTCACTTCCAATTACACCATTATCACCTGTATGTGGATTAATGCCTAAAACAGCAATTTTTGGTTTACTAATTTTAAAGTCCTGAACTAATGATTGATATACTGTCGCAATCTTTTCTTCGATAAGTTTAGGGGTAATGTGATTAGCAATATCTTTTACTGGTACGTGATCTGTTAATAACCCAACCCTTAATCCTTGAGTTACCATAAACATTAAACTATTACCTTCTAACTCTTGGTTAAGATAATCTGTATGACCAGGAAACTTAAACGTGTCCGACTGTATATTATGCTTGTTAATTGGAGCTGTAATTAATACATCTATAAGATCATCCTTTAGCGCTTTTGTTGCTTGAACTAGAGATTTAATTGCGTATTCACCTATTTTAAGATCCTCTTGACCAAAATTTATGTTTACGTTTTCTTTCCAGCAGTTTAAAACGTTGACACGTCCAGGTAATGCTTGATTTATATTATGGATACCATTTAAATTAATATCCAATTTTAGGTGGTTTTTTACAAAACTCATGGTTTTGATCGAAGCAAAAATAATTGGCGTACAAAAATCTAACATCCTATTATCTTCAAATATTCTTAAAACCACTTCGGCTCCAATACCATTTAGGTCTCCTATTGATATTCCTAGTCTAATATTTTCTTCTTTCTTCATTAATACTAATAACTATTGTTTGTAAATTTACCAAAGCAAATTTAACCAAATAATACGATTAAGTTTATGTTTACCGGAATAATTGAAACACTAGGTACTGTTAAGCAATTAACAACAGTTAAGGACAATTTAGATATTACTATTGAAAGTACTATTACTAATCAGTTAAAAATAGATCAAAGTGTTGCACACAATGGTGTCTGTTTAACTGTAGTTGAAATAAATGATGACCAATATAAAGTTACTGCAATTAAAGAAACTTTAGATAAAACCAATATTGGAGATTTACAAATAAATGATATTGTAAATATTGAACGTGCTATGAAACTTGGAGACAGGTTGGATGGTCACATTGTACAAGGTCATGTAGACCAAACAGCACTATGTATAGAAGCTAAAGAAACTAACGGAAGCTGGCTGTATACTTTTAAATATGATCCAGAGCTAAACAATATTACAATAGAAAAAGGATCTATTACAGTAAATGGCGTAAGTCTAACTGTCGTAAACTCTCAAAAAAATAGTTTTAGCGTAGCTATAATACCTTACACGCATGAGCATACAAATTTTAAACAATTTAAAATTGGCACTAAAATAAACTTAGAATTTGACGTTATTGGAAAGTACGTAAAGCGTCTAAACGAATTAAATGTTTGATGACTTACGCTTAAATATCAACTTATAAACACCATATAACAAACCTATAACTACAAGCACAATAATATTACCATCTATTGGCAACCCTACAGGAGGTACTTGTTGTGCTGGAGGTGGTGGAGTTACTATCTGAGCTACACCAACTATGCTTATTATTAAAAATAAGACTGTTGCTATTAATGTTTTATTTTTCTTCATTGCTGATTTGAGATTGTAAATGTAATAAAAAAAGCATGCTATCAAAACATTTGATTCTCTTTTTTAAACAAAAACACCTTTTAAATACTGTTTTCTTCGGTAAACTGCGCTTTTAGCTGTGAATTTTGATTTATTTGACTATTTGATAACATCAGTTTTTATTTAAAAGTCACTTTATTTTTTACGTGTAAACTATTTATTTTTAACAATATTATAAATTATGACTTAGCAAATAGTTCTAAATATTTGTCTCGTACAATTTTACCCACTGGCTTATTTTCAATTTTACTTTCTAACCACGAGATAATATCTAAATATAAAAAAGCACGACGTTCAAAAGGATGGTCTTCATATTGTTTTAAAGTTTCTAATAATTTTTTAAACTCCTTTTTAATGTCCTGAGGATAAATATCTTGTAATCCTCTAATAAATTTTATCATCTCTTTTTGCACTTCATGTAAGTCGTTCATTTTAATTAAAAACTTGTAAGTGCTTTTTAGTAAGGTTTCTAAATGATAATCCAATCCTGCCTCATAATGTGCTACTAAATTTAAAACTCTAGAAAAACACAATAAATCCTCACGCATTGACAATGATTTATTAGAAATAATTTTATCTAAGTATTTAATACACTCCTTATTATTACCAGCTCCAAAATGTAAACTTGCAAACTTGTAATAAAATATCATTTTATGATGTGCATCTATTTTATTATCAAATTGAACCAATTCAGTCTCAATTTCCGGAATCAATATTAAGCCATCATCAAAACTACCATCTATAAAGTGTAAATTTATTTTATGAAAATTACCATATAAAAAAACTAAAGAAGCCACATTTTCATCCTTCGGAAAATTAGATTGGTTAACAACAGAATGAAAGCTAGCCAACTTAGTTTCAAATTTTTCTTTATTTTTTATAAAATATAAAGCCTCTAACAAATAGTTATTTCCTTTTAAAAAAAACACGGGATTTAAGCTAATCATATTAGGGTTTTCATAAAATAAATTCACCCATTTTAAAGCATATTTATAACAGTTTAAAAAGTCCTGTGTTAAAAAACTATACCACAAATACGCTTTATAATACCATAATTTTTCTCTAAACCCCAAAGCAGATAAATCTACTTTAGGCAATCTGTCATTAAAATACGTCGTGACAGCTTTGCTTTCTTCCTCATTTTTCACATAACCCGTTTTTAATATTATACTATAAAGCTGTAGTGATAAATTAGATAGCTTACTAGCAACAACATTTAACTCACTTAATTCTTTTGCCTGAATAGTTAATTGATCTGCCCTGTTACTAATACTTCTAGTTATGTACTGTGTTTCGATAATTTTTTCAAGTTCGACAATCTCAAAAGCAGGGTTTTTTTCTTCATTAATTATTGCTAACTCTTTAGCCTTATCTAAGATTTTAAGACTCTGTCTATACAATCCTTTATGATATAATATAGATGCAAAATCCAATTGTTCTCTTATTTGAGAGCGAATATTTTGATGAGAAGGGTTTAATTTAAGACTAATTAATATTTGCTTATACAAGTGTGCTTTAACATTAGCTAACTGCTGTTTTTTAACCACTCCACTTTTTAAAATAGCGTTTTCATTATACACTGAAGCTTTGTCTAAAAGATTAAAAAGGTTTAAAAATTTAGAATCAGAATTCACTCCAAGTCTACCCACGTACAATTTAAATTGTCGCTTTTCAGACTTAGTTAAAGACTTAACTAATAAAAATAAATTATCTTTTTGCTCTTTAGTCATCAACTAATTACTTTGTTATGTAACTGATTTTTAGTGTTTTATAATATATTTCGTGTCTTGAACATCGTAGCTTCTCCTCCAATGCTAAATCAAACAGTTAACCAAAGTATACATTAGTAATTCAAAAGAAAAATAATTCTCTCTTAAAATGTCAAAAAACTCAATTCAAATATTTGATACTACTCTACGTGATGGCGAACAAGTGCCAGGATGTAAGCTAAACACAGAGCAAAAGATAATTATTGCTAAGCAATTGGACCAACTAGGTGTTAATGTAATCGAAGCAGGTTTTCCCGTCTCTAGTCCAGGTGACTTCAAATCGGTAGAAGAAATATCAAAAATCGTAAAAACTGCTACCGTTTGCGGCTTAACTAGAGCTGTAGAAAACGACATAAAAGTAGCTGCCGAAGCATTAAAACATGCTAAACACCCAAGAATCCACACAGGAATTGGCACATCAGACTCCCACATACTTCATAAATTTAAATCTAACAAAGCGGATATTATACAACGTGCTTACGATGCTGTAAAATATGCTAAATCCTTTGTTGAAGATGTCGAGTTTTACGCTGAAGATGCCGGACGTACAGACAACGAGTATTTAGCAAGAGTATGCGAAGCTGCAATAAAAGCCGGAGCAACAGTACTAAATATACCAGATACTACAGGATACTGTTTACCTAGTGAGTATGGCGCAAAAATTAAATATTTAAAAGAGAACGTTAAAGGAATTGAAAAAGCCATTTTATCGTGTCATTGCCATAACGATTTAGGTCTAGCAACTGCCAACTCTATTGAAGGCGTTATTAACGGAGCAAGACAAATAGAATGTACCATAAACGGAATTGGAGAGCGTGCTGGTAATACTGCGCTTGAAGAAGTAGTCATGGTTTTAAAACAACACCCTTACTTAAATCTAGACACCAGCATAAAAACCGAAATGCTTTACGGACTTAGTCAGTTAGTATCAGAAAGTATGGGAATTTACACGCAACCTAATAAAGCCATTGTTGGCGCTAATGCTTTTGCACATAGCTCAGGTATACATCAAGATGGTGTGATTAAAAACCGTGAAACTTATGAGATAATCAACCCTAAAGATGTTGGTGTTACAGAGTCTGCAATTGTTTTAACCGCCAGAAGTGGTCGTGCCGCTTTAGCATACAGAGCAAAAAATGTAGGTTACGAACTAACTAAACTTCAATTAGATGATGTTTATGCCAACTTTTTAAGTTTTGCTGATAGAAAAAAAGAAATAAATGATGGCGATATCCACCAAATTATTGAAACTAGCAAAATGTATCAACAAATAATTTCGGCTTAATTATGGGACTAACATTATTTGACAAAGTTTGGGATGCTCACGTTGTAGAGACCGTTAAAGACGGACCACAAGTATTATATATTGACAAACACCTAATACATGAGGTGACCAGTCCGCAAGCTTTTAATGAGCTAGAAGAACGCAACATTCCTGTTTTTAGACCAAAACAAATTGTTGCTACTGCTGATCATAATACACCAACACAAAACCAACACTTACCAGTTAAAGATTTATTGTCTAGGAATCAATTAGAACAATTATCTCAAAACTGTAAAAAAAACAATATTACACTTTACCAATTAGGACACCAATACAATGGGATTGTCCATGTTATGGCTCCAGAATTAGGGATTACCCAACCAGGAATGACAATGGTTTGCGGAGATAGCCACACCTCAACACATGGTGCTTTTGGAACTATCGCTTTTGGTATTGGAACCAGTCAAGTAGCACAAGTTTTTGCTAGTCAATGCTTACTTTTAACTAAGCCAAAAAGCTTAAGAGTGACTGTTAACGGTAAACTTAAAAATGGCGTATTACCCAAAGATGTTATTTTATACATCATTGCCAAATTAGGCACAAACTCAGGCACAGGTTACTTCTGCGAATATGCAGGAGATGTTTTTGAAAACATGTCCATGGAAGGCAGAATGACCGTTTGTAATATGAGTATTGAAATGGGCGCTCGAGGCGGAATGATTGCCCCAGACCAAACCACTTTTGACTATGTAAAGGATAAAGAATTTGCGCCAAAAGGAGATGCTTTTGACAAAAAAGTAGCCTATTGGAAAACACTACCAACGGATGCAAATGCTGTTTTTGATAAAGAATATGCTTTTGACGCGGAAGATATAGAACCTATGGTAACTTATGGTACCAACCCAGGAATGGGAATTAAAGTGACTGAAAACATACCAACTATAGACGATGCTTCTTTTGAAAAATCTCTACAATACATGGATTTCAAAAAAGGAGAATCTTTAATCAACAAACCTATTAACTATGTCTTTATTGGAAGCTGTACCAACTCTAGAATTGAAGATTTTAGAGTAGCTGCAAACTACATAAAAGGAAAACAAAAAGCAGATAATGTTACCGCTTGGTTAGTTCCTGGTAGTAAACAAGTAGAAGCTCAAATTATAAAAGAAGGTCTTAAAGATGTATTTGACGCAGCTGGCTTCGAGCTAAGACAACCGGGTTGTTCCGCTTGCTTAGCTATGAACGACGATAAGATTCCGCAAGGCGAATATTGTGTTTCAACATCAAACCGAAACTTTGAAGGAAGACAAGGACAAGGCTCTAGAACTATTTTAGCCAGTCCTTTAGTTGCAGCTGCAACAGCTATTGAAGGTAAGATTGTGGACATAACAAAACAACTAAATTAAGATGGAAAAGTTTACAACATTACAATCTCAAGCTATTCCGTTAGCAATAGAAAACATAGATACAGATCAGATAATTCCTGCTCGATTTTTAAAAGCAACAGACCGAAAAGGCTTTGGAGACAACCTTTTTAAAGATTGGAGATTTAATAAAGATGATTCAGCAAATAACTCTTTCTCTTTAAACAATCCTAAATACTCAGGAAGCATTTTAGTAGCCGGAGATAATTTTGGTTGCGGCTCTAGTCGCGAACACGCAGCTTGGGCTTTAAGCGATTATGGCTTTAAAGTTATTGTTTCAAGTTTTTTTGCGGATATTTTTAAAGGAAACGCCTTAAATAACGGGCTATTACCTGTTCAAGTTTCAGCAGAATTTTTAAAAGTACTACTAGACGTTACCACAGAAAATCCAGAGACTATTTTAGAAGTTAATCTTGAAGAGCAAATCATTTCTGTAAAAGGCACTTCTTTCAAGGAAGCTTTTAACATTGATGCTTACAAAAAAACTTGTATGATTAATGGTTATGATGATATTGACTACCTATTAAGTAAAAAAGAAACTATTTCGGCTTTTGAAGCCAAAAAAACATACTAATAATTATACTATGAAATTAAACATAGCAGTTTTACCTGGTGACGGTATAGGCCCAGAAGTGACTAATCAAGCAATCAAAGTGTTAAAAGCTATTGCTTTAGAATTTGATCACACCTTTTTATTTAAAGAAGCTCCTGTTGGCGCAGTAGCAATTGATCAACACAACAATCCATTACCTGACAATACCTTAGATTTGTGCAAATCTAGTGATGCCATTTTATTTGGAGCTATTGGAGCCCCTAAATACGATAATGATCCAACAGCAAAAGTTAGACCAGAACAAGGCTTACTAAAACTTAGAAAAGAACTTGGTTTGTACGCAAACATAAGACCTGTAAAAGCGTATGATATGCTTTTAGATAAATCACCTCTAAAACAACACATTATAGAGGGAACAGATATTAGTATTTACAGAGAATTGACAGGCGGAATTTACTTTGGTAAAAAATATTTAAGTGAAGACGGAAATACAGCGTCTGATTTATGCGAATATTCTAAATACGAAATAGAACGTATCGCACATTTAGCATTTAAAAACGCGCAAAGCAGAAAGAAAAAGGTAACACTAGTAGATAAAGCTAATGTTTTAGAAACCTCTAGATTATGGCGCAAAGTCGTTACCGATTTAGCAAAGGACTACCCAGATGTAACCTTAGATTTTTTATTTGTTGATAACGCTGCCATGCAAATGATTTTAAACCCAAAACAGTTTGATGTTATTTTAACCGAAAACTTATTTGGAGACGTTATAAGTGACGAAGCTAGTGTAATTGGCGGTTCTATTGGATTACTTGCATCAGCCTCCATTGGTGACAAATATGCAATGTTTGAACCTATACATGGATCATACCCGCAAGCAACAGGAAAAGGGATTGCAAACCCAATTGCATCTATATTAAGCGCAGCAATGCTTTTAGAGCATTTTGACCTACACGAAGAAGCCAATCTAATTAAAGAAGGTGTTGAAAAATCTTTAAAACTAGAAATTACAACGCCAGATTTAAACGCATCCTACACTAATGTCTCTACCTCTAAGGTTGGAGATTTTATTGCCGATTTTATAAGTAACCCAAATGACACGAATATTAATTTCAATAATATTCACTTAGGACAATCTACGATTATTTAACACTGTTTTTGTTAGTCTAAAACATGCTCAGCAATTAAATTGCTGAGCTTTTTTTTGCTTTATACTATTTAAAATTAGGCATAAAAAAAACCTGAAAACAAAATGTCTTCAGGTTTTTTCAACAAATTAACTAAAGCTTAATGTTCATTTAATCTAAAGTCTGGATACGCATCCATACCATGCTCATGAGCATCAAGTCCTTCCAATTCCTCTTTTTCAGAAACTCTAATTCCAACTGTTTTCTTTAATGTATAAATAATTAAAAACGACGATACTATACACAAAACAGCATAAGAAACCACACCTATAAGCTGACTTACAAACTGTGCACCACTGGCTAATTCTCCAAAAAGACCAACAGCTAAAGTACCCCAGATACCGCATACTAAATGTACTGCAATAGCTCCAACAGGATCATCTAACTTTAACCTATCAATTAAAGACACCGCAAAAACAATAATTGCACCTGCCACTGCGCCAATAATTATAGCATCAGTAGGACTCATTTGATCTGCTCCCGCAGTAATCCCAACTAATCCTCCAAGAATTCCGTTTAAAAACATCGTTAAATCCAAGTTTTTAAACTTAAGTAAAGACACAAAAGCCGAAACAACTCCACCAGCTGCTGCTGCCAAACAAGTTGTTACTAAAGTTAATGACGTTAACGATGGGTCTGCAGACAATACAGATCCTCCATTAAAACCAAACCATCCTAACCATAGTATTAAAACTCCTGCAGTTGCTAATGGAATATTATGTCCAGGAATAGCTTGTATTTTACCATCTTTAAATTTACCTATTCTTGAGCCTAATAAGCATACAGCCACTAAAGCTGCCCAACCTCCAACAGAATGCACTAATGTTGATCCTGCAAAGTCATAAAAAGGAGTTTCTAGTGTTTGTAAAAATCCGCCACCCCATTTCCAAGAACCAGCAATTGGATATATTAATCCAACATATATTATTGTAAAAACCATAAATGGTCCAATCTTCATACGTTCTGCTACTGCACCAGACACAATAGTTGCTGCTGTTGCTGCAAACATCCCTTGGAATAAGAAATCTGTCCAATACGTATAACCTTCATTATATGCCAAATCTAAAGTACCTTCTGCTGTTACTGGCGCATCTAATCCAAAACCAGCAAATCCTATAAACCCATTAAATTCACCAGGGTACATTAAATTAAATCCTACTAAACAGTAAAGCAATAGACCTACCGTAATAATAAATATGTTTTTAAATAAAATGTTTAATGTGTTTTTTTGTCGTGTTAACCCAATCTCTAAAAATGCAAATCCTAAGTGCATAAAGAAAACCAAGGCTGTACAGATCATCATCCATACATTGTTTATTGTAAGTAATTCCATTGTTTTTTATTTTAAAGTGTTTCCGCCTTTTGCTCCTGTTCTTATTCTATAGACCTCATCAATTTGTGAGACAAATATTTTACCATCACCAACCTCTCCAGTAGAACCTGATTCTAAAATGGCTTTTATGGTTACTTCTTCAAAATCATCATTAACAACTATTGATAAATAGCGTCTTTGTATATCACTTGTGCTATAAGAAACTCCTCTATAAACATGACCCTCTTTTTCGTTACCTAAACCTGTAACATCCCAATAAGAGAAAAAATTTACGCCAACTTCATGCAATGCATTTTTAACTGCAGAAAATTTAGATTTTCTGATTATTGCTTCTACTTTTTTCATAATTAGTTTTTATTAGAATTTATATATCGCTGCCAAAACAAAAGAACCTAAGCTTTTTGTTGCCATTAAATCTGTATCAATAAAATCGTCTTCAGAACTACTATCAAGTCTAAATTCTGGTTTAATAATTAAATCTTCGTCAATAACCAAACTTCCAGTAAGCGTTAATCCAATAACACTTGGATCATCATCTACAGATTCGCTTTGTGTTTGAAAATATTCCCCTCTTAATCCTATAGTAAAGGTGTCACTAATACCATATTGAGGATACAAATCCACGCCATAAAATCCTTCACCATCATTATCCGCATACGCTGCATTGATCCCAACAAAAAAGTCTTCTGAGGCATCAAAACCTCCAGTATAATCTACTTCAAAACCTAAACCGGCAGCATCATATAATAAGTTTAAATACTGACCATCATATCCTAGTTGCGCACCTACTGCATAACTTCCGTCTGGATTAAACTCCGTAACATCCGTTTGATTAAACACTCCTAACATTAGGCTAAAATCTTCTGACAAAGTAAAGTCTGCTTTCAAACCCGTATGAGAGAATGGTCCATTAGAAAACAAATAAGAAGTACTATAATTAAAGTTTCCTGCTGGCGCAATAACTTCGTAACCTAAAAACGTATTAAACTTACCTAAGGTTAATTTGGTGTTTTCGCTAATGTTATAAAAAGCAAACAACTGATTTAATACTGTTGCACTTGCATCTTCACCTCTTGGACCAAAGACTAAATCCGCAACAGCTCCAACACGTCCTTTTTCGTAGGATGCAATAATATTTCCCATTCCTAAAGAAAATCCACCCGTATCGGCAAAAGATGTTGCAGGTGCAATTTGATTTTCATCATTTGGCGCTGTTAAATTGGTTCTGTAGTATGCATCCACACTACCTTCAAAAGCAAACTTTTTTTCTGGTGTATTAGCATCCTCTTGAGCAAACAAAGTTGTTGCAACCAAAAGAAGCGATAGGGTCAGTAATTGTTTCATAAAAATTGGTGTTAAAATGGTTGGTTAATATCCCAAATCTATGTTAAAATCTATTTAACCCCTAAAAAATGCAGGGTTCTAGACTCATTTTTATTATAATTTTATTTTATACCCTATTTTTTATAGGGTATCACAAAATACCTATGCTTTTTTTACTAATCTCACATCGTAGATAATGAACAATTCTTATAAAAATCATGTTTTATTTAAATATTATTCAGTTTTTTATATTTTACGCAATCGTTTTCGCAATAAACAATCCTATTTAATGTGTTTTTCGCTTTGATGATTTGTTAGTTTAATCAGTATAATATTGTTTATAGTGTATTATATAATAGTCTAAATCAGAATTTCGGAAAAGTGTTTATACTTTTTTTAAATTCAATTACTAGCGTGTATCTTACAGTTGTAATAAGGCCCAAAAAGCCTTTAAAATTGACTTATTATGCTAAAAAAACAAGGACTTTATTTACCAGAATTTGAACACGATAATTGTGGTGCAGGATTTATATGTAGCTTAACGGGAAAACGATCTAACGACATCATCCATAAAGCACTTGAAATTTTAGTAAAATTAGAACACCGTGGTGCTGTAAGTTCAGACGGAGTAACAGGAGACGGCGCAGGTATATTAATTGATATTCCGCATAAATTCTTTAAGATTTTTTGTGAGTTTGATTTACCTGAAGCTGGAGAATACGCAGTTAGTAATGTATTTCTTCCTAAAAAAGAAAACCAACGTCAATACTGTATTGATGTTTTTGAAAAAGAAATCCAAAATCAAGGCCTTAAATTAATTGGCTGGAGAGACGTACCAGTTAATAGTACTGTTTTAGGTGAAATTGCAAAAGTAACAGAACCTTTTGTAAAACAAATTTTTATTGGAAAGGCTAGCGATACCCAAACCGAAAGAGAATTCAACATAAAATTATATGCTGCACGAAAAATTGCAGAACACACTATATATGACTCTAAATTATCAGAATCACAATTCTTCTACCTACCAAGTCTATCTACTAAAATCATAATATTTAAAGGCTTATTAATGCCGGAACATATTAACGAATATTACTTAGACTTATTCAACTCGGCTTTAGACACAAGATTAGCATTAGTACACCAACGTTTTTCTACCAACACATTTCCAACTTGGGATTTAGCACAGCCTTTTAGATATATCTGTCATAATGGAGAAATAAACACGGTTAGAGGTAATGTATCACGTATGTTTTCTCGTGAAGAAATCATGGAAAGCCCATTATTTGGAGATGATATTAAAAAAATAATCCCTACTATTTTAAGAGGAAAATCAGATTCTGCAACCCTAGACATGGTTGTGGAATTACTATTAATGACGGGACGTTCGCTTCCAGAAGCAATGATGATGTTAGTACCCGAAGCTTGGGAGAAAAACCCACACATGTCGCATTCTAAAAAAGCGTTTTACGAATACAACTCTTGCTTAATGGAACCTTGGGACGGACCGGCTTCAATCCCATTTACAGACGGTAATTTTATAGGTGCTGTTTTAGATAGAAATGGATTACGTCCTTCAAGATATACCGTAACAAAACAAGGAAACGTTATTATGTCTTCCGAAACTGGCGTTGTAGACATTGCTCCTGAAAACATAGAATTCCATGGTCGTTTAGAACCAGGAAAAATGTTTTTAGTAAACATGAGCGAAGGTCGTATTGTTAATGATGAAGAAATCAAAGAAGAAATAGCAGCCAAACATCCTTACAGACAATGGTTAAACGAAAATTTGATACATCTTCGCGATATTGAAGCTAAAGAAGGCCATATTAAATATGATGAAATTGATCTTAAAAAACGTGAAGTTGTTTTTGGCTATACAGAAGAAGATTTAAATACTATTATTCGTCCGATGGCACAATTAGGGAAAGAACCTATTGGATCCATGGGAAGCGATACGCCAATTGCTATTTTATCAGAAAGACCACAATTAATTTATAACTACTTCAAACAGTTATTTGCTCAAGTTACCAATCCGCCTTTAGACGGAATTAGAGAAGAGTTAATTACAGATATAAGCTTAACGCTTGGTAGTGACGTCAATATATTTGATATCAATGCGGAACATTGTAAAAAATTAAAAATTCAGAACCCGGTTATTTCTAAACACGATTTAGATAAGATTAGAGATTATGATACTAATCCTGATTTTAAAGTCGAATCCATTTCGATGTTATACGAAGTAAATCGTGGATTAAATGAACTGGAAGTCGCACTTGAAAACTTAGTCACTAAAGCTTCTAAAGCTATTGACGAAGGTGCAAACATCATTATTTTATCCGATCGATTTGTAGACGAAAATCACGCACCAATTCCTGCGCTTTTAGCATGTTCTTACGTCAATCACGCCTTACACAAATTAAAAAAGCGTTCTAGAATCAGTTTAATTATTGAGTCTGCAGAACCACGTGAAGTCCACCACTTTGCCTTATTATTTGGTTATGGCGCAAGTGCTGTAAACCCTTACATTGTAAATGAAATTGTTCAACAACAAATCAACAATGCAGATCTTACAGATTTAGAATATTTAGCTGCCATTAAAAACTACAATAAAGCAGTTGGAAAAGGGATTTTAAAGGTGATGAACAAAATTGGGATTTCAACCTTAAACTCGTACCGTGGCTCTCAATTATTTGAATGTATCGGAATTAAAACCTCGACAGTCGAAAAATACTTCCCAAATACACCAACACGTATTCAAGGTATTGGCTTAAGAGAAATTGAACAAGAAATTGTTAAACGTCACAAAAGAGCTTTTCATAAAAATACAGAACCACAAATTGAAGTTGGTGGAGATTACAGATGGAGACGTGGACAAGAAAAACACATGTTTAACCCACTAACAGTTGCGAAACTTCAAGAATCGGTAAGAACCAATAAAGCAACTACATTCAAGGAGTTTTCAAAACTAGTAAACAATCAGTCTAAAAACCTAATGACTATTAGAGGCTTATTTGAATTTGATCAATTTGACCCAATTCCTTTAGAGGAAGTAGAACCTTGGACAGAAATTGTAAAACGTTTTAAAACCGGAGCCATGTCTTATGGTTCTATTAGTAAAGAAGCACACGAAAACTTAGCGGTTGCTATGAACAGAATTGGAGGAAAATCTAACTCTGGTGAAGGTGGAGAAGACCAAGAACGTTTCTACAAAAGCTCACAAGGAGACTGGAGAAACTCAGCAATCAAACAAGTCGCTTCAGGACGTTTTGGAGTCACTTCCAACTACTTAACAAGCGCAAGCGAAATTCAAATAAAAATAGCACAAGGTGCAAAACCTGGTGAAGGTGGACAATTACCTGGACCAAAAGTGAATCCAGAAATTGCAAAAACAAGAAACTCGACACCCTATGTAGGATTAATTTCGCCACCTCCACATCACGATATTTATTCTATTGAAGATTTATCGCAATTAATTTACGATGTAAAATCAGCAAATAGAGAAGCTAGAATTAATGTAAAACTAGTATCAGAAATTGGTGTTGGCACAGTAGCAGCAGGAGTTGCTAAAGCAAAAGCAGACGTTATTTTAATTGCTGGTTTTGATGGAGGAACAGGAGCCACGCCTTTAACTTCACAAAAACATACAGGTTTACCTTGGGAACTTGGTGTTGCAGAAGCACAGCAAACCTTAGTGATGAATGACCTTAGAAATCGCGTAGTTTTAGAATGTGACGGACAATTAAAAACAGGTCGCGATGTTGCTATTGCTTGCTTACTTGGCGCAGAAGAATTCGGTTTTGCAACAGCACCTTTAGTTGCTTCAGGATGTATTATGATGCGTGTGTGTCATTTAAACACATGCCCAGTCGGAATTGCAACCCAAAACCCAGACTTACGTAAAAAGTTTAAAGGAAAACCAGAGCACGTGGTTAACTACATGTATTTTGTAGCACAAGAATTACGTGAGATTATGGCAAAACTAGGGTTTAGAACTATCAACGAAATGGTTGGACAATCTCAAAAACTAAACAGAAACAAAGCCATAGACCATTATAAATCTTCAGGAATTGACTTAACACCAATCTTACACAAAGTAGAAGTCGCAGAAGATGTACAACTATACAACACGTATTGTCAAGACCATAACTTGAATGTGCACTTAGATTTTAAAATCATAAAACAGGCACATCAAGCTTTATTTAGAAGACAAAAAACAAACTTAGCTATGCCTATCACAAATATAGATAGAGCAGTTGGAGCAGTTATAAGTAACGAAATTTCGAAAATTTACGGAGCAGATGGCCTACCTGAAGACACTATAGATATTGATTTTACAGGTTCTGCAGGACAAAGTTTTGGAGCCTTCGCAACCAAAGGTTTAAAATTTACCGTGCACGGAAACACAAATGATTACCTAGGTAAAGGGCTATCCGGAGCTAAATTAATTATTAAAGTGCCAGAAAAATGCACCATTATTCCGGAAGACAATATCATTACAGGAAACGTAACACTGTATGGCGCGACCTCTGGAGAAGTTTATATAAATGGTAAAGCTGGAGAGCGTTTTTGTGTTAGAAATTCAGGAGCACAAGCAGTAGTCGAAGGTATTGGAGATCATGGTTGTGAGTATATGACTGGTGGAGTTGCTGTTATTCTTGGTACTGTAGGTCGAAACTTTGGAGCAGGAATGAGCGGAGGAGTCGCTTATGTTTTAGACGACAAAGGAACGTTTAAACAGAATTGCAATTCGGAAGATCTAAATATCAATCCAATTGAAAACGAAGCAGATAGTCTTCAGCTAAAACAATTAATCGAAAATCATTTTGAAGCAACAGGAAGTCCATTAGCAGCACGTATTTTAAAAGACTGGAACAATTACCTTCCTAAGTTTAAAAAAGTGTTACCAGAAGAGTACAGACAAGCCTTAGTGAGATTAGAACAAGAACAACTAGAATTAGCGTAAATTATGGGAAAGATAACAGGATTTTTAGAGTTTAAGCGTGAGAACGAAAGTTATATAGCGCCAGAAAAACGCATAGAGAATTACAAAGAATTTACGGTTCCGTTACCAGAAGACCACCTAGAAAATCAAGGCGCTCGTTGTATGGATTGCGGAATTCCGTTTTGCCATAGTGGTTGTCCGCTTGGGAATTTAATTCCAGATTTTAACGATAAAGTTTATAAAGGAAAATGGAAAGAAGCTGCTGAAATTTTACACAAAACTAACAACTTCCCAGAGTTTACAGGACGCTTATGTCCAGCACCTTGCGAAGAAGCTTGTGTACTTGGTATTAACGAAGACCCAGTAACCATAGAAAATATTGAAAAAAACATAGTAGAAACCGCCTTTAATGAAGGTTGGATTGTAGCACAACCACCAAAAGTAAGAACCGAAAAAACAGTTGCTGTTATTGGTTCTGGACCTGCTGGATTAGCTGCCGCACAACAATTAAATCGCGCAGGACATACCGTTACTGTTTTTGAACGTGACGAAAAAGTGGGTGGTTTATTACGTTATGGCATTCCAGATTTTAAAATGGAAAAAACCGTAATTGACAGACGTGTTGCTGTTTTAGAAGAAGAAGGTATTATTTTTAAAACCAACGCTCATGTTGGTAAAAACATAGACGCCAACCAGCTTAAAGACGACTTTGATGCTGTTGTTTTATGTGGAGGTGCAACCGTAAGAAGAAGCATTCCTATACCTGGAGCGGATTTAAAAGGGGTAACGCAAGCGATGGATTTCTTAAAACTAAACAACCAATACGTGGATGGTTTAGTCGATTTTAAAGACGTTATTTCTGCTAAAGGAAAAGACATTATCGTAATTGGTGGTGGAGATACAGGAAGCGATTGTATTGGAACGTCCAATCGTCATGGCGCAACCTCTGTGACTAATTTCGAAATATTAAGTAAACCTTCTGTAGGTCGCCCTGCAAATCAACCTTGGCCTTATTGGCCTATGAAGTTAAAAACAACCTCATCGCACCAAGAAGGTGTCGAGCGTTTTTTTAGCATTTCAACTAAAGCGTTTATTGGCGATAAAAAAGGAAACCTAAAAGGCCTAAAAACGGTTGAAGTAGAATGGATTTTTACACCAGGTGAAAGACCTCAACTTAAAGAGGTTCCAAATACCGAAAAAGAATGGAAATGCGACATCGCATTATTAGCACTTGGTTTTACAGGCGCTGAAAAAACACTAGCAGATCAATTTGGTTTAAAAATGGATTTTAGAAGTAATATTGAAGCAACAATAAAAGATTACAAAACAAATATCCCTGGCGTTTTTGCAGCTGGAGATATGCGTCGTGGACAATCGTTGATTGTTTGGGCTATTTCAGAAGGTAGACAAGCAGCACATCATATTGACACCTATTTAATGGGAGAATCCTGTTTACCTTTAAAGGATGACAGCGATTTGCCTCGGGTTTAAATAATCACAACTCTTTGTCATATTGAGCACAGTCGAAATGCTATCTAAAATTAAACCTTAAGGTTTTCGACTGCGCTCAAACTGACAGTGATATAGCTAAAACACTTTCTTGTTTTGAACGACTATTCACAAAGGGGAATAAACTTAAATCAAATCCTACAGAAGTGGGATTTTTTCAATTTCAAGAATCAGCACAAAAACTAATGTCACATTGAGCGCAGTCGAAATGCTATTAAAGCCTAAATCATAAGATTTTCGACTACGCTCAAATTGACAGTTATAAGCCTAAAACGTTACTCAGGATACTTCCCTCTAATCCCATCCAAACACAAATTACCAATACTACCAACATGCGTGTGTTTTTTAGAGGTATCTGGTACATAAGCTCCGCTTTCCACTTCGCCTCCAATTTTTTGATACGCTTCTCTAAAAGGCATACCTCCCACAACCAATGTATTAATATTATCTACCGTAAATAAGTATTGATATTTAGCATCATTCAAATCAATATCTTTTACAATAACCTGCTGAATGGCGTAATTAAAAATATCTAATAAGTCTTTTACATCTTCAATTGCCGCAATGATATTTTCTTTTAATAGCTGAAAATCTCTGTGATACCCACTTGGTAAATTGTTAGTAATCAACACCATTTCGGTATGCAAAGCTTGTATTTTATTGGCTTTCCCACGGATTAATTCAAAAACATCAGGATTCTTTTTATGTGGCATAATACTACTCCCCGTCGTTAACTCATCCGGAAAGGCAATAAAGCCGAAATTCTGACTATTATACACGCAAATATCCATTGCAAAACGCGCTAACGTATTACACACACTTCCTAAAGCTAAAGCGATTGTTCGTTCGCTTTTTCCTCTACTCATTTGCGCAGCAACAACGTTGTATTTTAAGGTTGAAAAATTTAATTCTTTAGTCGTTAATTCTCGATCAATAGGAAACGAACTTCCGTAACCCGCTGCAGAACCTAACGGATTTTGATCTACGGTTTTCAAGGCTGCATTTAGCAAGTATACATCATCAATTAAAACCTCAGCATAAGCAGAAAACCACAATCCGAAAGAGGAAGGCATAGCCACTTGTAAATGGGTATAACCAGGAAGCAAAGCGTCTTTATGCGTTTCCGCCAAACCTAAAAGGGTATCAAAAAACGTTTTTGTCTTCGTATTAATTTCCTTTAGATTCTCCTTGTAATAAAGCTGAAGCGCAACTAAAACTTGATCATTTCTAGAACGTGCGGTATGGATTTTCTTTCCGACATCTCCTAAGGTTTTAGTCAGCTCATATTCAATTTTAGAATGCACATCTTCAAAGGATTCTTCAATAACGAAGGTTCTGTTTTTTATAGTTTCCGCAATAGCGTTTAAACCATTTTTAAGCTGTTGCAATTCTTCTGAAGAAATAATGCCAATAGACTCCAACATTATTGCATGCGCTAAAGACGCTTGCACATCGTACTTTGCAATATGCATATCAATTTCTCTATCGTTTCCAACGGTAAATTGTTCTATTTTTTTATCGATACTTATTCCTTTGTCCCAGAGTTTCATAATTTTATTTTAAAGTACTTTTTCTAATAATTCAATATATATTTTAATCCCTTCTTCAATCTCTTTCACGTAAATAAACTCGTCAGCGGAATGCGATCGTGTGCTATCTCCTGGTCCTAGTTTTAAAGACGGACAACTCAACACCGCTTGATCAGATAATGTTGGCGAACCATAAGTGCTTCTACCAATTTCTATTCCTGCAATTACCAATGGATGATCGATAGGAATGGACGACGAATTTAATTTTATGCTACGCGGAATAATACTATCACAAGGCGCTTCTTTCTGTAAAATATCGACAATGTCTTGGTTAGAATATTTATCGTTCACACGAACATCAACCACTAATTTCACATCTGCAGGAACCGCATTATGCTGCTTTCCTGCACTTATTTGCGTAATTGTCAACTTTACCTCTCCCAAAGCTTCCGAAGTTTTATCGAACGTGTAATTTTTAAACCATTCTAATACCGAAATTGTTTTATAAATCGCATTATCGTGATTTGGATGCGCAGCATGACTTGGCGTTCCTTTTACGATTACATCAAACACAACTAAGCCTTTTTCAGCAACAGCTAAATTCATTAAAGTTGGTTCTCCAACAATAGCGACATCCACTTTTGGAATGACGGACAACATACTATTTAACCCATTTTCTCCACTGCTCTCTTCTTCAGCGGAAGCAACAATAACCAGATTAAAATTTAGATTTTCTCTGCTATAGAAATAGGCAAACGTTGCTAACAAACTCACCAAACATCCTCCAGCATCATTACTTCCTAAACCATATAATCTACCATCTTCAACAATGGCTTTAAAAGGATCTTTTGTATAACCATTATTTGGCTTTACAGTATCATGATGCGAGTTTAATAATAGCGTTGGTTTGCTCTCGTCAAAATATTTATTGGTTGCCCAAACATTATGATTGGTTCTTTTAAAAGGAATATCCTGTTGCACAAACCATTGCTCAATATGCGCTGCTGTTGCCCCTTCTTCTGAAGAAAACGACTGCGTTTCTATCAATTGTTTTAATAAAGCAATTGCTCTTGTTGTTAATTTTTCTATCATTTTGAAATGGTTGTGTGTGTATTATTTTTATCGAAAAGCATGTCTGATTTACCAATACAAACTTTTTGCACTTGATTATTTACAGCATGAAAACAGTTATTTAATTTTGGCAGCATGCCTTCATAAATAATACCATTTTCAATCAACGGTTGATAGCTTTTGGCGTTTATGTTTTCGATAACAGAATCGTCATTATTTACATTTTCTAAAACTCCGTTTTTTTCGAAGCAATAATATAATTCCGCTCTATATATTGAAGCAAAACCTATTGCTAATTCGGAAGCAATCGTATCTGCATTGGTATTTAATAATTGCCCGTTTTTATCATGAGTAATCGCGCAAAATACAGGTGTAATTGCATTGTTTAAAAGAATTTCTAACGTTTCAGTATTTACCTTTTTGACGTCTCCAGCAAATCCATAATCGATAGGTTTTGATGGTCTTAAATCTGAAACTATTGTGTTTCCGTCTGCACCAGAAAAACCAATAGCATTACAATTGTTGGCTTGTAATTGTGCGACTATATTTTTATTGATTTTTCCAGCATACACCATTGTAATAATATCTAAAGTCATTTGATCGGTTACTCGTCTTCCGTCAATCATTTTAACCTCAACTTGCATTTGTTGTGCTAATTTGGTTGCTAATTTTCCACCACCATGCACTAGGATTTTAGGAACATCTATAGTCGCAAATGCTTTAAGGAATTGCTGTAAGGCGTCATCATCATCGATGATGTTTCCTCCAATTTTTATGATTTTTAGTGTTTTCATGCTTATTCTTCTTTTGATGTGATACTGAAATGAATTCAGTATGACTATGTAATCTGTTTCAATTAAAAGATTGCTTCAATCGTTCCTCATTCGCAATGGCGTTTACAATTCTTCCAAAATCTGCTTCAACACAATTTGTGCTGCAAAAGTCCTATTATTTGCTTGCTGAATAACCACTGATTGCTCGCCATCCAAAACCGCATCTTCCACAACCACATTACGTCTTACAGGTAAGCAATGCATAAATTTTGCATTACCTAACTTCGCTTTAGTCATCATCCAATTCTCGTCCTGACTGAGGACTTTTCCATAGTCTTTATAATTACTCCAGTTTTTCACATAGACAAAATCGGCATCTTTCAAAGCGTCTTCTTGACTGTGATTTATCGGTGTGTTTTTCGTAATTGCTTCGCTTAATTCATAACCTTCCGGATGTGTAATGGTTAAATCGACATCCATATTTTGCATCATTTCTACAAACGAATTCGCAACTGCTTGTGGCAATGCTTTTGGATGTGGCGCCCAAGACAAGACTACTTTTGGTTTCGCTTTTTTAGATAATTCAGTTATAGTAATAGCATCTGCTAATGCCTGTAAAGGATGAGCAGTTGCACTCTCCATATTTACAATTGGCACTGTTGCGTATTTTACAAAGCTGTTCATCACAAACTCACTTTCATCTTTTTGTTTATCCGTTAAACTTGGGAATGCTCTAACCGCAATCACATCTCCATATTGCGAAATCACTTGCGCAGCCTCTTTAATGTGTTCTGAGGTGTTTGCATTCATGATTGTTCCATCTTCAAATTCTAGGTTCCAGGCGTCATTTACGTTTAAAATCATCACATCCATTCCTAGGTTATTTGCTGCTTTTTCGGTACTTAATCGCGTTCGTAAACTGGAATTAAAAAACAGCATGACTAATGTTTTATGTTTTCCTAAATCTTCGAATTCAAAAGGATTATTTTTTAGTGAAATCGCGTCCTTTATAGTTTCTTGAAGATTTGATATGTCTTTTATTTCTGTATACTTTTTCATCTATTTATTATTCTCGTATCGCTGATTATATTTTAATTCCCACTGTTATGTGATTCTAAAACTAGTTCAGAATGACGTTGCTCAAGCTATCCCTGTAACTCACTTTTTAAAGCCTCAAAAAGCAAATCAACATGTTCTTTTTTGATGGTTAAAGGCGGAAGAATTCGTAATAAATTAGGATTCTTTGCACTTCCTGTAAATATCTTATGTTCAAAAATTAGCTTTTTACGTAGTTCAGCAATCGGAAAATCAAATTCCAATCCTAACATTAAACCACGTCCTTTTATGTTTTTAATTGCCGAAATTCCTTTTGCTTTTTCAATAAAATAAGCTGAGATATCTTTAGCATTTTGCATCAAATGCTCCTCTTCAATAACCTCTAAAACCGTCAAAGAAGCTACACATGCTAAATGATTTCCACCAAAAGTGGTTCCTAACAAACCAAAAGATGCTTTAATGTCTGGATGAATTAAAATCCCACCAATCGGAAACCCATTTCCCATACCTTTGGCAATCGAAATAATATCTGGAGTCACATTATATTTCTGAAACGCGAAGAAATCGCCAGTTCTTCCAAAACCAGATTGCACCTCATCTGCAATAAAACAGGTATTGTATTTTTTACATAATGCATCGACACCTTCGTAAAACGCTGCAGTACTTTCGTCTAAACCTCCAACACCCTGAATACACTCAATAATTACTGCACAAACATCGTTTTTAGCTAGTGCTTTTTCTACAGCTTCTAAGTCACCTAATTCTAGAATCTCAACCTCTTGTTGTGCATTAATTGGCGCAATAATCTTCGCGTTATCAGTTGCTGCAACTGCTGCTGATGTACGACCATGAAAGCCATTTTTAAAAGCAACCACTTTTTTCTTTCCGTTATGGAATGATGCTAATTTTAAAGCATTTTCATTGGCTTCTGCACCAGAATTACATAAAAATAATTCATAGTCTGTACAACCGGATAATTGCTCTAACTTGTCGGCTAATTGTACTTGTAATGGATTCTGAATCGAGTTGCTATAAAACCCTAATTTGGCGACTTGATCAGAAATGGCAGCCACATATTTTGGATGCGAATGTCCAATAGAAATCACCGCATGTCCACCATATAAATCTAAATATTTGGTATTGTTTTCATCAAAAACAAAGACATCTACAGCCTTTACAGGTGTGATATCGAATAAAGGATACACATTAAATAAACTCATATCTGCTCTTCTTTAATGTTACTAATCTTGTTAAACGAGGCAATCATACCTTGTATTAAAGAGGAACTCAATCCTTTGTGTTCCATCTCATTCAAACCTTCAATCGTACACCCTTTTGGAGTCGTTACACGATCTATTTCCTCTTCCGGATGATTCCCGTTGGTAATCAATAAACTCGCAGCACCTTCACTAGTATACATCGCTAATTCTTGTGCTTCTTTAGCATCAAACCCTAACTGAATAGCAGCTTGTGTTGTCGCTCTAATTAAACGCATCCAAAACGCAACACCACTTGCGCAAACCACAGTGGCTGCTTGCATTTGACTTTCCGGAATACTTAACGAATGTCCTAAACGGTTAAAAATAGCCTCAGCAATCTTAATACGTTTTGCACCTTGCACATTACTACACAAACACGTCATGGATTTACCAACTGCAATTGCTGTGTTTGGCATCGCACGAATGATAAATTTATCGGCACCAACTTGCGCTTCAATCTTAGGAATTAGAAAACCTGTAATGGTCGAAATCAAGACGTGCTTCTCTGTTAATTCCGGCTTAATGTCATTCAATATTTGCTCAAAATGCGCTGGTTGCACTGCAAAAATGATGATATCAGATTGCCTTACTGCTTCGGTATTATCCGTCGTTAAATGCACATTTTTATAACCATCAAATTCTTGAATGTCTTCCAAATTCCGTTTGGTTAAATACAAACTAGTAATGGCATTGTTGGTTATCAATCCTTTTGCGATGGACTTTCCTAAGTTTCCTGTTCCTATAATTGCTATTTTCATAATTTTATATTGTTTGGGCGTTACCACAAGGGTCGCGTCTTCCGTTATATCTTTTTTGCCTTGTTCTCGATACAAATTTGCTCATGCTTCACAAATTCACTCGAACTGACGTCAAAAAAGGATGCCACTTCAACCGCTAACGCAGCAGCTGTACTTTTAAAAATAAGTTGCTTTTAGTTTTAAACCTTCTGTTTCATCAAAACCAAACATTAAATTCATGTTTTGAACAGCTTGTCCCGAAGCTCCTTTTAGTAAATTATCAATAATGCTTGTCACCAATAATTTGTCTTCATGTTTATGCAAATGAAGAATACACTTATTGGTATTTACTACTTGTTTTAAATGAATCTCATCATCCGAAACCACAGTAAATGCAGCATCTTTATAAAATTCACTGTATAATGCTTTTGCGTCTTCCAAACTTCCTGAAAACTTAGTGTAAAGCGTAGCAAAAATTCCTCTAGAAAAATCACCGCGATTTGGCATAAAGTTGATGTCTGAATTAAAGTTAGATTGCAATAGTTTCACCGATTGATTAATCTCACCCAAATGTTGATGTGTAAAAGCTTTATAATGCGAAAAGTTATTATCTCGCCACGTAAAATGCGTGGTTGCAGATAATGATGTTCCTGCTCCTGTTGCTCCTGTAACTGCATTAACGTGTACATCATTCTGCAAAGCTTCGGCTTTAGCTAAAGGCAACAATGCTAACTGAATAGCAGATGCAAAACAACCTGGATTTGCAATGTAATTCGCTTTTTTAATCACTTCTTTATTTAACTCAGGCAAACCATAAACAAACGTTTTTCCTTCAAAAATGGCGTCTTTAGTTAATCTAAAATCATTACTTAAATCAATAATTTTAGTTTCAGTAGAAAATGAATTGTTCTCTAAAAATGCTTTAGAATTTCCGTGACCTAAACACAAAAACAACACGTCTACTTCTGAGTTAATTTCACTTGAAAATTCCAAATCTGTACTACCAATTAAATCTTGGTGCACTCTTGAGATTTTATTACCAGCATTAGAGGTACTGTAAATAAAATTGATGTTAGCTTTTGGATGATTTAACAACAATCTAATAAGTTCTCCAGCTGTATAACCTGCTCCTCCAATGATTCCTATTTCTAATTTTTTCATTACAACTTGTCTTTCAGACCTGTCAGGTTTTAAAAACCTAACAGGTCTCACTCAATTAATTATTTACTTGTTGATAGATTTTATTCTGATTACCTACAATTTTGATAAAGCCTTTAGCTTCTTCAGCCGTCCAACCTTTATTTTCTTCGCCATAACTTCCAAACTTCGCATTCATTAAATCATGCTTAGAGCTGATTCCGTCTACAGTAAAATGGTATGGTTTTAAGGTCACAAAAACATCTCCCGACACTTTGTCTTGGCTGCTTTGCAAAAAGGCTTCCATGTCACGCATTACAGGATCTAAATATTGCCCTTCATGCAAATGCATTCCGTAGAAATTTGACATATAATCTTTGTGCTGTAATTGCCATTTTGTTAGTGTATGCTTTTCTAATAAATGATGTGCTTTTATAATCACCAAAGCAGCTGATGCTTCAAAACCAACACGTCCTTTAATACCAACTATTGTATCTCCAACATGAATATCTCTACCAATTGCATACGCAGATGCCAGATTGTTTAACACTTCAATATTTACTTCTGATGCGTTTTCAATTCCGTTAACAGCAACCAATTCTCCTTTTAAAAAGGTTAATGTAACTTTCTCTTCTTCCGCATGTTTTAATTGCGAAGGATAAGCACTTTCTGGTAATGGTTTTTCTGATGTTAATGTTTCTTCTCCACCAACACTAGTCCCCCAAAGTCCTTTATTAACAGAATACTTTGCCTTTTCCCAAGAAGCTTCAATACCGTTTTCTTTTAAGTAATCAATTTCTTGTTGTCTGCTTAAACTTCCGTCTCTAATTGGCGTAATAATTTTAATATGTGGCGCTAACGTTTGAAAAATCATATCAAAACGGACTTGATCGTTTCCTGCTCCTGTACTTCCGTGTGCGATATATTCGGCATCAATACTTTTAGCATATTCGATAATTTCGATTGCCTGAATAATACGCTCTGCACTTACAGATAAAGGATAGGTGTTATTCTTCAAAACATTTCCGAAGATTAAATACTTAATCACTTTATCATAATACGAGGCAATTGCGTCAATGTTTTTATAAGTTGACACACCCATTTTATACGCATTAGCTTCGATGGTTTGAATTTCTTCATCAGAAAAGCCACCCGTATTTACACTTACTGCATGCACATCATATCCTGCTTTACTTAAACTTACTGCGCAATAGGATGTATCTAATCCACCACTATATGCTATTACTAATTTGCCTTTATTTTTCATTCTTTTCTTTTTTAAGGAACATGGATTGCTTAATATTTTTCAATCTGGTCCATACTTTTTTATCATGATTATTTACTGCTGGTTTTGTTGCTTCCTTTTTAGAAGGATCATACAACATGCCTGTACATAAGCACATTTTTTGCTCTGTTCTTGTTAAAACATCAAAATTTTTGCAGGTCTGACAGCCATTCCAAAAGGATTGATCGTCTGTTAATTCTGAAAACGTAACAGGTTTATAACCTAAATCACTATTCATCTTCATAACTGCTAAACCTGTAGTAATACTAAATACTTTAGCCTCCGGAAACTTGGTTCTAGAATGCTCGAATATTTTTTGTTTGATCTGTTTAGCTAAGCCAATGTTTCTAAAATCTGGATGTACAATTAATCCAGAATTGGCTACAAATTTGCCATGACCCCATTGTTCGATATAACAAAAGCCTGCAAATTTATCTCCCTCTAAAGCAATAACAGCATTACCATTTTCCATTTTGGTAATGATGTATTCAGGCTTGCGTTTTGCAATACCAGTTCCTCTAACTTGAGCAGCATCAGCAATAGTGTTACAAATAATATCTGCGTAAATACTATGCGATTTATCAGCAATAACAATTTCCATTGTAATTGAATTTTAAATTAAAAAATGTGATAATTTTTGTTTTTGAAAGCAGAACCGGACTCACCTTAGTTCTATAAATAGAAGTTCACCCTAAGGGCGACGACGGAAAATTGGACGTAGGGTTATCCTGTTATTATTTCTAATAACTGTATTTAAAAAAGGAAATATTTGTGTTGAATTGTTCACTGTCTGAAAAAAAATAAAAACTATTAACTAAAAGCTTGAAGTATGCGTATTAGCGACGTCGTCTGCGTAATAGCAAACTTGTGGGTCTTTCGTTTTTATTTAGTGTTGTAAACATGGTACAAACGTATAATTTAATTTGATACAAAAGTTGATTTTGTGTCATTTTTGATGAATTTTTACGAATTTGAAAGTATTTAAGGTCATAATTATCAAAATCACACTAAAAACTGAAATAAATCAGGCTTATCATTTAGATAATCTCCATAAAAATTATGACGCTTCATTTTAGTAATTAATGGCTCTAAATCGTTTGGTGATTTTAACTCAATTCCAACCACAGCAACATCGTTTTCACGGTTTGCTTTTTTAGTGTATTCAAAATGAGTAATATCATCTGTATCACCTAAAATATCAACAACAAAATCTCTTAATGCTCCTGAACGCTGAGGAAACTTAACAATAAAATAGTGCTTTAAATCGGCATGTAATAGCGCACGTTCTTTAATTTCTGCCGTACGCGTGATATCATTATTACTTCCGCTTATAACACAAACTACATTTTTACCTTTAATTTCTTCTTTAAAATACTCTAAAGCAGATAAACTTAAAACTCCTGCAGGCTCTGCTACAATCGCTTCTTTATTGTATAAATCTAAAATGGTTTGGCAAATCTTACCTTCATCTACAGTAACCACACGATGTAAAGTCTCTTTACAAATGGCGAAATTTAAATCACCAACACGCTTAACCGCAGCACCATCTACAAAACTATCAATCTCTTCTAACTCGGTGTTTTTATTATTTCTTATTGACGTTAACATCGAAGGTGCGCCTTTTGGCTCTACACCTATAATTTTTGTCTGTGGCGATAACAACTTAAAAACAGAGGATAAACCTGAAGACAAACCTCCACCACCAATAGGTACAAAAACGTAATCTATTGGGTGAAACTCCGTTTGATCTATAATCTCTAAACCAACTGTTGCTTGACCCTCAATAACTTTTTTATCATTAAATGGATGAATAAACGCTTTGTTTAAAAGCTCGCAATCTTCCATTGCTGCATGATAAGCATCATCAAACGTATCACCTACTAAAACTACCTCTATATAATCTTCTCCAAACATTTTAACCTGTTCCACCTTTTGATTTGGTGTTGGAGAAGGCATAAAAATGGTGCCTTTTATTTTTAACAATTTACAAGATAAGGCCACTCCTTGTGCATGGTTTCCAGCACTTGCACATACAATTCCTTTTTTAGCTTCAGCTTCAGTCAAAGATGACATTTTATTGTAAGCACCTCTAATTTTATAGGAACGTACTTGCTGTAAGTCTTCCCGTTTAAACATGATGTTTGCTTCAAATTGCTTTGAATATCGCATGTTTGAAATTAAAGGAGTTACAGTTGCAACTCCTCTTAATTTTTCGGCAGCAGCCTCAACAGCTTCTATAGTAGGCCTGTATGTTGTTTTGGTTTCTTCCATGTTTATTTCCCACGACAGTGGAAATATTTTTGTTTTACAAATGAAACACTTCGACTGCGCTCAGTGTGACAAGCTAATTAGTTATTATGCTAAAACTGATGCTTCTGTTTTAACATCTGATTTTATAATCTTCATTGCTGTCATCGCAGCTCTTAATCGTTTTCCGACTGCTTCGATTGGATGATTTCTAATCGCATCGTTTACTGCTATTAATTCGATATTATCAACTCCTGTTGTTACAGAAAATGATTTGCCAATTATGTCTGTTTTAACCGTTTTCATAAAATCAGTTAATAACGGTTTACAAGCATGGTCAAATAAATAACAACCATATTCTGCAGTATCCGAAATAACTCTGTTCATTTCAAATAATTTTTTTCTAGCAATTGTATTCGCTATTAATGGCAACTCATGAAGCGACTCGTAATACGCAGAATCTTCAATAATCCCCGCACTTACCATCGTTTCGTAAGCTAATTCTACACCAGATTTCACAAATGCTACTAATAACGTCCCGTGATCAAAATACTCTTGCTCAGAAATGTGATCTGATGTTAATGCTGTTTTCTCAAAAGCAGTTTCGCCTGTTGCAGCTCTCCATTTTAAAAGATTTACATCATCATTTGCCCAATCTTCCATCATTGTTTCTGAGAAATGACCAGAGATAATATCATCCATATGCTTTTCAAACAAAGGACGCATGATATCTTTTAATTCTTCAGATAATTGGTATGCTTTTACTTTTGCTGGATTAGATAAACGGTCCATCATGTTTGTAATTCCACCATGTTTTAACGCTTCAGTAATTGTTTCCCAACCAAACTGGATTAATTTTCCAGCATAACCAGGTTCAATACCTTCTGCAACCATTTTATCGAATGACAAAATTGCTCCTGTTTGAAGTAAACCACATAAAATGGTTTGCTCTCCCATTAAATCACTTTTTACCTCAGCAACAAAAGACGATTCTAACACACCTGCACGATGCCCTCCAGTAGCAGCAGCATAAGCTTTTGCCTGAGCCCAACCTTTATTTTCTGGATCGTTTTCTGGATGTACAGCAATTAATGTTGGCACACCAAACCCCCGTTTATATTCTTCTCTAACTTCTGTTCCTGGACACTTTGGAGCAACCATAATAACAGTAATATCCTCTCTTACCTGAGTCCCTTCTTCAACAATATTAAATCCGTGAGAATAACTTAATGTCGCGCCTTTTTTCATTAAAGGCATTATCGCTTTTACTACGTTTGTATGTTGCTTATCTGGTGTTAAATTCAATACTAAATCTGCAGTAGGAATTAACTCGTCATAAGTCCCAACAGTAAATCCGTTAGAATTTGCGTTTTTAAAAGACTCGCGTTGCTCATCAATTGCAACCTGTCTTAATGTGTACGAAATATCCAAACCAGAATCTCTCATGTTTAAACCTTGGTTTAAACCTTGTGCACCGCAACCAACAATTACAATTTTTTTCCCTTTTAATGCATTTACACCATCTTCAAACTCTGAAGCATCCATGAATCTACATTTACCTAATTGATCTAATTGATTTCTTAATGATAATGTGTTAAAATAATTTGACATTGTCTTGTTTTTTTTAATGTTGGAATGCTTCTAGCATTGTTGATATTTTCATTTCTTCTTTAGATACTGCAATACGTCCTGAACGTGTAAATTGCATGATTCCAAAAGCACTTAACTCTCTATGTAGTAATTCGATTTCTTCTTTACGTCCTGATTTTTCAATCACAAAAAAATCACGATTTACCGTTACAATTCTTGCATTGCTTTCTTTGATTATATTCTGAATTGAACGCTCGTCAAATAACAAAGCTGATCTCATTTTAAAGATGCAAGACTCTTGGTAAATAATCTCATCTTCTGTATGATAATAGGCTTTTATAACCTCGACTTGCTTTTCTATCTGACCAATAATTTTCTTGATATTATCTTCGGACATATTTACTACTATAGTAAATCTAGACACGCCCTCAATTTCTGAAGGAGACGTGTTTAAGCTCTCTATATTAATATGTCTTCTTTGGAATATTGCTGAAATCCTATTCAACAACCCTATATTGTTTTCAGTATAAACAGATACTGTATATAATTGTTTTTCTGTGCTCATATTACTCTAATCTTACGTCTGAAACTGATGCTCCTGTTGGTATCATTGGGAATACATTTCCTTCTTTTTCTACACAAACTTCTAAAAAATAAGGCCCATCGGTGCTTATCATTTTAGCAACTGCGTCCCTTAAATCTTCTCGTTTTGTTACTTTCTCTGCTGGTATAGAATAACCTTTAGCAATAGCAACAAAGTCTGGATTTGTCATTTCGGTTGAAGCATAACGTTTATCAAAAAACAGTTGTTGCCACTGTCTAACCATACCTAAAAACTCATTATTTAAAACCACTATTTTAACACCTGCTTTTTGCTGAAAAATGGTGCCTAATTCTTGAATGGTCATTTGATAACCTCCATCTCCTGAGATTGAAATTACCTCACGATCCGGAGCTGCCATTTTTGCTCCAATTGCAGCAGGTAAGCCAAAGCCCATTGTCCCTAAGCCTCCGGACGTAATGTTACTTCTGGTTTTGTTGAAATTAGCATATCTACAAGCAATCATTTGATGCTGACCAACGTCTGTCACAATGGCTGCATCACCTTTAGTTTGACTATTAATTTCTTTTAACACCTCTGCCATCGTCAATCCTTCCTTTGTAGGATATAAGTCATGTTTTATTACTTTTTCATATTCAATAGCATATAAATCTTTGAATTTTTGATGCCATTCTGGATATGTTTTTTCTTCTAAAAGCGGTAATAAGGCAGCTAAACTTTCTTTAGAATCACCTAAAACAGCTACTTCTGTTTTTACATTTTTATCAATTTCGGCTGGATCAATTTCAAAATGAATCACTTTTGCCTGTTTAGCATACGTAGATAAACTTCCGGTTACACGATCGTCAAATCGCATTCCGATTGCAATTAATACATCACAGTCGTTAGTTAATACATTTGGCGCATAATTACCGTGCATACCAACCATACCAATATTTAAAGGATGAGCGGTTGGTATTGCTCCTGCGCCTAAAATAGTCCAAGCCGAAGGGATTCCTGCTTTTTCCACGACTGCCTTAAATTCGGCTTCAGCCTGACCTAAAGACACGCCTTGCCCCCAAACAATCATTGGCTTTTTTGCTGAATTAATAAGTTTTGCAGCAGCTTCAACTGAAGCTATATTTAATTCTGGAACAGGAATATAACTCCTGACACCTTTACATTTTTCGTATTTAAAATCGAATTCTTCAAACTGAGCATCCTTTGTAATATCTATCAAAACGGGTCCTGGGCGTCCACTTTTAGCAATATAAAAGGCTTTAGCCATTGCTTCTGGAATCTGAGAGGCTTTGGTAACCTGACAATTCCATTTTGTAACTGGAGTAGATATACCCACGATATCCGTCTCCTGAAACGCATCACTACCTAATAAATGCGAAGCTACTTGACCGGTAATACAGACCATTGGTGTGCTATCTATTTGTGCATCTGCGATACCTGTAATTAAGTTTGTAGCTCCTGGCCCCGACGTTGCAATTGCAACACCAACTTTACCAGAAATACGTGCATAACCTTGTGCCGAATGTGTTGCACCTTGCTCATGTCGTGTTAATACATGATGAATTTTGTCCTGGTACTTATAAAGCTCGTCGTAAACAGGCATGATTGCTCCTCCAGGATAACCGTAAAGGATATCAACTCCTTCGGCTAACAAACATCTGATAACTGCTTCACTACCAGAAATACGCTCTGTAGTTTGCGTTGTGTTTGTTTCTTTTTTTATTGTTTTTGTATCCATATTATTCTATTTTGGATAATTAGTTTTTGTTTAAAACTCGTCAGTTACACAACCCTTTGAGGCAGATGATACGGTTTTAGCATATTTATACAATACACCACGTTTAAACTTTAAATCTGGTGCTTTCCATGATTGCCTTCTTTTTTGTAATTCTTCTTCTGAAACTTCCAAAACAATACTATTTGTTTCTGCATCGATAGTAATCATATCGCCATCTTTTACAAAAGCGATAGTTCCACCTTCTTGTGCTTCAGGAGTAATATGTCCAACAACAAAACCATGTGTCCCTCCAGAAAAACGTCCATCTGTAATTAGTGCGACATCTTTACCCAAACCTGCTCCCATAATTGCAGCAGTTGGTTTTAACATTTCTGGCATTCCTGGACCTCCTTTTGGACCTTCATATCTTATGACGACAACATCTCCTTTTTCTACTAATCCATCTCTTATCCCATCATTTGCAGCATATTCGCCTTCAAATACTTTTGCTTTTCCGATAAAGCTCAACCCTTCTTTTCCTGTGATTTTAGCAACACTTCCTTCCGTTGCTAGATTACCATAAAGCATACGTAAATGTCCAGAGATTTTAATAGGTTTTTCGATTGGTTTTATAACGTCTTGACCTTCTTTTAAGTCAGCAACATCTAATAAGTTTTCTGCAATTGTTTTTCCTGTAACGGTTAAACAATCTCCATGAATTAAACCTTTCTTTAAAAGGTATTTTAATACTGCAGGAATTCCACCAACAGCGTGTACATCTTCCATTAAGTATTTTCCGCTAGGTTTTAAGTCTGCTAAAAATGGTGTAGTATCGCTTATTTTTTGAAAATCTTTTAAAGTGAAATCAATATCTGCTGCTCTTGCAATTGCTAAAAAGTGAAGTACTGCATTTGTAGAACCTCCTAAAATAGTAACTAATCTAACCGCGTTTTCAAGAGATTTACGAGTAATAATATCTGATGGCTTGATGTCTTTTTCTAACAACACACGCATCGCCTCTCCTGCTTTTACAGATTCGGCTTTTTTAGCATCACTTAATGCTGGGTTAGACGAGTTAAAAGGCAAGGTCATCCCTAAAGCTTCAATAGCCGAAGCCATTGTGTTTGCAGTGTACATCCCACCACAAGCTCCTGCTCCAGGACACGCTTTTTCAACAATGCTTTGGTATTCCGTCTCTTCCATAGTTCCGGCAACTTTGCTTCCCCAAGCTTCAAAAGCAGAGACGACATCTAGTTTTTGCCCGTTATGACAACCAGAATCTATTGTACCACCGTATACTAAAACACTTGGGCGATTTAATCTAATCATTGCAATTAATGCACCTGGCATATTCTTATCACAACCTACTACCGTAATTAAACCATCATAACTCATGGCTTGTACTACAGTTTCCATAGAATCTGCAATAATATCTCGAGATGGTAATGAGTAGCGCATACCTGGTGTCCCCATAGAAATACCGTCACTAACACCAATAGTATTAAAAATAAGACCAATAATGTCTTCGTTTTTAGTCCCTTCTTTTGTCAATTTTGCTAAATCATTTAAATGCATATTACAAGGATTACCTTCGTAACCTGTGCTTGCGATACCAATGATTGGCTTAAAAAAATCTTCTTTAGTTAATCCAATAGCGTGCAACATAGCTTGAGCAGCTGGCTGCGTTGGATCTTGAGTGACTGTTTTACTGTATTTGTTTAATTCCATTTATGGTCTACTTCTATTTAAATAATAATCTAAAGTAGAGGTTTGACCTTTTATAGCTAGTCTGTTTTTAAAATACAGACTAAATTCAGGCTACAAAATAACAACCTAAATAGCTGGTAATCAATATTTTAAACAGTATTTATTATGACACCCAAGATGTTTAATTTTATTTAATTTCAATAAAAAAGTATTTATAGATCTTAAAGACAATAAAAAAATGAATTAATTGCTTAATAAAACCTTTTTTTCGAGCGCTACAGTTAATTGCTTTGTATCCCTTTGTATGACAAGTTTAACCTTGTCAGGACGATTAGTACTTAGAATCTCACACCATTTTTGATCCGTCACTTTTGTAAAATCTATATCGTTTACACTTAAAATTTCATCATTAATTTTAAGACCTTTTTCTTCCGCTTCTGAATTTTCAGAAATTGAACTGATAAAAATGGATTCATTTTCAAGTCTAATTCCGTAACCATGACCACTAAATATAATTTGGTCATCTGCTGCCTTATTTTCAATAAACCATGCTTTACGATCTTTCCAACTTAAAACCACTCTGTAATTTTTTAAAAATCCTGCACCGATAGTCCTTGATCCAAATTGCCCAAAAGACATCAGGGTACTTGGTGCCTCAAAATCACCTGTTTTAAAATTATCAACAATTGCTTTATAAGTAGTTGACGTTTTTATATCTCCGTATACTCCCGCTACAGTACTTCCGCCATTAGATTTGACATATTTAATATCAGCATTTTCTTCTCTTAGTTTTTTAAAATCGTACGAAAAAAGAGAAATACCACCACCATAACCATAGTCTATCATAGTACTATATAATTTTTCGTTACCTAAATAAGCTGTTATTGCAGGGGTTCCATCGTAACCAATAAAGATTTTAGTGTAAGGTGTACCTTCTGGAATACTAATAGCATCAATAGTATTTGTAAATGTAATTTCGTGCTTTGCCATATCTACTTCCCAAACAGCATTCCGCATAAAGTTAGCACCTAAAAAGCCATCTATTCCTGTGCACTTAAAATCTTTTACTGCTTCAATATCAAGTACAGCTGCTCCGGTATCAAAAAAATTAATTCCATTTAAATTTATAGTATCCATTTTAACAAAATTTAAATTTTTAGAGGTGTTTCCTAAATCATAAACCTCTTCTTTACCTACAATCTCTAAGTTTAATTCTTCTACCATTCTAGGTGAAATTGCAGTAACTGCTCCAGTATCAAATAATAAACGGTACGTTTTACCTTTAATTAACACCTTAACAAAAATAGCATTACCGTAAGGCTCATATTTAAATGTTGATTTAAACACTTTATCTTCAATACTACCTTTTTTTAGTAGCTTTTTAACATTCTGAGAGGTACATAAAAAAGAAGATAGAAGCACTATAAACAAAACAAAAACGGACTGGATACTTTTAAGATACATATGCTAACTAGTATTTATTTTTAATTGAATATTAATAAAATCACCTGACTTGTAATCAATTAGAGTAATTGTTTGGTATGTAAAACAAAACATTAAAAATGGATCGAAGAAACCCTTTAACATATATAAAACAAAAAAACCGATTCAAATTAATGAATCGGTTTTGATGGTGGTCCCACCTGGGCTCGAACCAGGGACTTTCTGATTATGAGTCAGATACTCTAACCAGCTGAGTTATAGGACCCGAAATCGGATTGCAATATTACTACTTATTTTAAAGTCTTGCAAACCTTTTTTTAATTAGTTGTCCTCTTGGCACAACTCTATTAATACACCGTTTGATGATTTTGGATGTAAAAAAGCGACTAACTTATTGTCTGCGCCCTTTTTAGGTGTTTCATTTAAGACAATAAAACCTTCAGATTTTAATCTCAAAATTTCTGCTTTTATATCATCTACAGCAAAAGCAATGTGATGTATACCTTCACCTTTTTTCTCTAAAAACTTTGCAATTGGGCTATCTGACTTTGTTGCTTCTAATAACTCTATCTTATTGGGTCCAACTTCAAAAAAAGAGGTATTAACCCCTTCACTTTCTACCGTTTCAATTTTATAGTGTGGCTTGCCAAAAAGTTTCGCGAAAAGCGCATTAGATTCCTGTAAATTTTTGACTGCTATACCAATATGTTCTATTTTTTCCATTAATTATATAATTTAGGGTATAATAATTGCTTAATTATGGCTTAAAAGTAATATATTATTGTAATAACAACTATTTTTGCAACATGGAAGAAAGTCAAAGACAAAAAAAAATAGCCTCGGTTTTACAACGTGATTTAGTAGATATCCTTCAAGGCGCTGCTACACAAGGTGGAATGCGTGGTATAATTATATCTGTATCTAAGGTTAGAGTAACTGCAGATTTAACAGACGCTAAGGTTTATTTAAGCATATTCCCTAATGATAAAGCTAAAGAGCTTTTAGAGGGAATTAGAGCTAACAAACCTATGATTAGACATGAATTGGCACAACGTACCAAAAACCAATTACGCAGAATGCCTGTATTAGAGTTTTACGTTGACGACAGTTTAGAGCATATCGATAAAATTGAAAAATCTTTAAAAGGGGATGAAAATCCAATACAAAACCCAGATTTATTAGATAAACGTAGCAAAGGTTAATTGAATTTTTCTTTATACATAGCAAAACGCTACATACGCAGTAAAAGCAGTAATAATGCCATTAACTTTATTACAATAATAGCTATTGTAGGTATTGTTTTAGGTGCTGCATCATTGTTTATTGTATTGTCGGGTTTTGCTGGTTTACGTGATTTTACATTAGAATTTACCAGCATTATCGACCCCGATTTAAAAGTCGAAACCACCATAGGTAAATCTTTTACTTTAAACGATAATCAAGACAAACAACTACACGCTATTGATGGCGTAGTTAGCTTTTCTAGAATAATAGAAGAACGTGTTATTGCCTCTTCAGAGGGTAACAATCATCCCGCTTACATCAAAGGTGTAGATGAAAACTACAACAAAATAACAGCCATAGACTCCATAATTCCTTATGGTACGTGGCTGTATCAAGACACCCCACAAATTGTTCTTGGTTCGGCAATATCCAATCGGTTATCAGCTTTTGTAAACGATTACGGAAAAACCATTACCCTATCCGTACCAAAACCAGGAAAAGGTCAAATAAGCTCGCAAAGTCAAGCCTTAAATCAGGTTAATACCATTAACGTTGGTATTTATGATATTAACGAAGAGCTAAACAATAAATACATTTTTGCATCTATCGCCACTGCTCGTCAATTATTAAATTACCAACCAAACCAAATTACCAGTCTAGAGTTTAAATTGACTGACAATGCTAACCAAGAAACAGTTATAACCAACATTAAACGCATTTTAGGTAAAAACATTATTATAAAAAATAAGGACCAACTAAACGATGCGATATACAAAATGCTAAATACAGAGAATTTAGCAGTCTATTTAATTTTTACATTAGTACTTATAATTGCCTTATTTAACGTCATAGGTTCTATTATAATGATGATTTTAGACAAAAAGAAAACCTTAAGCACCCTATACAATATAGGAGCAACAGTAAAAGACATAAGGAACATCTTTTTTTATCAAGGCATTTTAATGACTATTATTGGTGGGTTTTTAGGATTAGCAATAGGCTACATAGTTGTTCAATTACAAGCTAGTTTTGACTTAATAATGATTACACCAAGCTTACCTTATCCAGTTGCAATACACTTTAAAAACTTTGTAATAGTTATGCTTACTATTTCAGTTTTAGGGATAATAGCTTCAAAAATAGCAGCCTCACGTATTACACGTGATTTAGTAAAAACTAATTAAAATTGGGGCAAGTTGCCTTAACAGGCAAACAGGCTCGCGCAACTCGCTCTCTTCGAGGAGCTCAGACAAATTGCTTCATCCTTCTTGCGCTTACTGTTATATATAGTTGGCGCTTTGCTTAACAAAGTATTAGCCTGGTTATTCTGTAAATTGAAAATCTGCAAACAATTCTAAAACCTCATCAAAAGCAGCAAATACATCTACAGATGCATCACTAGTAACCATTTTCATTCGGTGTTCTTTAAAATGCGGAATCCCTTTAAAGTAATTTGTATAATGACGTCTGGTTTCAAAAACACCAAGTGTTTCTCCTTTCCAGTCAATAGACATTTGTAAGTGTCTGCGTGCAGCATCCACACGCTCTTGCATAGTAATTGGTCTGTAATGTTCTCCGGTTTCAAAAAAGTGTTTTACTTGTTTAAAAAACCATGGATTACCAATAGTTGCACGACCAATCATACAGCCATCTAAACCATATTGATCACGCATTTCCATTGCACGTTCTGGAGTAGTCACATCTCCATTTCCAAAAACAGGAATATGCATACGTGGGTTATCTTTTACCTGTGCAATTGGTTTCCAATCCGCATCACCTTTATACATTTGCGCTCTGGTACGACCATGTATTGCTATAGCTTTACAACCTACATCTTGAAGTCGTTCTGCTACCTCAACAATTCTAATAGAATCGTGATCCCAACCTAAACGTGTTTTTACAGTTATAGGGATATTGGTACGTTTAACCATCTCTGCAGTTAGTTGCTCCATTAAACAGATGTCTTTTAAGATTCCTGCTCCTGCACCTTTACTAACTACTTTTTTAACAGGACATCCAAAATTAATATCAATAATATCTGGTTTTGACTCTGCTACAATATCAATGGTTTGTAACATACTATCCAAATTAGCTCCAAAGATTTGGATACCAACGGGACGTTCTTTTTCGTAAATATCTAATTTCATAACGCTTTTTGCTGCGTTACGTATTAAACCTTCGCTACTTACAAACTCTGTATACACCACATCTGCACCTTGCTCTTTACACAACGCTCTAAATGGTGGATCTGACACATCTTCCATTGGTGCTAACAACAACGGGAAGTCTGGAAGTTCTATATTACCTATTTTTACCACGATACAATTTTGGTGCAAAATTAGTGTTTTTTAGGTAATTGTGTATATTTAACTAATAATCTATCATTATTTGGACCTACCCTTCAACACTGAGCTTTTTGGCGTTAACATAAATATTCACCTTATATTAGAATATCTCGCCTTTTTTATAGCGTATAGATATTATGTGTTTTTAAGAAAACGCAATACAGATGTTATTAACACCAATAACCGACTCTCTATTATTTTAGGTGCAGCTTTAGGTGCTTTAGTTGGCTCAAGATTGGTTGGGTTTTTAGAAAATCCTTTAATTGAATTTACATTAAATAATGCCATTACATTACTAAACACAAAAACCATAATGGGTGGTTTATTTGGCGGTTTACTTGGTGTGGAATTGGCAAAGAAAATAATTAGCGAAAAGCACTCGTCTGGAGATTTATTTGTCTTCCCTATAATTTTAGGAATTTTTATTGGTCGTATTGGTTGTTTCTTATCTGGTATTAACGAGTTTACTTATGGTAAGGTCACTACTTCTGCTTTTGGAATGGACTTAGGTGATGGCTTACTGCGACATCCCACCTCTTTATATGAGCTGTTTTTTTTAATCTTTTTATTTATAGCTTTAAAAACTGTAAACAATAGATTACAGTTAAAAAACGGAGATTTGTTTAAGATTTTTATGCTCAGTTATTTTGGCTTTAGGTTTTGTATCGAGTTTTTAAAACCTAATGTGTTTTATACTTTTGGTTTAAGTAGTATCCAAATATTATGTGTAATTTGTTGGTTGTATTACAGCAAATTTATTGCTAGTCTTTTACTTGGCAAGCACGCGCGTTAGCGATAGAAACGGTATCCTTTTTTGCGTCAGTTTGAGTGTTTTGTGAAGCATGAGCAAAATGTATCGAGAACAAGTAAAAAAGATTTAGTGAATAGCGCGACCCTTGTGGTAACGCCAAAATAACATAAATTACAGAAAATGCCAGTTAGAAATTATACCTATTACGACTTTACATTAAGCTTGTGTCCTGAGTGTTTAAAACGTGTGGATGCTAAAATTGTCTTTGAAGATGATAATGTTTACATGTTAAAACGTTGCAAGGAACATGGCAATAGCAAGGTGTTAATTGCTGATGATATTGAGTATTATAAAAACATACGCAACTACAATAAGCCTAGCGAAACACCTTATACTTTTAACACTAAAACGGATTACGGTTGTCCTTACGATTGTGGTTTGTGTCCAGACCACGAGCAGCACAGTTGTTTGACGGTTGTTGAGGTGACGGATCGTTGTAATTTGACTTGTCCGACGTGTTATGCAGGATCGTCACCAACATACGGTAGACATCGTACTTTGGACGAAGTTAAAGCCATGCTAGATACTATAGTTAGAAATGAAAAGGAGCCTGATGTGGTGCAAATATCTGGTGGAGAGCCAACCATACATCCTCAGTTTTGGGAAATTATGGACTACGCCAAAACGTTACCGATTAGGCATTTAATGCTGAATACTAATGGGATTAAAATTGCTAAAGATTTCGCTTTCGCGGAAAGACTGAAAACCTATGCTCCAGATTTTGAAATTTATTTACAATTTGATTCGTTTGAAAACAGTGTGTTGCGCGAGCTTCGTGGTGCCGATTTAAATGATATCCGTAAACAGGCTATTGAAAACCTAAACAAATTAAACCTATCAACAACTTTAGTGGTCACACTACAAAAAGGATTAAATGATGGCGAGATTGGTAAAATTATTGACTATGCTTTAAAACAAAAATGTGTTAGAGGTGTGACCTTACAACCAACTCAAATTGCTGGTCGATTAGATAATTTTAATCCAGAAACGGATCGGATGACCATTACTGAGGTACGTCGAAAAATAATGGAACAAACCACTATTTTTAATGCTGACGATTTACTTCCTGTACCTTGTAATCCAGATGCTCTGGTTATGGGTTACGCACTTAAACTAGGTGATGAAGTGTTTCCGTTAACACGTTATATTAATCCAAACGATTTATTAGATAATAGCAAAAACACTATTATTTACGAGCAAGATGAAGCACTGCAAGGTAAAATGGTAGAGCTATTTAGCACAGGAAACTCGGTTGAGGTTGCTGAGGAGAACCTAAAATCTATTATGTGTTGCTTACCAAATATTGATGCTCCAGAGTTAGGGTATGATAATTTATTTAGAGTAATTATTATGCAGTTTATAGATGCTTATAACTTTGATGTTAGAGCTATTAAAAAATCGTGTGTGCATATTGTAGATAAAGACAATAAAATTATCCCTTTTGAAACCATGAATTTGTTTTATCGTGATGACAAAAAAGCACGCTTAGAACAACTTAGAAACGAGATGTAATTATGATATCATTACTTATAGAAGCTACTGGAGGAGGTGGAAATTACGACGGAATAGTCTTATTTTTTGCTGCTATTATGTTTGGACCAGCTATTTTATTAGCTATTATTGGTTTTGCTTTACTTAAAAAAAACAAAAAAGCAGCTAAAGTGTTATTTATACTAGCTGCTGTTTATGTAATTGTTAGTTTAGGTATTTGTGGTAGTATGATGGCTTAGCAATACCCACAATCCATAAAACCCTAAAAATAGCTCTGCAAAAGTCCCGAATTGATAACCAAAGGTTGGGATACCATCTAATGTTACACTTAGTAATCTTCCAAAACCTAAGCCTAGCATAAAAATCATATTGGTCACTAATGCTATTTTTAGATAATTGGCTTTAAATACTCCCAAAATCCAAAGCACAGAAAACCCTAAATACAGACCCATAATGGCTTTAAAAAAATTATGCTCGTCAATGGTGTTTAAATGAATATCGAACTGAGAGCTTGGATTAAAACCATAAAAAAAAGACACCGGAACAACAATACATACTGATATGATTAAGTGTATTTTTGTTATTATGTCATGGTTGGTGATTTTCATGGTTTAATTAAGAAGCTTTAAAATTGTATTACAGCATCAACCATTGTGCCTTGTCTGTCTACTGTTATATTTGTTTTATTACCTGCTTTAAAGGTTGCTAAAACTTTCATATAACTCATCATATCAAAAACAGTACTATCACCAAGTTTAACAACTATATCACCTTTTTGAAGGTTTGCTTTTTGTGCTGGTTTATCTTCGCTTATACCATCAATACGCATGCCTTTTCCGTCAAATAAATAATCTGGTATTACACCAAGTCCTACTTTAAAACGTGGCACATCATCGCTTTCGTTTTTAGTTTTTCTAAAGGGTAGTTTCCCGTTATTATCTAAATCTGTAATGATTTCAAAAATGTAATTAGAAATGATTTGCATACCATTAAAATGTAAACGCTCTGTATCATCAGATGGTTTGTGGTAATCTTCATGCTGACCTGTAAAAAAGTGCAATACAGGTATGTCAGAATTATAAAAACTAGTGTGATCACTTGGTCCAACTCCAGACTCTTTTTGTACCAACTTAAAACGGTTATTATGCGCTTGTAAGGTTTGCTTAAAAATTGGTGACGTACCAACACCATAAACTGCCAATGTACTGTCTGCTTTTAAACGACCAACCATATCCATGTTAATCATATAATTGGCTTTTTTGTTATCTATTGTTGGATTTTTTGTGTAATAATTAGAGCCTAATAAGCCCATTTCTTCGCCAGAAAATGTGATAAATAAATAATTATTATTTGTGTTTTTAGCCTTTAGCTTTTGTGCTAAATTTAGTAGTACTGCTACTCCACTTGCGTTGTCATCTGCTCCATTATGGATTTCTTTTTTTTCGCCTCTAAATAAACTTCCTTCTGCACCATAACCTAAGTGGTCATAATGTGCGCCAATAATTACAGTGTTCTGGGCTTTGTTATCAATAAAACCAAGCACGTTTGTACCAGTAATTGTACTATCACCATCTTTTACATTATACTTTACTTCTTGATGTGGATCTGTTTTTGGTTTAAATGAAAACGCCTGAAAATAACCATCGGTTCCTTTTGGTGTTAAGCCTAAATTTTTAAAACGCTCTGCAATATACTTTGCAGCTTTTTGCTCGCCAATAGTACCTGTTTGACGACCTTCCAAAGCATCGTCAGCTAAAAACTGAACATCCTCCTGAATGGTTATTTCTTTTATAATTTCGTGTTTACATGAGGTAAAAACAAGTAAAAAAACAAGTAGTTTTATTATTTTCATGATAAGAAGTATTAATTTTACTCAAAATTAGGCAATTAAAGCCATTTAATAAAACCTATTATGAAAACACGCTTATTCGGAATTTTACTAGTTACTGCTGTTCTTTTTTCTTGTAAAAATGAGACTAAAACTGACGTTACTAATACCACTGTAAAACCTGAAGTTACTGAAGTAAAAAACCCTTTGATTTATCCTGAAGAAATTCATTTTAAAAATTTACGTCAAGTGACTTTTGGAGGTGATAATGCTGAAGCCTATTGGAGTTTTGATGATAGTAAATTAGTGTTTCAATCTAATTACAAAAAATGGAATGTTGGTTGCGACCAAATGTTTTTAATGGACGCCAATCAAACCTTTGATAGTATTGCACCACCAATGGTAAGTACAGGAATGGGACGCACTACATGCTCTTACTTTATGCCAGATAATAAGCATATTATTTATGCATCAACACATTTAGCAAACAAAGATTGTCCAGATACACCTTTACGTAAAAACGGAAAATATATTTGGCCTGTTTACGATACATTTGACATTTTTATAGCAGATTTAGAAGGTAATATTGTTAAGCAATTGACCAATGAGGTTGGTTATGATGCTGAGCCAACGGTATCTCCAAAAGGAGATAAAATTGTATTTACATCTACTAGAAGTGGCGATTTAGAGTTATACACCATGAATTTGGATGGTAGTGATGTAAAACAAATTACAGATGAATTAGGTTATGATGGAGGTGCGTTTTTCTCTCCTGACGGAACAAAAATAATTTTCCGATCGTCTAGACCAAAAACAGAACAAGAAATTAAAGACTATAAAGATTTGTTAGCCGAAGGTTTAGTTGAACCAACAGATATGGAACTATACATTTGTAATGCAGATGGTAGTGATTTACGCCAATTAACGGATTTAGGAAATGCCAATTGGAGTCCGTTTTTTCACCCAAGTGGTAAAAAGGTATTATTCTCTTCTAACTTTGAAGCAGAACGTGGTTTTCCGTTTAATTTATACTTAATTGATATTGATGGTAAAAACCTAGAGCGTGTTACACATGGCGAAACTTTTGATGCGTTTCCGGTGTTTTCTAACGATGGTAAAAAGTTAGCATTTTCGTCTAACCGAAATAATGGTGGTGGACGCGATACTAATTTGTTTATTGCAGAATGGGTAGATTAATCCACTTTGTTTAAAACGGTATTAAGCTAATTTTTAAGGTGATTTTAGGTACTAATAATGTAGGTTGTATACATTTACATTATTGGCAATTTAAAATGTCTTAAAATCTTATTTTAGGTGATTGTTAATGTGGTCCAACCATACTGCACGTTCATTAACTACAAAATCAAATTGCTTACCGTCTTTAGTAATTATCCTAATTCCGTTATCGATTAGTTTTGCTGTTTTACGTTTTATAATTTGATTAATATCAGCATAGGCAATATCTGTTTGTCCTGTTTGGATATTAATTTTGTGCGATTTAAAGATTAACTTTTTATTAGTTAAAAATATTTTTCCGCCTACACCTTCCATACCACGAAATAAATTAGCAGGACCTTCTACTTCAACAGTTTCGTCTGGTGATAAATCAGGTTTAATTGAATGTCCTATTTTATTAGAAAACTTGCCAGCAAGCTTTTGATTTATATACGGAAATCCAATACCAAAAAATAAACCAAAGAAAATACCTTGAAAAATAATGCTGTTAGTTGTGTAAATTTTTTCATCGGAAAAATAATCAAAAAGCCACAGTATAAAAGCGTATAATAGACCTGTACCTATTGCAAATAGTACTCGGTATTTCCAATTGATTTTAATTAATTTTGTTCCTATTTCCATGATGGACTGTTTTGTGTTTATGCATCTAATTTAGTAAATACAAACCGAATAAAATATTGCGCAGGAATGTTAGTAATTAGTGTAGAGCTAGCCATTAATTATACATGGTTTTGCCTTTTCGTTGTTTCTAATTATTTTTTTGAAATATATTTTTATCAATTACTCCATAAATTACTCCGAAACCAACAATTGTAAATATGAATTGCAGAATATTAAGAATGATTTCAGATTTTACATAAGCACCAATATGTGGTTTAATCATTAATGTTAATCCGTAACTAATCACTATAGAAATAATTCCGACAAATATTTTTAAAATCATTTTATTCATTTTTGAGTGCGTTCTGCTAATGAATGGAAACGTGTTTTTATATGGTTTGTTGTGTAGTTTAAGTACCTAATTTAGTAAATAAAAACCAAATAGAAAATCCGCGAGGATTTTCGTAAGCAGGCGAGAACCACGCCACTAATTATATACCGTGTTACCATTTCGTTGTTTTTCTTTATGGATTAGCTTTATTTTATTATATCATTTTAAGTACAGATGATTTATTCAAAGTCCAGTTTTATAGATTCAAACTAGCGGTTAATAGAATAGCTATAGATATTAGACACTATGACGTATAATTTTGTTAGTATAAATACGAGCAAACCGAAAATCGTTTAAAAGAGTAGGTGACAATTAAATATTTAAGTTATGAAATTACAAAAGCACTCAGTATTATTTTTTTCTGTTATTTTATTTTTAGTAATGCAGGTAAATGCCAGCACAACTATATCTCCTAATATTGGTAAAGATATATCAAGTATTATTGATTCAGAGGTCAATATAGGGGATGATATTTTTTTCAAAGGTGGGATGTTTAGGTTTCAAGGGTTTGGATTCAAAATTTGTGCGTCTTGGGGCGATCAAGCAGGAGGTTGTAAAGATGGAATTATTTTTCAAGATCCAGATTTTTCTGTATCAGTTAATGGTAAAGAGATAAATTCGTTGGATATAGAAGCTTTAGGTATTAAAGAAAAGTATAGTCAGGACACTCCAATTGAAGTAGTTTATAATCCTTTAAAATCGAAGGAAAAAATAAAATTGATGTCAACACCTAGAAAGATTTTGTTTAAAAACAATAAAACAGGAGAAGTTATAACATTAGCTTCAGTAATTGAAATTAAAATGTCTTGCGGTGAAAGTCAGAAAACCAAAGCTTCAACTTATTCAAAAAAAGCTATACAGATGAAGAGAAACTAAAAAAAATAATTATAAAATTAATTAAATGGTTTTATATGATGATATATAAAACCGTTTTTTGTTTTGTATATTTAAAAGTGAATATTTTAGCTAGTATAATTATGAATAAAGATTATGTTCTGTCAATGAATGCCAAGGGTCTTTTATAAGATTAGTTGCGTAGTTTAACACCTAATTTAGCAAATAGAATAGAAAATCCGAGAGGATTTTCGTAAGTAGGCTAGAACCAGCAATAAATTATATACGGCTTAAGTTTGTCTTTCATTAAATTTAACTAATAAATAGAAAGAACAAAAGAGAGAAATAAGATTAGTATACACGGTGAAGCTTTAGACTTCGACAACATTGATAATCCTCTCTCTTTTTCTACTAAG
>NZ_JBAKAO010000012.1:0-111772 GCF_038154885.1 Olleya sp. Ti.3.14
CTTAGTAGAAAAAGAGAGAGGATTATCAATGTTGTCGAAGTCTAAAGCTTCACCGTGTATACTAATCTTATTTCTCTCTTTTGTTCTTTCTATTTATTAGTTAAATTTAATGAAAGACAAACTTAAGACGTGTATAATTAATTGCTTGTTTCTAGCCTACTTGCAAAAATCCTCAAGGATTTTCTATCTGATGTTTATTTGCTAAGTTAGGCGCTTAAACACGCCACCAATCTAATACATATACGTTAGGGCAAATTTGAAAAAAATGAGAAAAACACTATTAACATTTCTGATTTCGATTTCGATAATAAGTTGTAAACAGAATAAACGCAACACTAAAATTGAAGATATACCGACTGAACCAATAGATATAAAAGCATCCATTATAATTCCCATGAGCGAAAATGAAATTGGAAAAATTAAAAATGTTAATTTAGGTTGTGGATACAATTATGCGTTTGAAGAGAATAATTTGGAAATTTCACTTCCAAATACTCGAGAAGTCGATATTATAAATAAAATTCTATCATATTCCGGAATTCCATCAAATTTTGAAATTTACAAAGCCAATATACAAAATGCAGTCGCAACTATTATCGAAAATCAACGATATATACTTTATGACGAAAGACTGTTTGATTATACAGATAGGTCCACTAAATCACGTTGGAGTTCTATTTCAATTTTGGCACACGAAATAGGACATCACTTATCTGGACATACTTTAAGTTCATCTTCAGACCAATTAAAAGCGGAATTAGAAGCCGATAAATTTTCTGGCTTCGTTCTTTATAAAATGGGAGCTAGTTTGGAAGATGCAAGTAAAGCAATTGACTTATTAGGAACATTATCAGATACAGAAACTCATCCTTCTAAAAGGAAAAGAATTCAAGCAATTAAAAAAGGTTGGAACGAGGCAAATAAACAAAGGTATGAAGCTGCTTTACCACCACCACCAAATGATGATGATAAAGAATTTCATGCTTTTAATAGCCCAATGCTAATTGATGAAGAACATATTGAATATGCTAAAGAAATTGGTTCGGATGTTTATACGAACTATGGTTTTTTATATGGTATCATTACAGATGTAGAAAAAGATTTCGGTTCCTTTAGGATTAGAATTATAAGAATGGAAAATACTGATGATTATTGGCGTGATATAACTGGCGAAGAATGGGATGTCGTAATGGACAGAATTGAATTTCTTGACAATAATAAAATGTGCCACGCCTGTGCTTTTAATTTTAAAGCATTAATGATACCAGGAAGAAGGCTAAAATTCTCAATGGTTGAGGCTTATCCTGGAGCAGGCACTTCAATGAATGGTGTATGGTTTTTAACCTACGCTGAAAGATTAAATGGAAATGTATTGTGAAAAAACTTGCCATAACAACGTTAATAATTAATGGTTAATCCTCACCTCCTCACGAAATCCTCACGAATTTTCCGTCAAGTTCTTATTTACTAAATTACGCACACAAACCACGTAACTAACCAAACACAATCACGTTTTTAACCAGCATAAAAATCAAAACTCATGAAATACAAATTTAATCGTAAAACAAAATTTGGATTCCAAAATATAATGGTCAATTCAATCATTTTTAGTGTTTTACTGTGCTTTTCTTGTAAGGAAGAATCTAACGCGTTAAAAACCACAGAAAGTGATTTAATGACAAAAATAAATGCTGTTCAGGAACAAGTGATGGCTCAAGGTAATATGACAGCAGCTGAAGAACAGGCTTTATTAAGTTTATGCAGCATTGTGTCGCATGATGACGGTTTAGCAACTTATACTACCGACAATAGTATGCTATTAAAAGATGTAGACCTTGCTCCAGTCTATAATGGTTGTGAAGCGCTCTCAAAAGAAGAAACAAGAGCCTGTTTTGATAATAAAATAGCGACGTTCATTAAAAGAGAGTTTAACTTAAGTGTCTCTAAAGATTTAAATCTTTCTGATCCTAAACAAGTGGACGCCTTTTTTATTATCAACGAAGACGGTAATTTAACAGGAATGAAAGTGAGAGATTCAGAAGTAACCATTCAAGCAGAAATCTTAAGAGTGCTTAGAAAAATGCCTATAATGAAACCTGCTAACCACAATGGAAAAAGTGTTTCTGTATTATGTTCCATAGTCGTAACATATGGAAACACAATAAATGTAGACGTTGTTTATATTCCTGAAAGACCAGAATAATCTTTAACATTTTAAAAAAACTATTGCAATAATGGTGATAGACCATGGCTTGTCACTAACTACTTTTCACAATTAAAACCTAACAAAACAACCAACCACCAAAACCAAAAATGAAAAACACCCTTACCCTATTGCTACTTGTATTAACTACAATGGTTACTCAAGCACAAATTACCAAAGACAAATCGTTAAATGTACAATTGGGTTATGGTATTTCTGTACCTTATAACAGTATTACAGACGTAGCAGACAAAGGTGTTTTTGCACAAACAGAATTAGTACTTAAAGTAAAATCTTGGTTAGAGTTAAGACCTTACGCTGGTTTTATTATAACAAACTCTAATGGTAAGGATTTAAACAACAATCCTACCTTTGAGGTTTCCGAAACTAAAGCATTTTTACTTGGTGGTAAGGCCAGATTACGTGCACCAATTCCATGGGTTGCGCCTTATCTAGAATTAGGTATCGGAACATCCATAGGATCTTTTAAAACCTTAACTGCTTTTGATTTTGTGGACAAAGGTGGAATTATTTATCATATTCCGTTAGCGTTTGGTTTAGAACTAGGAAAAAATAATAATGTAGATTTAGGCTTCACCTATTTTTTTCAACCTTCGGTTAAACAATTTGCTGGCGCAATTGCTGTTGGTGTGACCTTTCCGCTTAATAATTAAAAGTGCAATACTACTCAGCATTAAAAAGTTAACCAATATAAAACGCAACACTACAAGATTAGTAGTATACCTAGTGCTTGCTTAGCAACTCTAATTGATTTAGCCATAAATGAATTTCCTAAAAACGATAACGCTTATAAATCCATTGGATTAGTAGTTATACTTGGCGTGTTAAGTTATTTAATTTTTAAAGACACTCAGTCTAGACTCAAAAAAAGACGCTAAAATCTAGTGTAGTATTGGGTTTAGTAAAAATTAGCTGTAATAAACGCGCTAAAATTCAGCTTTAAAACATTTACAATTCCCTTAACATTTAAGCGCTTTAGGTGTTATAAAAAATAACTAACTTGTAACCAACAAACTTTACAACCAGTTATTATGACAACATTAAGCATGACGTCAAGGCTTTTTGCAGCACTATTTTTAGTGGCTACAATGGGTTTTGCACAAGACAAAACGGTTCCTGTTTTTGAAAATGGAGAAGCGCAAATTGTCGAAGGATTTAGCAACTACAAAGATTACATAAGGCATGACCTTTGGGTACAAACTACATTTAATACAGATGGAGACGACACATTAGATCGTGTGCACGTGTCTGTAACTAGACCAAAACAAACAGATACTGAAGGTTTAAAATTACCTGTAATATACGTGACTAGTCCTTATTTTGCTGGAGTCGCACCAGATGTTCCTGGTATTATGTGGAATGTAGAGCATGAGTTAGGTGAGTTACCAACACAAGAGCGTGCACATCCTGAGGTAAAACGTTTAGGAGAGCGTCCAATTATATCAAATTCGCATATCTCTAAATGGGTGCCTCGTGGTTATATTGTTGTACACTCGTCGTCTCCAGGTACAGGATTATCGCAAGGTAGTCCAACCGTTGGTGGACCAAACGAAGCGTTAGCACCTAAAGCAGTTATTGACTGGTTAAATGGTCGTGTTAAAGGATACACAACACCTGATGGTGATGAAGAGGTTAAAGCCTTTTGGTCTACAGGAAAAGTTGGTATGACAGGGACGTCGTACAATGGTACATTACCATTAGCTGCTGCGACAACTGGAGTGGAGGGTTTAGAGGCTATTATCCCAATTGCACCTAACACCTCATCATATCACTACTACAGATCTAACGGTTTAGTGCGTCATCCTGGAGGTTATTTAGGTGAAGATATTGATGTACTATACGATTTTATACATAGTGGTGACGAGAGCAAACGTCCTTACAACAACAAAACGGTTAGAGATACAGAAATGGCTAACGGAATGGACAGAAAAACAGGAGATTTAAACGACTTCTGGAATGATCGTGATTACCTTAACCAAATGGATGGTATGAAAGCTGCATTATTAATGTCTCATGGTTTTAACGACTGGAATGTAATGCCAGAACACAGTAACCGTATTTACCAAAAGGCCAAAGCAATGGGATTACCAACCCAAATTTACTACCACCAAAATGGACATGGTGGACCACCACCAATGACTATGATGAACCGTTGGTTTACACGTTATTTACATGGTGTAGAAAATGGTGTAGAAAACGATAAACAAGCTTGGATTGTTAGAGAAAATGATAAACGTGATCAACCAACTGCTTATGATGCTTATCCAAATCCAGAGGCTAAAGACGTGACTTTATATTTAAATAAAGGTGGTAACCAAATGGGAATGCTAACTACAAAAGCTAGCAAACGTCAAAAAACAGAAACGTTAGTAGACGATTTTACCATTTCTGGGAAAGACCATGCGCAAGCATCAAACTCAACACACAGATTATTATACGCAACACCAACTTTAAAACAAGACTTACATGTATCTGGAGAAAGTACTATTAGCATAAGCTTATCTAGTAGTAAACCTGCTGCTAATTTATCGGTTTGGTTAGTCTCGTTACCATATACAGACGACGCCAAAGTATTAACTGATAATATTATTACACGTGGTTGGGCTGATCCTCAAAACTATAAGTCGTTAACCGAAAGCGAACCTTTAAAACCTGGTAAATTTTATGACTTAACGTTTAAATTACAACCAGATGATCAAATTATTAAAGCTGGTCAGCAAATAGGATTAATTATCTTTTCTAGCGATAAAGACTTTACAATCCATCCAAAACCTGGTACTGAGTTAACAGTAGATTTAGACAAAACTACATTAACGTTACCTGTTGTTGGTGGTTTAGAGGCTTTAAAAGCTGCAACTGAATACTAATGACTATTGTTATAAACAGTATTGAAATCAATAAGACCAACATCCTAAATTTATTATCTAAAGGCAAAAAGCTTCAAGCTATTAAAACCGTTAGAGAACAATTGGATGTTGGTCTTTATGAAAGTAAAATTATAGTCGAAAATTTAGAACAAAATCCTAATTTTTACGACGGAAGACCACACACGATTTCAACAGATTTCCCAGACATGGAAACCTTAGGTACTGATCCTATTAAAACAACTAGTGGTCATATTATATCAGATACCTCTAGCAAATTTAAAGACACGGTAATTATCTTTTTAATTATAGCTATTGTGGTATTATTATTAATTCAATTTAGCAAGTAACCTTTTGTCCATAACCGAAAAACTATATCGCTTTTTAAACAACGAAACGGAAGAACGTGTTTGCAAAGACATTACTGAGCAAGCTTGTGACGCTGTACCAAAAAACTATTTTTTACTGATTTTTAGTAGTGTGTTTACCAAATTAGGAGACACATTAAGCAATCCAAAAACGGTCTTAACATGGTTGATGAGTTATGTTAGTGCTCCTGTATATTTAATTAGTTTAATTGTACCTATTAGAGAATCAGGTTCTATGGTTCCGCAAGTATTTTTATCAAAATATGTCAAAAAGCAACCTGTTAGAAAATGGATTTGGGTTTTTGGCTCTTTTTTACAATTTTTAGCAATTGCGTCTATTGGTTTTATAGCTTTAAATTTTGAAGGTACAACTGCAGGATGGCTAATTATTATAGCTGTTATAATATTTAGTTTGTCCAGAAGTATTTGCTCGTTATCGTCAAAGGATGTGACTGGAAAAACCATTCCAAAAACAAGACGCGGTAAACTTAAAGGTTACACTGTATCTGTTTCTGGAATATTAGTACTTGCTGCTGGATTGTTTATTTTATATCAATCTAAAAGCGAACAAACCATTACCTTCTATAGCTATTTAATCTTTTTTGCTTCGGCAATGTGGTTAATTGCTGCTGTAATTTATTCTAGAATTAAGGAGTTTCCGGAAGATACTGATGCTTCGGACAACGACAAAACGTCTTTTATTTCAAAATTAAAACTATTAAAAAAAGATGCGCATTTTAGAAATTTTGTAATCGCACGATCGCTATTATTATGTTCTGCTTTAACAGCACCTTACTACATATTATTAGCGCAAAAATACATTGGCAAGGAAGTTTATTTGCTTGGATTGTTTATTATAGCCAAAGGGATCGCATCCATTGTAAGCTCGCCAACTTGGGGAAAACTAGCTGACAAATCCAGTAAAAATGTGATGGCAATTGCTGTATTAATTGCATCAGGTTTAGGGATTATCTTATTTTTTATAATTACCTATTTTGACACTGTTAGAAGTCTAGTTTGGTTATATCCTGTAGCTTTTTTTATTTTAGGAATTGCTCATGGAGGCGTCCGACTAGGTCGTAAAACTTACATTGTAGATATGGCTAAAGGCAACCAACGTACAGACTACGTTTCTGTTAGTAATACTGTTATTGGTATAATTTTATTATTTACTGGTGGTTTAAGTGCATTAGTATCATCAATATCTATTGAAGGCGTGGTTTTAATTTTATCTTTATTCGGAATTTTAGGTGCTTACAAAAGCTACAAACTACCTGATGTTGAGTAATTTTAACTGATTTTTAAAGTGTAAAATTTAATTCTATTCTTAGGTTTTTTTAAAACCGCTAAATTCTAATTAATTGAAGGTATATTTGCCTAATTAATTTTACCTGTTTTACATTTAAATGTCAATTACATTACTCTCTTCTCCTTTACAAGGTTTTACGGATTTTAGATTCCGTAACGCGTTTCATCATTATTTTGGTGGTATTGATACGTTTTATGCACCTTATATTAGACTTAACGGAAAGCTAAGAATTAAGCAATCGTATCAATTAGATTTACAACCAGAAAATAACACGACTTTAAATGTGATTCCACAAGTCATGACAAATGATGCTGACGAGTTTATGTTTGTCGTAGATTATGTTCAAAGTTTAGGTTATAAAGAGTTAAACTGGAATTTAGGTTGTCCTTATCCAATGGTTACTAAATCCGGAATGGGTTCTGGTTTGATATGCAATCCTACAAAAATTGACGAGATTTTAAAACGTGCACATAACGAGAGCGACATAACGGTTTCCATGAAAATGAGAATGGGTTATGAACATGCTGCCGAAATTTTAGACACCTTCCCTATTCTAGACAGTTATCCACTTAAAAATATTGCGATACATGCCAGAATTGGTAAACAATTATACAAAGGACCTGTAGATTTGGAAGCGTTTGAGCGTTGTATTACTGGCACAAAACACAAGTTATATTACAATGGTGATATTACATCTGTAGACGCTTTTAAAACTATGGAAGCACGCTTTCCTAGTATTGATCATTTTATGATTGGTCGTGGACTAATTGCAGATCCGTTTTTACCAAGTATGATTAAAAATAACACCACTGCATATCCTAAAGACCGTTGGGAAATTTTTAGTCAGTTTCATGATACGATTTACCAACAGTACGACGACTACCTTTCTGGTCCAACACCAATAAAAATGAAAATGTTAGGCTTTTGGGAGTTTTTCTCGCAGTCGTTTTCTAATCCTCAAAAAACTTACAAAGCCATCAAAAAGGCTAGTAATCCTGTAAAATACAAACAAGCAGTTGCTACTATTTTAAATAACGAAAAGTAGTTTTTCAATATTTACTCTATATTTACAAAAACCAACCAGAGTAACACCATGCAAAATAATTATAGATCCAAAGCTTTTAAAGCTTGGCTTGACAAACTACAACAAGAAAGTTGGCAGTTAGAATTAATTATTTCTGGGTTTTCGATTTACGGATTATCACAAGCGTTTGAACCCTTAGAGTTATATTTCAATATTTCTCAAAACGAAAGTAACTCGTATTTAACCACAATCTTAATGATTGCGCTTATCTCTTGTTCCATTTTACTATTTACATTATTACTTCATGTTATACTAAGAGGTTTATGGATTGGTGCCTTAGGATTACGTTACGTCTCAGGAGATATAGACTATAAAAAATTAAATTACAGGCCTAAATTTGACCGTTATTTACGTAAAAAAGTAGGTTCTTTTGATAAGTATATTGCTAAACTAGAGGATTATTGTAGTATCCTTTTTGCGGTTTCGTTTTTGCTGATTTTTTATATACTATCCGTATTTATTGTAATAGGAAGTATTGTCGCAATTGCCTATCTGTTTCTTCGTAATCACGAAAATCAACACTTTTTGTTATTTGTAATAGGCATGGTATTATTGTTTTTTATACTTATTGGGATGCTGCTTACTTTTTTAGATTTTGTCACACAAGGCTATCTTAAAAAAAACAAATGGTTAGCAAAAATTTACTTTCCGTTTTATTGGGTGTTTAGCTATTTAACACTGTCCTTTTTATATCGTCCATTAGTTCATAATTTTTTGGATAACCGCTTTGGTAAACGACTAAGCTTTACTTTAATTCCTATTTATTTTGTTATTATATTATTAGCTTCATATAGTTATAATCGTTCTAACTATTTTTCAGTAATGGATGACTCTAATAGTTTTATTGCTAATGCTAATAATTATGACGAAAGCATCACAGAAAAAGGTTTATTTATTTCAGATGCCTCTATTCCTTCTAAAATAATAAACACCAACTATTTACCTGTTTTTATAGAATACCAAAATGATATAGAAGACGTTATTTTTGAGTACAACAAATCCCTTAAACCAGAACAGGATAAACGTGGCTTAAAATCGGATATTTTTACCTCTACCAATCAAATGATTGCAAAAAACAGTCGAGACCGTCTTAAAGCAGATTACATGCTAACACTATCTAATATTTATAGTTTTAAAATAGACAGTTTGGACTATGATAATCCTGACTTTATTTATGCTAAACACAATAATAATCAGCAAGGTTTTGAAACCGTTTTATCTTTAAAAAACATTACTGAAGGCAAACACGTGTTAACTATAAACAGACTGGTTAAAAAGGATAGTGCGTTTATTAAAACAACACTTTTAAATATCCCTTTTTGGTATTTTAATAGTAATTAAAGTTTATGAAAATCACGTCTACCAACATAGCAAAACCAACAACCATTGTTTGGAATGGAAAAACACAAACAACCGGAATTTATAAATACCCTACAAAAGAAGGTATTTATCTAGAAAAAGAAGACGTTAAAGGCGATGAGGTCTCTGACCGCAAACATCATGGTGGCATTTTTAAAGCCTGTTATTTATTTTCGGAAGACCATTATGCGTATTGGCAAAACTTATATCCCAATTTAGATTTTAATTACGGGATTTTTGGCGAAAATCTAACCGTTAAAGGTCTAGACGAAACTAAAATAACTGTTGGTGATATTTATAAAATTGGCACTGCTTTAGTACAAGTCACGCAACCCAGAGAACCTTGTTTTAAATTAGGCATCCGTTTTGGTACGCAAACAATTCTTAAACAATTTATTAAGCATGCACGACCAGGAACTTACGTTCGTGTTTTGGAAGAAGGCTTGATAAAACCTGGAGATAAAATGATTTTGGTACAAGCTGCAACAGAGCGCTTAACCACAGCGCAATTATTCACCTTGCTTTATGCGAAACAAAAAGACCAATCACAATTAGCTTTAATTGTACATAATGATGCGATTCCACTTAAAAAACGTCAAAAACTAGCTGCTTTTATAAAAAACTAATAGAACACAAAACCGATAAGCTACATTAACTTATCTTTGCTGCAATCTATTTTAAAGCCATTTTTTTGAAAGATCTTTTACTAATAACGCCTCCTTTTACGCAATTAAACACACCTTATCCTGCAACTGCCTATTTAAAAGGATTTTTAAAAACGATAGGTGTTTCTGCCTTTCAGATGGATTTAGGGATTGAGGTGATTTTAGAATTATTCAGTAAAAAAACATTTGAAAAACTTTTTGATTTAGCAATAGAAAACGATTCAATTGCAACAGAAAACTGTCAACGTATTTACACGTTAAAAGCGGATTATTTACAGCCTTTAGATGCTATAATTTTGTTTCTTCAAGGTAAAAATCAAACCTTAGCAAGACAAATATGCACCACAAATTTCCTACCACAAGCCTCTAGATTTGAACAACTAGAAGATATGGATTGGGCTTTTGGCGAAATGGGAATGCAAGATAAGGCCAAGCATTTAGCAACCTTATATCTTGAGGATTTATCGGATTTTATTATTGAGTGTATCGATCCTAATTTTGGGTTTAGCAGATATGCTGAGCGTTTAGGACAAAGTGCCAATGCGTTTGACGAGCTATACGATAGCTTGCAAAATAAACCAACATTTATAGACGACCTAACACTAAACATATTAGAAAACAAACTAAAAACGGTACAACCAAAGTTAATTTGTTTTTCGGTTCCCTTTCCAGGGAATTTATACAGTGCATTTAGATGCGCACAATTTATAAAAGCCAATTATCCTGAAATTAAAATAGCAATTGGTGGAGGTTTTCCTAATACCGAATTACGTCAGGTCACAGACACACGTGTTTTTGACTTTTTTGACTTTATTACTTTAGATGATGGCGAACTGCCAATTGAGTTATTGCACCAAAACGTATGTAATACTCAAAATAAAACTCTTTCTGAACAAGAATTTAAAAGAACTTTTATTCTTGACAAGGATACAGTTGTATATAAAAACAACACCACACGACCTGATTACAAACAACTACAAGTTGGCACACCAGATTATTCAGATTTGTTGCTAGAAGATTATATTTCGGTTATTGAAATTGCTAATCCAATGCACAGTTTATGGAGCGATGGACGTTGGAATAAGCTAACTATGGCTCATGGTTGTTATTGGGGAAAATGTACCTTTTGTGACATATCTTTAGATTATATTAAAATTTACGAACCCATTGCTGCGTCCCTTTTAGTGGATAGAATGGAACAGCTAATTGCACAAACAGGAGAAAACGGATTTCATTTTGTGGACGAAGCTGCTCCTCCTGCGTTAATGAAAGCCTTGGCTTTAGAGATTTTAAAACGTCAATTAACCGTTACATGGTGGACCAACATCAGGTTTGAAAAAAACTTTACACAAGATTTATGTTACTTACTAAAAGCCTCAGGTTGTATTGCAGTCTCAGGAGGTTTAGAAGTAGCATCAGACAGACTATTAAAGCTAATTGATAAAGGTGTAACTGTGGAGCAAGTCGCACAAGTTACGCGTAACTTTACACAAGCTAACATCATGGTCCACTCCTATTTAATGTATGGTTATCCTACACAAACAGTACAAGAAACTGTTGATAGTTTAGAGATGGTTAGACAGTTATTTGAGTTAGGTATAATACAATCTGGATTTTGGCATCAATTTGCGTTAACAGCACATAGTCCTATTGGGTTAAACCCTTCAGACTATGGGATTACACCAAATTACAAGTCTATAACATTTGCAAATAATGATATTGATTTTACGGACAAAACTGGCATTGACCATAATATGTTTAGTTTCGGTTTAAAAAAATCGTTATTTAATTTTATGCATGGTATTGGTTTTGACATGGACTTACAAGAATGGTTTGATTTTGACATTCCGCAAAGTACAATTACACCTTATTACATCGAGGATTGCTTAAACACACCAGCTAGCTTAACAACTAAGCCAACTGCAAAAATAGTGTGGTTAGGTAATTTACCTTTAGTTAGAGAATACACAAAAACTAAAAAAGGATTTGTAAATGAATTGCTGGAGCTAACGTTTCATGATAAAACGGATCAACTTCAAATTACAGTCAATAAGCCTGAAGGTGAATGGTTGCTAGATACGCTTGAAACCTTAAAACCAACCACAGGAAAAGCGCTTTCATTTTCAGCATTAAAAAAAGATTTTGAGTCCCAATTTGAAGATTTTGAACTCTTTTGGTTTTCTAAACAAATGCAAAAATTAAAGGACTTTGGATTGCTTCAATTATAATTAACACAAGATTAATCTAGCCAATTCACATTAAAAACTACCTTTGCTTAAATGCAAAACAAGCTAAAGACACAGTTAAAAACAATCGAATTATTCCTTAAAGGCTCAAGCTTTTACAGAGGAGTCGTGCTTACTATTGCTGCTGTTTTACCTTTAGTAATATTTAGTGCTATAGACTTATTTGTCTATGCTCCTTCCATAGCTGTTGGTGCGTTTTTGAATGCTCCAAGTGATGTTCCTGGTAGTTTAAGACGTAAAATTAATGGGATACTAATTAGTATAGTGCTAACGATGTTAGTGACGTTTATTATTTTTATTACTAAACCTGTTTTTGTCTTATTAATACTTGCTATTGCAGTGTTAAGCTTTGCTATTAGTTTAATATCTGTCTATGGATTTAGAGCCTCGTTAATATCGTTTTCTGGACTATTATCTATTGTTTTAGCATTAGCAATTAGCAAACCAGATCCTGTTGCTATTTTTTTGCATGTTGGTTTAATGGGAGTTGGAGGTTTATGGTACTTATTGGTTTCATTATTTTCTAAATGGATTGCGCCTAAAAAGGATGACGACCAGTTATTATCTGACACTTTAGCTTTAACTGGCGAGTATTTAAAAATTAGGGGTAAACTGCTAACTAAATCTAATAAACGAGAAAAATACGCTAAAAAAGCACTGATCCTACAAACACAAATAAGTGAAAAACATGAAACTTTAAGAGAACTACTATTGGAAGGCCGAAAACGTTCTGGTCGCTCCTACTCTAATGAGAGACGTCTTTTAATTTTTATATCGCTTGTTGATATTTTTGAATTAGCATTAGCAAATACCTTAGATTATTCTAAAATAGATACGTTATTTGGTCTTCAAAAATCATACTTAACACCTTTTAAAGATTTAAATAAAGCACTAGGAAATCACCTTATTACTTTATCAGAACTTTTAATTAAAAAAGAAACACTTCCTGACTTTGATTCCATTTCTAAAATAGCAGATAAAACCAATAGTGCTATTGAAGATTATGTAACAGAAATAACCTTACCAAAAGCTAGAGAAGGTGCAATAACACTAAGAAACCTTCAAGATTACCAAAAACAATTATTGCAAGAAGTTAAAGCAATTAGACGCGTTTTAAGTAAAGTTAAAGACAACACTAAAGCGTCTTTAAAAACACAGGATTCTAAACAATTTTTAACCTCTCAGGATTATAGACTAAACATTTTGTGGCAACATTTTAGCTTAAAATCACCTATGTTACGACATGCGTTTAGGGTGAGTTTAGCTATGGTATTTGGTTTTTTATTAGGAAGTCTTTTTGATTTAAAAAACGCCTATTGGATTGTATTAACCATTGTGGTTATTATGCGACCTAACTATGGATTAACAAAAGAACGCTCTAAAAACCGAATTATAGGGACTATTATTGGAGCAATTATAGCAACAACTGTTGTATTAATTACTCAAAATACCATAGTATATATGGTATTGGCAGTCATATCTTTAACCTTTGCATTTTCGCTAATCCAACAAAGTTATAAAGCTGGAGCTGCATTTATTACACTTAATATTGTTTTTGTATATGCTTTAATTGATCCAAATGCATTTGATGTCATCCAATACAGAGTAATTGATACTGTGATTGGAGCAATCATTGCTGTTTTGGCTAATTACCTATTGTTTCCAAGTTGGGAATATAAAAATTTAGATGCAGTTATAGTTAATGCCATTACATCTAACAGTAATTATTTAAAGGCTACTAAACAGTTATACCATAATAAAGAAGCTAAAAACTTGGACTATAAAATTTCTAGAAAAGAAGCCTTTTTAGCTATGAGTAATCTAAATGCAGCCTTTCAAAGATTAACGCAAGACCCAAAATCTAAACAAAAAGAATCGGTTTTAATTTACGATATCGTTACATTAAATCATACCATATTATCTGCTGTAGCGTCTATTGGTAGTTATATTTTAAATCATAAAACAACATCTGCTTCAGAAGAATTTGATACTATTATTGATGGTATTACAGACACTTTAAAGCATGTGATTTTAAAATTAGAACAAGACAAAACCATTCCTTTTACAGAAGTAGACGATGTAAATAAAGCACATCAAACGTTACAAAACAAATATGCTAATCTTTCTGAAAAACGAGATATAGACATACAAGCAGGTCAGACTGAGATTGATACTAACACCTTATTAGATCTTCAAGAAGCGCATTTAATAAGCAACCAATTACTATGGTTAAAATCGTTATCTGCTAATTTAATAAATGCAACGTCTAAATATAAATCTGTTTTTAATTAACTTGCTTAGTATTTAAAATCTATAATTGAAAACTACCTTTTCAGATCGTAAAAACTTTATTAAGCAAGCCATAAAACCACACTTCGGGATTTTAGGAATTGGTTTTGCTATAATTTTATTTGGTGTTTTGTTTGCTTTTATAGGCTTTAAAGTTGAAAATGGCTTAGGATTTATAATATTTGGAGGTCTTTTTATTGCGCTTAGCTTAGCCTTTATGTTATATACATTACCTTCTAGTCTTATGTATTACTATGAGCAAGCCGAAATAAAAAAATATGGTAGTTATACAACTGCTAAAGTTATAAATAAGCGTGTGGACGACTATTCGCATAGTAACTCCACGTTTAATGGAGGATCAAAAAAAGCTATTGAAACCTACTTGTACGTTATAGCGTTTGAATTTACTTATAACAATACCATTTATAATAGCGAATGTTTTTTTGAGCATAAATCCACATATGATGCAATTGCAATGCACTCAACATTACCTATTAAGTTTTTAAAAACAAAACCTCAAAATGTTACTTTACGTCGCAAAAAATTAGCTAATCAATTAGGTGTTACTGCTAAAATGTGTCAATAATCAACCAACTGTAATTTTGCTTCCTCTGTAAAAGACATGCTTTACTCATCCAAAAGCAGGATTAACTAAGTGTTGGTTTTATGACTTCAATTGTTACCATAGGTTTGTTACATAATAATGTATTAAACTTATATATCATGAAAAATCAAATAAACTTAGACATCACGACGCCTTGTAATCAAAATTATAATCAATTTACGCCTACACCTAAAGGTGGTTTTTGTAACGCTTGCACAAAAGAGGTTATCGATTTTACTAAAATGACTACAGAAGACATCGGTCTTTACTTCAACACTAAACAAACCACCAACGTCTGCGGAAGATTTAAAAACACACAGCTAACAACACTTCCTGTTAAAGCTAAAAAAAATAAACTTAGTTTTATAAGCACCATTGGATTAGCTTGTTTAGCCCTATTCTCTTTAACAACTGCAAAAGCACAAGACAATCTATCCAGAGTCATGACCTCTAAAATAAAAATCAATCAGAATCAAGCTAATATTACCGTAAAAGGAACTGTATATGACAACGATGGTTTACCACTTCCTAGCGCAAACGTAGTTTTACAAGGTACAACTGTAGGCGTTACAACTGATTTTGATGGACAGTTTATTTTTCCAGAAAAGTTAAAAGAAGGTGATATTTTAGTGTTTAACTATGTTGGTTATGAGTCTAAAAAGATGGTTATTCAAAATCCAGATAGCATGTCAAACGTACTTTTAAATGTAAGCTTAAGTAACGATTCCTATATTATGATGGGTAAAGTTGCTGTTAAATCGGTTTATTCGTCTAAAAAATAAAGTGTTTTAAAATGAAAAAACTAAGCCTACTTTTATGTTTTTTGCTTTGCACGATAGTAACAGCTCAAATTACCGATTTTGATGACATCAATTTTACCAGAGCTGATAATATTGCTAAACGTCATAGCAACTTAGATTTAAAAAACCTTCCCTTACTTGCTCATAATTTGACTTTTAATTTACCTACTGAAGCAGAAAAATTTAGAGCAATATACACTTGGGTTTGCAGTAATATTAAAGGTGATTTAGCACAAGATAGTAAGGTTAGTAAAAACAGAAAAAAATTTAAAAACGATAGTATTGGCTATGTAAATTGGAATAATTCTTATAAAAATAAAGCCATAAAAAAACTATTAAAGCAAAATAAAACCATGTGTACAGGTTATGCCTATTTAATTAAAGAGTTGTGCTTTTTGGCTAATATAGAATGTAAAATAATTAATGGTTATGGACGTTCCACAACCACTAATGTAGATACCTTACAGTTAGTTAACCATTCTTGGAATGCAGTTAAGTTAAACGACAAATGGTATTTATGCGATGCCACTTGGTCTAGTGGTTATTTTATAAATGATGTCTTTATAAAAGACTATAATTTAGGTTACTTTTTAACTGAACCCATTCTATTTGCAAAAAACCATTATCCAATTAATAAAAAATGGTTATTGGATAGTACTTTAATATCAAGTGATTATACAGCATCTCCAATGGTTTATGGTAAGACGTTTACACATCAAATCACACCTATTTACCCTTCAAATTTAAATACAATCATAAAAAGAAACGACGTTATAAATTTTAGCTTTAAAATTCCAGATGCCATTAATATCAAGGATGTCACATTAATAGAATATTCTGGTTTTAATGAAATTACTCGTGATTTAGAATACATAAAACAAGACAATGGTCAGATAACATTAGCTAGTAAATTTAAAAACATAGGTACTTTTGACGTACACTTAAAACTAAAAAATGATATTGTCACTTCCTACACCATCCAAGTAGCAAAAAAGTAACACCTTGTGTAGTGTAAAAAAATATTAAGCCTCAATAAATGCTTGGAAAAAACTACCTTTGTAGCAAATCTTAATTCATGTCATTTAAAGACTTACAACTTAATAGACCTATTTTACGTGCAATTGCCGAAAAAGGATACGACAACCCAACGTTAGTACAAGAAAAAACAATTCCTGTAGTACTTAACAAAAAAGATGTTATTGTCTCTGCCCAAACTGGTACTGGTAAAACAGCTGCTTTTGCATTACCTATTTTACAGTTATTATTTGACAAACAAGACGCGCCTAAAAAAGGAAGAAAAATTAAAGCATTAATTGTTAGTCCAACGCGTGAACTGGCAATACAAATTGCTGAGAATTTTGAAGCCTATGCGACTTACACCACCTTAAAAAGCGCAGTAATATTTGGTGGAGCGTCTATCGATCCACAAAAAGAAATACTTCGTGATGGTGTTGATATTTTAATTGCAACGCCAGGACGTTTATTGGATTTACATAAGCAAGATGTTATTAATCTGGACTATGTCCAAACTTTGGTATTAGATGAAGCAGATTTAATGCTAGACATGGGGTTTATCGATGATGTCAAAAAAATTGAAAGGTTATGTCCTAAGACTAAACAAACCCTATTATTTTCGGCAACGATACCTTATAAAGTAGAACAATTAGCAAGTACAATATTAAACGAGCCTCAACGTATAGAGGTTGCTCAAAACAGCTCGACATCTAAAAATGTCAATCAATTACTATACTTTGTTCCTAAAAAAGACAAAATAGAATTAGGTTTACATTTACTACGAAACACCATAAAAGGTAACATCATTATTTTTAGACGTACTAAATATGGTGTAGATAAATTAGAAAAAACGCTGCTTAAAAACGGTTATAAAGTGGACAGTATCCATGGTGATAAAAGTCAAACTGCAAGACAAGAAGCATTAAATAAATTTAAGAAAAAAGAAGTCAATATATTAATTGCAACAGATGTTGCTGCGCGTGGTATTGATATTGATAATTTAGATGCGGTAGTCAACTTTGACCTTCCTAATGTCCCAGAAACTTATGTCCACAGAATTGGTCGTACTGCTCGTGCTGGACAAACTGGTATGGCATACTCACTTTGCAGTGCAGACGAAAAACCTTACCTATTGGAGATACAAAAACTGATTCATTTACAATTAGATGTTATAGATGAGCATCCTTACCCACTAGACCCAAAAGCAAAACCAATCATTCATAAATCTGCAAAAAAAGGAAGCAAACATAAAAAAGGACGTAAAAGTGAAGCTTCTAAAAAGAAGAAAAAGCGTTGGTATTAATCATTATTAAATAGACTGTATGCACTCTAGATATTTCATTATTTTACTTTCAATACTATTTACAATTAATAGTTTTAGTCAAACTAGAATTATTGATAGTATTACAAAAAATGGCGTCTCGTTTGCTACAGTTTCGTTTGGAAACGGAAATGGAATATTTGCTGATGATGATGGCAAATTTTTATTCACTAAAAAGCTATATTCAGATATCGATTCCCTTTTCGTTTCAGCATTAGGTTATAAAGATGTCAAACTTGCTTCAAAAACGCTAAAAGACACCCTTTATTTGACACCACAATCTGATCTTTTAGATGAGGTTATCGTTACTGCAAGACCTTCAGGAAAACACAAAGAAGTTACAATTAAACCAACTGAGCACGACGACTATTATAAATGTTGGTTACCCACTATTGAAAGCGAAATTGCTGTATTTTTCCCAAACACAGACAACAAGCCAAAGCATGTTACTAAAGTGCTAATCCCTATTAAAACCGAAGCCAAAGATTGGGACAAAAGAGGTAAAAGTAATAAAGCAAAACGTCCGTTTTCAACATTATTTAGAGTCCAATTTTACAAAAACAATAATGGGCTTCCTGGTGATGTTTTAACCTACGAAAAAGTAATATTTATTGCCACGCAAGACACCAAACCTGTTTTTGAATTTGATGTGTCTGGATTTGATATTTTTATACCAAAAGATGGTATTTACATTTCCATACAAGTTTTAGGCTTTACAGATAAAAACGGAAAATTACTTCCAAATAAAAAATATCAAGAAGTTAAAACTAGACGTGGTATTGTAAAAGTATCGACAACGTTTAGACCTTTATTACCTTTTACAGACCAAATTTCTGAAAAAACTACCTTTGTAAAACGTGTTTTTCAAAACAATGGACAATGGGTTCTTTTTGACAAAAAAAACATCGATAACTCAAATCTTTTAAACGCTGGTTTAAACAATTATGGTATGGGTTTAAAAATGGAAGTCTATAAAGAGTAATAGCCTTTTTACTGCAATATTTTCATCTTACAAAAAGCTTATTCAGTTTTAATCAAAATTAGACAAATGTGTGTTGTCTATTCATAATTTTGTAGTATTTTTAGTATTCATTCTATTTTAAATGAAGGAGAGCAATCTATGACAGAAATCGATATTGAAAAAGAAAATGCAGACATTGCCAAAGCGTATAAACAACTGTTAAAAGTTAGTTATCGCACATTGTCTACAGAGGACAAAAAACTAATACGAAAAGCATTTGACGTAGCTGTTGAAGCGCATCGTCCACAACGCAGAAAAAGTGGAGAAGCCTACATCTTCCATCCTATTGCTGTTGCCAAAATTGTTGCGCAACAAATTGGTCTAGATGCAACATCTATTGCTGCTGCGTTACTACATGATGTGGTTGAGGATAACGAAAACTACACCATTAAAGATATCGAAGATTTATTTGGATCTACCGTTTCTAAAATTGTAGATGGCTTGACAAAAATTTCGTCTTTAAGTAAAGAAAAAGACATGGACGTGTCTTTACAAGCCGAAAACTTTAGAAAAATGCTACTAACTTTAAATGACGACGTTAGAGTTATCATTATAAAAATAGCAGACCGTTTGCACAACATGCAAACCATGGACAGCATGCGTCCTGATAAACAAGAAAAAATAGCATCCGAAACCCTGTACATTTATGCTCCTTTAGCGCATAGAATTGGATTATATAATATTAAAACAGAATTAGAAGACTTAGGATTAAAATACACAGCACCTGACACTTACAACAAAATTCTTAATAAAATTAAAGAAAGTAAGGAAGAACAAGATGCTTATATAACCGAATTTAATGATGTTATAAAAAAATCCTTAGACAAAGAAGGCTTAAACTACACTATAAAAGGACGACCTAAATCCATATTTTCTATTAAACGCAAAATGGACAAACAAGGCGTTACATTTGATGAGGTTTACGACAAATTTGCTGTCCGAATTATATACAAAAGTGATCGTGAAAACGAAAAATTTCTAGCCTGGAAAATCTACTCCATTGTAACCGACCATTTTAGACCTAACCCAACCCGATTACGTGATTGGATATCCTCTCCAAAATCTACTGGTTATGAAGCTTTACACATTACTGTAATGGGACCAAAAGGACGATGGGTAGAAGTACAAGTACGTAGTGAGCGTATGAATGAAATAGCCGAAAAAGGTTATGCTGCACACTATAAATATAAAAATGCCGAAGACAAAGAGGATAATTTAGACATGTGGATTAATCGTTTGCAGGAAGCGCTAGAAAATGCGTCTACCAATGCAGTCGATTTTGTAGAGCAATTTAAACTAAACCTGTATTCTAAAGAAATTTTTGTTTTTACACCTAAAGGAGAATTAAAGTCCTTACCTAAAGGCGCTACACCTTTAGACTTTGCATTTAGTATACACACAGAAGTTGGTAAAAAAACTAGAGGCGCCAAAGTAAACGGAAAACTAGTGCCTTTAAGTCACGAATTAAGTAGTGGTGACCAAGTAGATATTATCACTTCAGAAAACGCAAAACCTAATCCTAACTGGTTAGATTACGCAACCACAGCAAGAGCTAGAGGTAAAATTAAATCGTTATTAAAAGAAGATACTAAAGTAATAGCCGAAGAAGGAAAAGAAATTTTAAGACGTAAATTAAAACAACTTAAAATTACGCTTAATGAAAAATCGGTTAATGAAATGGTAAGCCATTTTCATTTAAAAACTAGTTTAGATTTGTTTTACCGTGTAGGCACAGGTAATATTGATAACACGATGCTTAAGGAATATGCTGCTTCACGTAGCAATGCTTTGATGAGTTTTTTCAAAAATAAAATTACCAGAAAACAAACTATATCTCCAGAAGAAGTCAATAAAGATGAAATTACTAATAAATATGACCTATTAGTCTTTGGTAAAGAAGAAGAAAAACTAGATTACAAATTAGCTAATTGTTGTAATCCAATTCCTGGAGACGCAGTATTTGGCTTTATTACCATAAACGATGGTATTAAAGTGCATAAAAAAAATTGCCCAAATGCGATAAGTTTGCAATCTAATTATGCCTATCGTATCATTCAGGCAAGATGGATAGACTCGTCACAACAAGAGTTTGCTGCACAGATTATTTTATCTGGAATAGACAATTTAGGACTAGTTAATCACATTACTAAAGTCATCTCATCCAACATGCACGTCAACATGAATAGTATTAGTTTTCAGAGTGATGACGGTATCTTTAAAGGAAAAATAAATGTTATTGTACGTAACAAATCCATGCTTAAAAAGCTAATGGATAATCTTAAAAAACTTAACGGTATAGACAAGGTAACTCGGGTTTAAATTAATGTTGTTAATAACTGTCTAATAACACTTAAAGTAAAGTCTAAGTTTTATGATTGCAACCTCAAAAAAAGATGTAAATTTGCTTGGTATTTATGAGCGCAAAAACAGATATAAAAAATCAAGAGATTGTAAAAAACGTATTCACTTCTTTTTTAGAAGCGAATGGTCATAGAAAAACACCAGAACGTTACGCTATACTTCAAGAAATCTATTCTAACGATGAACATTTTGATATAGAATCCCTATATCTAAACATGAAAAACAAGAAGTATCGTGTTAGTCGTGCTACGTTATACAATACTATCGAGCTGCTTCTAGATTGCGGCTTAGTTAGAAAACACCAGTTTGGTAAAAATCAAGCACATTACGAAAAGTCTTATTTTGATAAACAACATGACCATGTTATACTTCAAGATACAGGAGAAGTTATAGAATTTTGTGATCCAAGAATTCAGGCAATTAAAAAAACAATTGAAGAAGTCTTTGATATCGAAATCTCTAAGCACTCACTATATTTTTACGGAAATCGAAAAAAAAATAATAACAACACAACTAATTAAAAATGGCAGTAGATTTACTACTTGGTTTACAATGGGGAGATGAAGGCAAAGGAAAAATTGTCGACGTTTTAACTTCAAATTACAATATCATAGCACGTTTTCAGGGTGGTCCAAATGCAGGACATACACTTAAATTTGACGGAATAAAACACGTACTACGTACTATACCTTCAGGAATTTTTCATAAAGATGCTATGAATGTTATTGGAAATGGTGTAGTAGTTGATCCAGTTGTTTTTATTAAAGAATTAGAAGGTTTAGACCAATTTGATGTTGATTATAAAGCCAAACTAATTGTATCTAGAAAAGCACACTTAATTTTACCAACACATCGTTTATTAGATGCAGCTAGCGAAGCCTCTAAAGGTAAAGCTAAAATTGGTTCTACTTTAAAAGGTATTGGTCCAACATACATGGATAAAACTGGTAGAAACGGTATTAGAGTTGGTGATCTAGAACTAGATAGCTGGAAAGAAAAATACAGAGCTTTAGCTAATAAGCATGAAGCTATGATTGCATTTTATAATGTAGACGTACAGTACGATTTAGAAGAAATGGAAGTTGAATTTTTTGAGTCTATTGAAAAACTTAAAGAATTACAATTTATAGATAGCGAAGCCTATTTACATCAATCACTAAAAGATGGTAAAACTATTTTAGCCGAAGGTGCTCAAGGATCGCTTTTAGATATCGATTTTGGTACCTATCCATTTGTAACTTCAAGTAATACAACTGCAGCAGGAGCTTGTACTGGTTTAGGTATTGCTCCAAACCAAATTAAAGAAGTCTTTGGTATTTTTAAAGCATACACAACACGTGTAGGTTCTGGACCTTTTCCAACAGAGTTGTTTGATAAAGATGGAGAAGAAATGGCTAGAGTTGGTCAAGAATTTGGAGCTGTAACAGGTCGTGCTAGACGTTGTGGATGGTTAGACTTAGTGGCTTTAAAATACACTTGTCGTGTTAATGGTGTTACACAATTAATGATGATGAAAAGTGATGTTTTATCTGGTTTTGAAACTTTAAAGGTAGCAACTGCTTACAAATATAAAGGAGAAACGATTAAACATTTACCGTTTAACATAGAACCTGAAAATGTAGAACCTATTTATACAGAGTTTAAAGGTTGGAGCGAAGACTTAACTAAAATGAGTGAAGCTTCTCAATTACCAAAAGCGCTAAATGATTATATCGCATTTTTAGAAGAAGAATTAGAAATTCCTATTAAAATAGTATCTGTTGGACCAGACAGAAAACAGACTATTTTTATGTAATTAAAAAATAAATTAAAATTACCAACCTGCTATTCAATATAATAGCAGGTTTTTTCATCTTAAATAATTCCTAATAGATAATACTAAGTCTATTAAATCGTTATTTTTGTGCCAAACCATGACATCTTGAAAATTAATAAACACATATATTTTTTATTCTTAATGCTTACAATGCAGTTAGGAATAGCACAACAAAAAACCATCGAGATTAAAGACTCTGGTGCATTTGGTGATATTGACGAAGAAAACTTTCCAGGAGCAAGTATCCTAACCAGAAGTGATCAAGGTCAAGTTCATATTTACCATGATGGTATTGATATGTTTTGCGACAAAGCCATATTTTATGGTAAAGAAGATTTTGTTGAAGCCTACGGAAATGTAAACATGAAGCAAGGTGACACCATAAACTTAACGTCAAAATACGTGGAGTATTCTGGTAAAACACAATTAGCGTTTGCAAGTGGAGATGTGGTATTGACAGATCCTCAATCTACTATAACATCTGATACGCTATACTTTAACAGAGCAAAACAAGAATCCTATTATAAATCTGGAGGTAAAGTTGTAAGGGACTCATCTGGGACGATTACAAGTCGTATTGGTCGTTATTATATGAATGACAAAAAATACCGTTTTGTAGATAGCGTCAAACTTGTCAATCCAGATTACGAGCTTAACACAAAAACCCTGGATTACTATTCTGATAATGGTCATGCCTACATGTATGGTCCTTCAACAATAGTTGGTGATAGTAGCAAAATTTACAGCGAACGTGGTTTTTACGACACCACAAACGACACTGGCTATTTTGTCCGAAACTCAAGAATAGACTACGATAATCGTGTTATTGTTGGTGATAGTTTGCATTTTGACAGAAGACTAAATTTTGCGTCAGCAACTAATAATATAACCGTTACAGACACTATAAATAGTAGTATCATTAAAGGACATTATGCAGAAGTTTATCGTGCTAAAGACTCTGTGTTTATTACCAAACGCGCTTTAGCAATAACTATCCAAGAAAAAGATAGTATATACATGCATGCAGACACGTTGATGGTTACAGGTAAACCAGAACATCGTATTACTAGAGGCTATTACAATGGTAAAGTATATAAATCAGATATTAGTGCCAAAGCAGATTCGATTCATGCAGACCATAAAACAGGACTAACACAGTTAATTAATTTAAAACGATTAAATAAAGGCGATGCGTTTTCGGCTGCAAGAAAACCAATACTCTGGAATCTGGACAATCAAATGACAGGTGACACAATTCATTTAAAATCAAATCCTAAAACCGAAAAATTAGATTCACTCATCGTTTTTTATAATGCTTTTTTAATTAGTAAGGATACGATTAGTAAGGACTCATACAATCAAATTTCTGGTAAACGCTTAATAGGAATGTTTGATGATGATAATCAAATCAAGCAAGTAGATATACTTAAAAATGCAGAATCTATTAATTTTAGTAGAAATGATAAGCAAGAGTTAATAGGTATAGAAAAATCAAAATCTTCAGATATTATTATTTATTTTGAAGAAAAAGAAGTTGTTGAGCTTAGAAAACTTTTACAATTTGAAGGTAAGCTTTATACAGAAGAAGATTTACCATTAAACGCTAGAAAACTTAGAGGTTTTGATTGGCGAGATGATGAACGTCCAAAATCTGTTGAAGATTTATTTAAAGACGATCCACCTTTTACTCTACCTGTTATTAAAGGACTAGAAGCCTATCAAGAAGGTGAAGAGTTTTTTGGAGAGGCTTTAATTGGACGTGTTAAAAAAGCAGACGACGAAGCTGAAAAGAAAAATTTAAACAAAAAAGACGAAGCTCCCAAAGCCTCTAGAAATGTCCCTAAAAAATTTCTAAATACAAATACTAATACTCCTGCTTTACAAAAAGCAACTTCAAAAAAACAAACAGTTAATCAAATAGTACAATCTAAGACTGATCAGGATTAGGAGTTATGAAGGATAGATTTTTTAAACACCAAGCACAAACGTCGCCATATCCTTTAGCTCTAGAAATTTCTCATGCTAAAGGAAGCTATATTTACGACACTAATAACAAAGCCTATTTAGACTTTGTTGCAGGTGTATCTGCATGTACATTAGGACATAGCCACCCAAAGGTAGTAAATGCTATTAAACAACAAGCAGACAAATATTTGCATGTTATGGTTTACGGAGAATATGTCCAAAAACCAGCAGTAGATTTATGTAAATTTATAGCAGATCATTTGCCAGAACCATTAACGTCTACATATTTAGTAAATTCTGGTACAGAAGCTATTGAAGGTGCCATAAAATTAGCACGACGTGTTACTGGACGTAGTCAGATTATTGCAGCCCATAATGCCTATCATGGCAATACTTTAGGATCTTTAAGTTTAATGGACTTTGAAGAGCGAAAAGCACCATTTAGACCATTACTGCCAGATATTAGTCACATTACGTTTAATTACCAACCACATTTTAAACATATCACTACAAAAACTGCTGCAGTAATAGTAGAAACCATTCAAGGTGGAGCTGGTTTTATAGAGCCTACTAACGACTATTTAGCCAAATTAAAAGCAAAATGTCAGGACGTTGGAGCGCTATTAATTTTAGACGAAATACAACCAGGAATTGGCAGAACAGGACAATTATTTGGTTTTCAAAATTATAATGTGGTTCCAGACATAGTCGTTACCGGAAAAGGATTAGCTGGCGGATTACCAATTGGCGCATTTACAGCGTCTAAGGCGCATATGGATGCCTTTCAGGATGGACCAAAGCTAAGCCATATTACAACTTTTGGTGGTAACCCATTAATTGCAGCTTCGGCTTTAGCCACATTACAAGAAGTTACAAATAGTGACTTAATGTCACAAGCTTTAGAAAAAGAACAATTAATCAGGCAACACTTACAACATCCTTTAATTACCGAAATTAGAGGTCGTGGTTTGATGTTAGCAGCAATTACAACAGATGCTAAAGTCACTGACCAAGTGGTACTACAAGCGCAAAATCAAGGATTAATACTTTTTTGGCTGCTGTTTGAGCCTAAAGCAATACGCATAACACCTCCTTTAACCATCAGTAATGAAGAAATTATTAAAGGGTGTGGCATTATTATTGACTTATTAAATAAAATAACGGACTCTAATTAAAGAGTAAGACGCTTTCAATCAATCAAAAACACATCAAAACCCGTAATTGTTGATTACTTTGTTAAAAACAAAAGTGGCAAATGCCATTTAAAAAGTAATAGAACAGTACATTTATTACAATAGAAACACCTAAACAGTGCCTATGGAGTTTAGTCAAGAAGAACCTAATAAAGTATCGCTTAGCAAATTTGAATCGATGTTAAAAACAAACAATGTGTTGTTTTTTGACTCGGACGAATTTGAAAATATAATACACCATTACCTTAACCAAGGTAAAGTATCTCTAGCAAAAAAGGCTATTAAATTAGGCTTAGAGCAACACCCTACCTCTACTAATCTAAAATTATTTAAGGTAGAAATTTATGTGTTTGAAAATAAGCTAAAAGAAGCGAATCAGTTACTAGATGCCTTGTATGTATTAGAGCCTTCAAATGAAGAAATATACATTCAAAAAGCAAATATATTATCTAAAGATGATAAGCATCAAGACGCGATTAAAGTTTTAAATATAGCTTTAGATTTAGCAGAAGAATCCTCAGAACTACATTCTTTAATAGGAATGGAATATCTATTTTTAGATAACTTTGAAGAAGCTAAACAGAGTTTTATGCGTTGTATAGAGGATGACATGGATGACTATTCTGCGTTATACAACATTATGTATTGCTTCGATTTTTTAAATGAAAATGATGAAGCGATCACCTTTTTAAACAGTTATTTAGATAAAAACCCATATTGTGAAGTTGCTTGGCACCAATTAGGTAAGCAATACTTTACTATAAAACAATACGAAAAATCTTTAAGTGCTTTTGAATTTGCTATTATATCAGACGACACTTTTGTAGGTGCTTACATTGAAAAAGGTAGAGTCCTAGAAAAGTTAAAGCGTTATAATGAAGCAATCGAAAATTACGCAGTAACCCTAGAATTGGAAGACCCTACATCTTTTGCTTTATTAAGATTAGGACAATGTCATGAAAAACTAGGTCAGATAGATTTAGCAAAACAATATTATTATAAAACTGTAAAGGAAGACCCATTACTTGATAAGGGTTGGATAGCCATTACTAAGTTTTATAACAAACAAAAAAACTATCAAAAAGCATTATATTATATTAATAAAGCGATTAATATTAATGCAGACAACGCTGTTTATTGGAAGTTATATGCACAAATAAACCACAGACTAAACTTTTTAGAAGAATCTGAACGTGGCTATAAGCGAGCTTTAGAACTTGGAAATTATGAGTTAGCCTCTTGGTTGCAAAGAGCAGATATTTTAATTCAATTAGGAGAACCTGAAGCTGCAAGCTTAAACTTAATTCAGGCAGCAGAATTTTACCCAGAAGATGCAGAAATTGAATTTAGACTAGCTGGTATTTACTATGGTTTATTAGAAACTGAAAAAGGAAGCTACCACTTAAAAAACGGATTAACTTTTGACGAAGAACTAATATTTATTATTGAAGAAATTTTTCCAATGGTCTACCAATCTACGACCTTTAAAAACGCGTTAAAAAAGTTACATAAATCATAACATAAAATGATTTTTGCATACCTTTGGTTACCAACAAAACTCAAATTATGCAAAGACGCTTAAAAGATTACCTTGTTATTAGTTTAAAAGGAATTGCTATGGGAGCAGCAGATGCAGTTCCTGGAGTATCAGGAGGTACCATTGCGTTTATCTCTGGGATTTACGAAGAGTTAATTACAACTATAAGTGGTGTTAACCTAACGTTAGTAAAGACCTTAAAAAAAGATGGTTTTTTTGCCTTTTGGAAACAACTAAACGGTAACTTTCTTTTAGCGCTTTTAACAGGTATTATTATCAGTTTTGTTTCGTTTATGAGACTAGCAAAATACCTAATAGAACAACACCCAGTTTTAATATGGTCGTTCTTTTTTGGTTTAATTATAGCTAGTATCTTTTTTGTTGGTAAACAAATTAATAAATGGTCTGCTAAAACCATTATCGCATTAATTATTGGTACTATAGCTGCATTTTACATTACTAGTTTACCATCTTTAGCTAGTAATACCAACTCCTATTTTTTATTTATTGCTGGAGCATTAGCGATTTGCGCTATGATTTTACCAGGTATTTCTGGTAGTTTTATATTAGTAATTTTAGGAGCATATAAAACATTAAGTGATGCTTTTCATGACTTTGATTTAAAAAAAATAGCACTATTTGCAACTGGAGCAATTGTTGGTTTGCTTAGTTTTAGCCACGTATTAAAATGGCTATTCAAAAATTACCATAATACAACTCTAGCCATTCTAACCGGTTTTATTCTAGGTTCGTTAAATAAAGTTTGGCCTTATAAAAAAACCATTTCGGTAATGGATGACGCTTCAGGATCTGTAGTCGATTTTATTGGACTTTCAGACTACCAAACGTTAAGTGTGTTTCAAAAAAACAGCTTAGATTTTGATAGCTACAAAACCGTTTTAGAACAAAGTGTACTGCCATCAACCTATTCTCAAATTAACGCTAATACAGACGCTCAATTAGTTTTAGCAATTGGATTGATGATTGCAGGTTTTTTAACTATTTTTATTCTTGAAAAAGTAGGTAATAAAGCAAGCTAAATGCAAAACACACGCACATTTAAAGATAAACTATTCTTAATCTTAAAAGGATTAGGCATGGGAGCTGCTAATAAAGTTCCTGGTGTATCTGGTGGTGTCGTAGCATTTGTTGCAGGTTTTTACGAAGAGTTTATACACTCCTTACAAAGGGTAAATGGCACTGCTTTTAAATTACTTTTAAAAGGACGCTTTAAAGCGTTTTATCATTATATAAATGGACGTTTTTTAAGCTTACTATTTTTTGGAATGATAGTAAGCTATTTTAGTATTTCAAAAATCCTAGACTACCTTATTACGCACTACCAACTCTATGTTTGGAGTGTCTTTTTCGGGATGATTATAGGTTCGATTTATTATATAAGTAAGGATTTTAAAGATTGGAAAACCACAACATATTTAGCTTTAATCATTGGTGCTGTTTTAGGAATAGGTATTAGTTTTCTAGATCCTGCTACAGAAAATGATAACCTGATATTTGTTTTTTTCTGCGGAATAATTAGTGTTTCAGGAATGACTTTACCTGGCTTTTCAGGTTCATTTATCTTAATATTATTAGGCAATTACGTCTTACTATTAGTGGACTCTGTGAATGCTTTATTTGATACTTTTTCTGAGGTATTAATAGGTGATTTTAGCTTTACTGCAAATATAGAACGTCTTAGGATGTTAAAAGTACTAGCAGTCTTTACATTAGGCTCAATAGTTGGTTTGGTAACTTTTTCTCATGTATTAAATTACATTTTAAAACATTATAAAAATGTCACGTTAGCATCAATTATAGGTTTTATAGTAGGATCCTTAGGTGTTGTGTGGCCATTTAAACATACCATATTTAAAACAAAATCTACAGGCGAATTTTTAGTAGATTCTAGAGGTCAAAAAATAATTGAAAATTACGAACGTTACTTACCAGAACTTAATACCGAAACTATAATCGCATTATGCTATACCATAGTAGGAATAGCAATCGTATTAGCATTAGAAATATATGGACAAAAAACAAAGCAATCACATGCGTAACTATGGATTAATTGGTAAAGATATCTCCTACTCTTTCTCTCAAAACTATTTTTCAATAAAATTTAAAGACGAAAATATTACTGATGCTAAATACCAAAATTTTGACATTCAAAATATTGAAAACTTTAAATCAAACATACTAACAACCAAAGGATTATCTGGCCTTAATGTTACCATCCCTTATAAAGAAAGTATTATTCCCTTTTTAGATTCATTAGATAAAAAAGCAAAAAAAATTGGTGCAGTAAATACTATTAAATTCACTAAAAAAGGACGTCTTAAAGGCTACAATACAGACATTTATGGTTTCAAAAAAAGCATCAAACCACACATAAATAAACATCATAAAAAAGCTTTAATTTTAGGTACAGGAGGAGCCAGCAAAGCAATTGCTTATGTTTTAAAACAACTAAACATCCAATTTCATTTTGTATCAAGACAGCAGTCAAAAGTAGTTAGTTATACCTATGACACGTTAACGGAAGCTATTATTAATGACCATCAAATCATTATAAATTGCTCGCCTGTTGGGACGTTTCCTGATGTAAATGAAGCACCAAATATTCCATATGGTGGACTTTCTAAAAAACATATTTTATTCGACTTAATTTATAATCCATCACAAACGGTTTTTTTAAAACATGGCAAAAACCATGGTGCTACTACTATAAATGGCTATGACATGTTAGTGTTTCAGGCAGAAAAATCTTGGAAAATCTGGAATAAAAATCTTTAAACTAAGAGTTAATCAACAAATTATTGGTAGTTTTTCAACTTGTCACTATCTTTAAAAGCTAAATACATAAATATCAACTAAAAACATTTTAAAAATGTCAGAGCTAGATAACCTGCAAAATGCAGATGGAACGAAAGAAAACACTGAAAACGTACAACCAGAAACACCACAAGAAGTAACTTCAAAAGTAGAAGATAACGATGATGTTTTAAATGAAATTGAAGATTCTAATGCAGAAGATGCTGAAGATGAAGGTAACGTTGACAGACACAACATTGAAGATAAAGATTACGAATCGCTTAATTTAGAGCAATTGGTTATCGAACTTGAGCGTTTGGTTAAAAACGAAAAAGTACAAGCTATTAAAAAACATGTAGATGCCATCAAAACAGAATTTGACAAGCAGTTTCATGAGCTTTTAGACGAGAAAAAAGAAGAGTTTTTAAGTAATGGTGGTAATGAGATTGACTTTAGATATCACACACCTATCCAACAAAGCTTTAAAGATAACTATAAAGATTACAGACAACGCTTAAGTGGTCACTACAAAAATATAGAACAAAACCACAAGCAAAATCTTACTAATCGATTAGACATCATAGAAGGTATTAAAGCGTTAACAGAAGATGCTGAAGACTCTATGAACACTAAATACAAAAAGTTTAAAGAGTTACAAGACCAATGGAAAACTGCTGGTCCAATACCAAGAGATAAATATAACAACGCTTGGAATAGCTACCATTTTAATGTAGAACGTTTTTACGACCTACTACATTTAGACAGAGATTTGCGCGATAAAGATTTTGAACATAATTTAGAGCTTAAAACTAAAATTATCGAGCAAGCTGAAGCATTAGCTAACGATGAAAATACCAACAGAGCCTTTAGAGAACTTCAAAATTTACATAAGATTTGGAAAGAAGAACTTGGACCTGTAGCTAGAGAACATAGAGAACCAATTTGGGAACGCTTTAAAGAAGCGACTAAAAAAATTAACGCTAAGCGTCAAGATTACTTTAAAAATTTGGACACTGTTTATGAGCAAAACTTATTAAATAAACAGGCGATAATCACGCTTATTGAAGAAAAAGCAAGTGAAAAAATCACGAATCATAGTGGTTGGCAAAATAAAATTAAAGAAATTGAAGCCTTAAGAGAAGAGTTTTTTAAAGCAGGTAAAGTACCTGTTAAAGTTAACGAAGCAACTTGGGCTAAATTTAAAGAAGCTGTAAGAGGTTTTAATAGACGTAAAAACGAATTTTATAAAAATTTAAAGAAAGACCAATACGATAATCTAGAGAAAAAACTAGAATTAATTAAAATTGCTGAAGACAATAAAGACAGTGAAGATTTTCAGGCAACAACGCAGTTGATGAAAAAAATTCAAGGTGATTGGAAACGTATTGGACATGTCCCTAGAAAAGATAGTGATAAAATATGGAAGCAATTTAAAAGTGCTTGTAACCACTATTTTGATCGTATTAAAGAACAACGCAATGCAGCTAGTGCTGAAGAGGAAGAGGCTTTTACACAAAAAGAAGCCTTACTATCTGAAGTTAAAAACTTGACACTTTCTGGAGATCAAAAAACGGATTTAGCAACTATAAAAACACAAATTAATAGTTGGAAAACTTTAGGTCGTGTGCCACGTAATAAGAGACAAATAGAAAGCGACTTTAATGATACACTTGATGGATTATTTAAATCTTTGGACTTAAATAAAACGGAAGCCGAGTTGATAAAATTTGAAAACAAATTAGATCAATTAGCGTCTGGAGATGATAGTCGCGCTATTGACAATGAGCGTTTTTACATCCAGAAAAAAGTAGATGAAATTAAAAGTGAAATTATTCAACTTGAAAATAATTTACAATTTTTCTCAAATGTAAAATCAGATAATCCATTAGTTAAAGAAGTGCATAAAAACATTAAAAAGCATAAGGATGATTTACAATTATGGGATACAAAACTTAAAAAAATTAAAGGATTGTACAATTAATAAAATCTAACTAATTTTAAAATTAAAGTTGCTATAAATATTACACATGTAATAGATTTAGCAACTTTTTTTTGCTTTAGTTACACTTACAAAAACTAAATAGAGTTTTATATATAATAACCTTGTACTTAATAAAGTATATGGTTTTAAATTAGTAAATTACTAGTATGAAAATAAACCTTTTATCCTGCGACGCAATTAGACCTGATAAAAAAGGAATTGCTAATTGTATCGAAGCTATTGCAATAGATATTAATGCAGCACAAGCCTTTCAATTTACAGAAATCTTATTAGAAGGAGATCCTATCGATTTTGATGTAGATGACAAAAATTCAGGATCTGCTTTAAGAGCCTTGCGCAAACTGGATATAGATTATCAAATATTAGATTAAAAACATTAGTAATAAAGTATACCAATTATGACCTACGGTATTAACGCTAAATCCTTTGCCAATAAGGACGCTTCAATCACTATAAAAGAGACTTCAATACATTTTGGTACTACACCACAGTCTAACGATACACTTGCTAGTCCTGCTGATTTATTTTTAAGTGCTTTTGCTGCTTGTATTTTAAAAAATGTACAACGCTTTTCTGTTTTAATGAAATTTGAATATACTTCCGCAGACATTACAGTACAAGGCGTACGTCTAGACAAACCACCAAGAATGGATCAAATAGACTATCAATTAATAATAGAGACTACAGATAAAAATTTAAATGTAAACTTGCTGAAAAAAAATATTGAAAAATTTGGCACCATTTATAATACGGTTAAATTAAGCTGCGATATAAACGGAACCGTTACCACAAAAGCATAAATCCATTAACAGACTACAATTCTAAGATTAACTTTATGTAAACTAATACATAATTGAGATATAATCTATTTGAATGTTTAAATATTAATCGTAACATTGCAATGAATTAATTAATAATAGAATTAATTTAAATATCAAAAAATATATTGTCATATAATACAAACTGTTTTTTAAAATCAACTTACAATGAAGTCTAATACACAGCCTATGCTATTTGAAGACATAGAAAAAACAATTAAGCAATTAAGACCTGATACCATTTCTGAATCACGAAAAGAAGTATTACAACCTTTGGCAGATTATATACAATCAAAGGTGAATAATAACCAAGACATCCGTATTAATTTTATTTGTACACATAATTCTAGACGCAGTCATTTATCACAAATTTGGGCACAAACAATAGCCAGCTACTTTGCTATTAAAAACGTATTTTGTTACTCTGGTGGTACGGAAGCAACAGCAGTTTACCCAATGGTTATCAAAACATTAAACCAATCTGGGTTTAAAATAAATGCTCTATCAAACGATAAAAATCCAATTTATTCAATCAAATATTCTAATAACGAACATCCAATTATTGGTTTTTCAAAAACATTAGATGACAATTTTAATCCGCAATCACAATTTGCTGCAATTATGACTTGTAGTCAAGCAGATGGTGGTTGTCCATTTATTGCTGGTGCTGAGCAACGTATACCTATTACTTTTGAAGATCCAAAAGCATTTGATAACACACCACAACAAGAAGAAAAATACAACGAAAGAAGTTTGCAAATAGCAACTGAAATGTTTTTTGTTTTCTCTCAAATAAAATCATAAAAATGGCTACAAAAAAATTAAGTTTTCTAGATAAAAATCTAACGCTATGGATATTTGTAGCAATGATAATTGGTGTTGGACTTGGGTATTTTATACCAACCTTTCCAGATATTATTAATTCCTTTAGTAGTGGATCTACAAATTACCCAATTGCAATTGGTTTAATTTTAATGATGTATCCACCATTAGCAAAAGTTAATTACGCTTTATTACCAAAGGTTTTTAGAAACACTAAAATATTGTCAATTTCGCTTATTCTAAACTGGATTATTGGACCTGTTTTAATGTTTATTTTGGCTATTACGTTTTTAAAAGACTATCCCGAATATATGGTTGGGTTAATTTTAATTGGTTTAGCACGTTGTATTGCAATGGTCTTGGTTTGGAATGATCTTGCAGAAGGTAGTAGCGAGTATGGTGCAGGTTTAGTCGCTTTAAACAGCATTTTTCAAGTATTAGCTTATAGTTTTTACGCTTGGCTTTTTATAACCATATTACCTCCTTATTTTGGATTTGAAGGTGCTATCGTAGATATTTCAATAGGTACCATTGCAGAAAGTGTCGCTATTTATTTAGGAATCCCTTTTCTTTTAGGAATTTTAAGTAGACAAATTTTAGTAAAATTAAAAGGTGAAGATTGGTATACTAATACATTTATACCAACAATATCTCCTATGACTTTAATTGCACTATTATTTACAATAGTCATTATGTTTTCGTTAAAAGGTGAGTTAATTGTAGAAATACCAATGGATGTTTTAATTGTTGCAGTACCATTACTTATCTATTTTTTACTGATGTTTATTATCGGTTTTTTCTTTACAAAAGCTTCTGGTGCAGAATATGATAAAACCGCTTCTGTTGCTTTTACTGCTGCTGGTAATAATTTTGAACTAGCTATCGCTGTCGCTATTGCTGTTTTTGGACTTAATTCTGGACAAGCTTTTGCTGGTGTTATTGGTCCTTTAGTTGAAGTTCCTGCGCTGATTTTATTAGTGAGAGTCTCGTTCTGGCTACGAAAAAAATATTATGGACACGCTAATTTGTAAAAAGACGTAGAACGCAGTAAATAAGTAATTACTTAACAGATAATTATCTGTAATAAATTAAAAGCACAATCTTAGATTGTGCTTTTTCTATTTTATATAATACTACTTAAAACGATTACTTTTTAGGAATCTCCTTTAAAATCTCTAAAACAAAGTTACAGTATATTTAGCAAACACTATTTGCGTGTATTAATCAACCTTATCTCAACCTTTACTCTGATACTACATTAATTGCAAATTTGACTTTGTCCTTTTTTTCAACTAACTTCGTTTAACTTCGAATATAATTCATTGAAACGGAATCATATTCGCTATACTTTGTGCTTCATTATGACAAACAAGTAACCAATGATAAAATTCTTTAGAAAAATTCGACAAAATTTGCTTTCAGAAGGTAAAGCTGGAAAGTATTTGAAATATGCTCTTGGTGAAATTATACTTGTTGTTATTGGAATTTTAATTGCGTTACAGATTAATAATTGGAATGAAAATAGAAAAAGCTCAAAAATTCGCAATAATTACTATAAGCAGGTTGTACAAGATTTAGCGAAGGACACTATTTATATTAACAGAAATATTATATATCTTGATTCGAGTCTTTCGAAATATCAAAAGTATTTAGAAAAATTACCTGAAGCTGAAAGTATCAATGATGTGATACCTCTTATTGGTACACTTGATTGGGAATTTGGTTATTATACTTTCAATACAAACACAATAGAATCTTTAATATCTACGGGAGACATTAAATTAATGCCAGATGAAATTAGGAATGCTCTACTAAATTTGAGAACTACTCAAAACGGAATTATTAAAACTATATCTGGGAATAATGACGTTCACTTAAAGGATGGTCAAAAAGCAATTGGTCTTGGACCTATAAATTATATTTTAAATATAAATCCCAAACTATTGAATCAATTAATTAGGGAGGAAGATATAATTTCAGCAATTAACATCATAAATGGAACTTTTCAATTTAGAGATTTTACAGATAAAAACTTATTAAAGGATATGCAATATTTACTAGAATCCACAAAAGTATTATCTGAATTAATCAACGAAGAGTTAAACAAATAACGAAAGCACAACAAAGTATATAATCCATTGCTAGTTCTAGACTACTTACGAATATTCCTGCGGAATATTCTATTCGGTTTTTATTTGCTAAATTAGTTGCTTACACACGCAACGTATCATATACAAAACCGTTAAACGAACATTAATAAATCACATAAAAAAGCACAATCTAAGATTGTGCTTTTTCTATTTTATATAATACTATTTAAAACGATTACTTTTTAGGAATCTCTTTTAAAATCTCTAATACAAAGTTCCAGTATTTTTGAGCAGACGATATTTGCGCACGCTCATCAGGACTATGTGCACCTTTAATATTTGGTCCAAAACTAATCATTTCCATATCTGGATAATTCTGACCCAAAATACCACATTCTAAACCAGCGTGACAAGCCGCAATATGTGCTTTTTCGCCATTTAATTTTTGGTATAAATTATCTAACACTTTTAATATAGCGCTATCCATGTTTGGTGTCCATCCTGGATAATCTCCCGAAAGCTCAACCTCACAACCTGTAAGCTCAAAAGCAGCACGTAGCGTATTTGCTAAGTCCATTTTACTACTTTCTACAGAGCTACGTGTTAAACACCCTATTTTTACGTGACCGTCCTTAACAATTACTCGTGCAATGTTATTAGATGTTTCTACCAATTCAGGTATATCAGCACTCATACGATACACACCATTTACTGCTGCATATATAGCACGTGTTAATCCTTCTTGTACACCAAGGTCCATAATTAATTCTGGAGTTTCTATTTTAGATACTTCAATCACCAAATCAGGCTCCATCGTTTTAAGTTCGGTTTTAATAGTGTTACCTAACTCTTCCATTTCGTTAATAAAAGCAGCTTCATGTATTGCATCTATAGCAACTAATGCTCTACTTTCTCTTGGTATAGCGTTACGTAAACTTCCACCATCAATTTCTGAGATACGTAAACCAAAGTTTTCAAAACCATCAAATAATAAACGGTTCATTAATTTATTAGCGTTACCTAAACCTTCGTGTATTTGCATACCTGAGTGTCCACCTTGTAAGCCTTTTACTTTTACTTCAAATCCAATTTTAAATTCTGGAGTTTCTTCTTGCTCGTAAGTTCTAGTTGCAGTCACATCAATACCTCCTGCACAACCAACACCAATCTCGTCATCTTCTTCCGTATCTAGGTTTAATAAGATTCCGCCAGTTAATAAACCACCTTTTAATCCCATTGCTCCTGTCATACCAGTTTCTTCGTCAATAGTAAATAACGCTTCAATTGCTGGATGTGGTATATCTGTACTTTCAAGAAGTGCCATAATTGTAGCTACTCCTAAACCGTTATCTGCACCAAGAGTTGTTCCTTTTGCTTTTACCCAGTCACCTTCCACTACCATTTGGATCCCTTGTGTGTCAAAATCAAAATCGGTATCTGCATTTTTTTGGTGTACCATATCTAAATGCGATTGCATGACAATAGTCACACGATCTTCCATACCTGCAGTTGCTGGTTTTTTGATAATCACATTTCCAACCTCATCTTCTATAACTTCTAAACCTAAATTGGTACCAAAGTCTTTCATAAATTTAATCACACGTTCCTCCTTTTTTGAAGGTCTTGGTACTGCGTTTAAATCTGCGAATTTATTCCATAATGCTTTTGGCTCTAAAGCTCTAACGTCTTGACTCATTTGTATCTTTTTTATTGAAATACAAAAGTACAAATTGCAGATGCATTTAGAAACCTTTTTAAGTTAGAAATAACATTAGTCGCTACTCCTGATGGTAGTGGCATCCTTTTTTGCAAAAAAAGATATAACGGACAGCAGGTAGAAACCTTTTAAATAAACCTAAGTGATTGGTCCTAATTTTTAATTATTTTTGAGTCATGCTAAAAAATAAAAAACTGTGGATTGCCCTACTGATTATACCTATGTATGTATTGGTGAAAGTTGTGGCTAAATTTCCGGACACAATCGAGGTTGTGTATAGTAATGGTTTATATCCTTTTATTTCTAAATTATTTAGGTATACTTTAGGTTGGTTACCTTTTAGTTTTGGCGATTTTTTATATGCTTTTAGTATTATTTTTATTCTCCGTTGGCTAATTTTAAATATCAAACGCATCTGGAAAGATACTGTCCATTGGCTAATTGATGTGTTTGCTGCTGTTAGTATTATTTTTATAGCGTTTCATTTATTTTGGGGTTTTAATTATTACCGAAATCCTTTGCATAAAAATTTAAATTTAGAGGATGATTACACCACTGAGCAATTAGTTACTGTGACTAAAAACTTGATTGAAAAATCAAATTCCATACATCTAAAGATTACTAAAAATGATAGTTTGAGGGTCGATTTACCGTTTACTAAATCCGAAATTCTAGCATTAACGCCTAAAAGTTATGAGGCTTTAAAAACGGATTTTCCGCATTTGGAATACCATCCTAAAAGTTTAAAAAAATCGTTATTTAGTGTCCCATTAACGTACATGGGTTTTAGTGGTTATCTTAATCCGTTAACTAGCGAAGCACAGGTGGATTATATGATACCTGTGTACAAATTCCCGACCACTGCTGCGCATGAAGTGGCACACCAATTAGGTTACGCTAAAGAAAACGAGGCTAATTTTATTGGCTTTTTAGCTACCATTAGCAATGATAATATATACTTTAAATATTCGGGATACACCTTTGGTTTAAGGCATTGTCTTGGTGAAATTTTTAGACGTGACCCTGATATATACTACCAATTATTACCAACTATTAATAAAGGGATTTTAAAAAACTATCAAGAGGTTAGAGATTTTTGGAATGATTACAAAAACCCGTTGGAACCAATTTTTAGATCTACTTACACGTCTTACCTAAAAGCTAACAACCAAGCCAAAGGTATGGATAGCTATAGCTATGTGGTGGCTTTATTGGTTAATTATTTAGAAAATAAAATCTTATAAAAACGTTAAAATCCTAATTGGGTGTTGTTTGGCATATTGGCTAATGCGTATCTTTAGTGTTTATCAACCTTAAACTATCAACCAATGATTAAAAAATGGGCAGCATTAAGCCTGCTGTTGTGCAGTTATTTTTCTTTTGCGCAAGAGTATGTTCCTAAAAACGATGGTGTAAAAACCAACACGTCTAATTACACAGCATTAACAAACGCTAAAATTTACGTCACTCCTAATCAAGTTATTGAAAACGGAACCTTACTTATTAAAGATGGTAAAGTTGTCTCTTCTGGAGCTGCTGTTACTATCCCAAAAAACGCTGTTGTTATTGATGTAACAGGAAAATCTATTTACCCATCCTTTATAGATATTTATACAGATTTTGGTGTAAAAACACCTAGTAGCGCTTCTGGTAATAACAGAAGTCCGCAATATGACGCTAGTCGCGAAGGTTTTTATTGGAATGACCATATTAGACCTGACCAAAATGCAATAGACCATTTTGAATTTGATAGCAAAAAAGCTGAAGAATTACGTAAAGCTGGTTTTGGTGTTGTAACCTCGCATATTGATGATGGTATAATCCAAGGTACTGGTGTTTTAGTAACACTAGCTGATTCTGGTAGTGATGCTACTAGATTATTGGATGACAAAGTTGGACAATTTTCTGGAACATCAAAAAGCAAAACCTCTAGACAGGCTTATCCAACATCATTAATGGGTACTATGGCGTTATTACGACAAGTAAACCATGATGCAGATTGGTATGCTAAAGGAAATATTAAAGAAAGAGATCGTGCTTTAGAAGCTTACATTGCTAACAAAAATCTGGTTCAGTTTTTTGATGCTGGCAAAAAAATAAATGCGTTACGTTTTGACAAACTAGGTGACCAATTTGGTATCCAATATGTATTTGTTGGAGGTGGTGATGAGTATGAGCTTATTAATGACATTAAAAACACCAATGCTAAATTTATTTTACCTTTAGACTTTCCGGACGCATATGATATGGAAGATCCACTATTGGCACAATCTGTTAGTCTTGAAGATTTAAAAGCATGGAACCAAAGTCCTGCTAATCCTAAAATTTTAGCCGAAAACAATATTCAGTTTACATTAACCACACATAAATTAAAAGAGGCTAAATCATTAATGCCTAATATTTTAAAGGCTATTGAATATGGTTTAGATAAAACAAAAGCTTTAGAAGCTTTAACAACTGTGCCTGCCGGAATTATTGGTAAATCAACTGAGCTTGGACATTTAAAATCAGGTGCTTATGCTAACTTTTTAATTACTTCTGGTGATGTTTTTGATAAAGAAACAACCATTTACGAAAACTGGGTGACAGGTATCAAAGACGAATTAGTAGCGATGAATACTACAGATCTACGTGGTAGTTATACCTTTAATTTTGATAATACGGATTACGAGTTAGAAATTTCTGGCGAAATTGAAAAACTAAAATCTAAGGTTAAAACCGAAACTAAAGAATATGGTTCAAAAATAAGCTTTAGTGATAATTGGATGCAATTAACGTTTGCTGCTGCAGATAGCACTAAAAAGGACTTTATAAGAGTAGTCACTAATGTTACCAACCCTAAAACATTAAGCGGTAAATTATTTTATCCTAATGGTAACGAAGGGACATTTTTTGCAACTAAACAGGCAAAAGATGCTAAAAAGGAAGACAAAAAAGACAGCGAGGACAAAGACGATAAAACACCAACTATATATCCTGTAACGTATCCAAATATGGCGTATGGTATGGAAAGCCTACCTCAACAAGAAACGTTATTGTTTAAAAACGTAACGGTTTGGACTAATGAGAAAGATGGTATTATTAAAAATACAGACGTTTTAATTAAAAACGGAAAGATTGCCAAAATCGGTACTAATTTAAGTGCTGGTAATGCAACTGTTATTGACGGAACAAACAAACATTTAACGTCAGGGATTATTGACGAGCACTCGCACATTGCAACAGAAAGTGTTAACGAAGCAGGACACAACAGTACTGCCGAAGTAACTATTGAAGATGTTTTAGATGCTGAAGATGTAGACATTTACCGTAACCTTGCTGGTGGTGTTACTAGTATCCAAATATTACATGGATCTGCCAATCCAATTGGAGGACGATCGGCTATTATTAAATTAAAATGGGGAGAAAAAGCCGATAATCTAGTCTACCAAAACAGCCCTAAATTCATCAAATTTGCTTTAGGAGAAAATGTAAAACAAGCCAATTGGGGAGACAATGCTAAAACGCGTTTTCCGCAAACCAGAATGGGTGTTGAGCAAGTGTTTACTGATTACTTCCAACGTGCGCAAGAGTATGATGCTCTAAAGAAAAGTGGTAAACCTTACCGTAAAGATTTAGAGTTAGAAACTATTGCCGAAATTTTAAATAAAGAACGTTTTGTCTCTTGTCACTCTTACGTGCAAAGTGAGATTAATATGCTAATGAAGGTTGCCGAAAAATTCAACTTCAGAATCAACACTTTCACACATATTTTAGAAGGATACAAAGTAGCAGACAAAATGGTAGAACATGGTGTTGGAGGATCAACTTTCTCTGACTGGTGGGCTTACAAGTACGAGGTTAATGATGCCATCCCTTTTAACGCGCCAATCATGCATAACGCTGGTGTTTTAGTAGCCATAAATAGTGATGATGCAGAGATGTCTAGACGTTTAAACCAAGAAGCAGCAAAATCTGTTAAATATGGAGATATTAGCGAGGAAGACGCTTGGAAATTTGTAACGCTTAATCCTGCTAAATTATTACATATCGATGATCGTGTTGGTAGTATTAAAGTGGGTAAAGATGCAGATGTTGTGCTATGGAGCGATAATCCATTATCTATTTACGCTAAAGCGGAAAAAACAATCATTGAAGGAAAAGTTTATTTTGATTTAGAGCGTGATGCTAAACTAAGAGAGACTATCAAAAAAGAGAAAAATGAACTAACAATGCTAATGCTTCAAGCTAAAAACAAAGGTTTAAAAACAAAACCTATTGAGAAAAAAGAAAAAGAGCTATTACATTGTGATTCTATTGACCACCAACACTAGTCAATACCTAAAGTAAAATATAAAATATACACTCATAAATTTTTCGCTTAAGCGGAAATAAAACGATAATAAATCATGAGAAAATTTAAAATATTAATCCTAACGTTATGTGTTTCGGTAATTAGTTTTGCCCAACAAACGCCTGGAGATAAACAAACCACAGCCATTACTATTGAAGGTGCAACTGCACATTTAGGAAATGGTGACGTTATTGAAAATGCTTTAATAATGTTTGAAAACGGTACACTAACCTTTGTTGGTAGCGCCAATACAAAAATTGCAAGAAAAGGAACCATTATTGATGCTAAAGGTAAGCATGTGTATCCTGGTTTTATTGCACCAAACTCAACTTTAGGTTTAGTTGAAGTTGACGCTGTACGTGCTACCAACGACGATGACGAAGTTGGTGCTATGAATCCACATATACGTAGTCTTATTGCTTATAATACCGAATCTAAAGTAGTAGAATCTATGCGACCAAATGGTGTTTTAATGGCTCAAATTACACCTCGTGGTGGACGTATTTCTGGAACATCAAGTGTTGTACAATTAGATGCTTGGAACTGGGAAGACGCAGCTATTAAAACTGATGATGGTATACATTTAAATTGGCCAAGTACCTACTCTAGAGGTCGCTGGTGGTTAGGAGAACCAAATGTTTTAAAAGAAAACAAAAATTACGCAAAAGAGATAGAAGAGCTAACCAATTACTTTGCCCAAAGTAAAGCCTATAATGCTAATAAAACATCTCCAAAAGATTTACCTTTTGAAGCTTTAGAAGGGTTAATGGATGGTAGCAAAAAGCTTTTTGTACATGTCGATAACGAGAAAGGAATTACAGACGCTATTAATTTTGCTAAAGCAGAAAACATAAAACACTTAGTTATTGTTGGTGGATATGAAGCAAATAATGTTGTTGATTTATTAAAACAAAACAACATACCTGTATTAGTACAACGTACGCACTCTAGACCAAATGGAGATGATCATGATTATGACTTACCATACAAATTAGCATCGCAATTAGTAAATGCTGGTATTTTAGTTGGATTAGAAAATGCAGGAGATATGGAACGTATGAACACTAGAAACTTACCTTTTTTAGCAGGAACTACTGTTGCCTATGGCTTATCTAAAGCACAGGCTTTAAGTTTAATTACATTAAACACAGCAAAAATATTGGGAGTTGATGATAAAGTAGGCTCATTAGAGGTTGGAAAAGATGCTACATTATTTATTAGCCAAGGTGATGCTTTGGATATGAGAACAAATAAATTGGACCAAGCCTTTATCCAAGGTCGTAACATCAGTTTAGAAACACACCAAACAGAATTGTACAAGCGTTATTCTAAAAAGTATAAACAACAGTAATTTGGATTATATCCTTAAAGACAATTAGAAAGCTACTCAAAAAAAAAAAAAAAAACAATTTTATTATTTTTCGAGTAGCTTTCATTGACCATCTAAAATCAACACCCAAAACAACTACTAAGTCATAACATCTTTTATTTTAATCTATAAAAAAACCAGTATGAAACAGTTATTAATAGTATCATTTACTTTTGTTAGTGTATTTTGTCTAGGTCAAAACAAACTAGAACCTGTACTAGCATTAAATATAAATGCCGATTATTTTAATACTGTTTATAATAAGTTAGACGCTATTACTAAAAGTATAGTAGGTAACACCTATGTTATTAGTTATATGGATGATATTAGACAAGGTCAACTGTTTATAGTTCCAGATAACATTGGAAAATCTTTTAACAATATAAAAATAGCTAATCAGCCCAATTTAGATTTACAACTAGAGCGTATATTGTATACTGGTAATTTTCCGAATCCTAGACTCATTAATATACCAAACATTAAACATTAAAAAAGGCGACCCTTTGGGTCGCCTTTTTTATTTTATATAATTTTAAATACTACTCCACTACAACAGCAGTTTCTGGCTTTGCAAATGTACTTGCAGCTAATGATTGCTTAGATAAAGTAACATTCGTAAACTGTAAATCGTTTCGTTTTTTAACAGGTAAATTATCTTCAACAAGATACCATGTTAAAGTCTCTGGTAATACTAAGCCTTCAATAGTATGCCAATTACTGTATTTGATAAACGACCATTGTTCGCTTTTAGCTTTACTATTAAATGTAACAGTGTAAGCTAACCATTCCATTTTAAATGAAGTCGGATTATAATATAATACATACTCATCGTCAGACGATGCTCCTACACCACTATCATAACTGATTTTTATTCCTGGATATTCTACTCCTTCAAAGCTTAAAGGTTTAGCTACTTCATAATTAATCCCATTATCAGCTAACACAAATGGCATTGTATGAAAATAAAACATCAAGTTATAATAAAACTTAGGGTTACCTTGATACTCCTCTTTGTTTTTAGTATCCAACCAAACGTCTTTACCATCAAAACCTAGCGTGTGATTTGGCGTAGTAATTACAGATTCTCTAGATTTTAAATTAACTGTGGTCACTTCTTTACCTGTTGGCTTTGTCATGGTAAAAGCTAAAGATTGCATTTGGTTCCAGTTATCCAAACCTCCATGAGCTTCAAAAACTTTAGATATATTTTCTGGATAGATTGAAGTCGTTACATCCAATGTTTCTTTAGTATAATCAGTTTCAGATATGGTTTCTTTTTTAACTTCACTTTTACAAGAAAAAAGCATTAATCCTAAAAATAAGGTGTACAGTAATTGTTTCATTTATAATATGTTTTATTTATGAGTAGCAAGTTAAGTCGTAAATTATTAAATTCTTTACAAAAAAAAGCCTCAGTATTACACTGAAGCTTTTTAATATAATATATATCTTAAATTAGTCTACAAAATTAGCTTGTTCTGGCTTAACAAACATTGCTGCATCTGGTGCTGTTGTAGATAACTTTACGTCTGTAAAAACATTGGGAGCTTTAGGTGTTGTTGGTTTATCATCTTTAAAACCATAACCTGTAATTGTATTTGGTAAAAGTAAACCGTTTACTTCTTGCCAATCTCCATAACGTCTAAAATGCAACTCTTTAGTATCAATTCCCGGAACAAAGTTTACTGTGTAACCTAACCATTCCATTTTAAAAGTCTCAGCATTATAATATAGTATGTAAATATCTTCTGGTGTTGCTCCTACACCATTATCATAAGATATTTTAATTCCTGGATAAGTTACACCTTCAAAAGTAAGTGCTTCTGCTTCAGAAAATTTAATTCCGTCGTCAGACAAAATAAAAGGCATAGTATAAAAATAAAACATTAAGTTATAGCCAAATTTAGGATCATATCCTTTATATTCTTTATCAGTTTTATTTAATAACCATGGTTTTTGACCATCAAAACCAATCGCATAGTTTTCAGATGCTAACAATGCTTTTCTGTTGTATAAATCAGTAGTTGTAACTTCTTTTCCATCAGGCTTCTCTTGCGTATACTCTAAAGACCTCATAGATTTCCATAGGTCTAATCCTCCATGCGCATTAAATACCTTTACTAAGTTTTCTGGATATTTTTTTGTCTCTTTAACTGCTTTTTCAGTTAAAGATTTATCCTCTTGGTTTGTGATCGTTTGAGTTTCGGTTTTTGTTTCAGATTTACATGAAAACAAAAATAAACCTAGTGATAATGTGTAAAGTATTTTTCTCATTTAAATAATGGTTTTTAGTATTCTTAAGTAAGTCGAAATTAATCACATTTCTTTACAAAAAAAAGGTAGCAATTTGATATTTTTTATAAGTCTTCAATTTTTAAAGTATCTGTTATTTTATAGCGTATTTATTATGTATTTACACCTAAATATCAAAATAAATTTTAGATAATGCATCAGTCTTGTAGACTGCAAGATTTAGCTTAAATTTGTGTTGAAATATAAATAGGGTTTTAAACATTTAAAATGGCAAATAAAGAAATAAGTAGCACTCAAAATCCACTAATAAAACATATTGTTTTACTTAAAGAAAAATCCCGTGAACGTAAAAAAACAAATACGTTTGTTTTAGAAGGTGAACGCGAAATTCAGCTGGCTTTAAACGGACAGTATGCCATACAAACTATTTTAGTCTTACCCGAAATTTATGACATTACAAAAATTGAAGATTTACCTAAGACTATTGATATTATTGAAGTCTCAAAAGAAGTTTACCAAAAAATAGCCTATCGTGAAACTACGGAAGGTATAATCGCTATTGCCAAAAGCAAACCGCATCAATTAGAGTCTATTGTTTTTAATAATAACAATCCTTTAATTTTAATTGCCGAAGCTCCTGAAAAACCAGGTAATATTGGTGCTATTTTACGTACTGCGGATGCTGCTAATGTAGACGCTGTGATTATTGCAAATCCAAAAACAGACTTATACAATCCAAACATTGTACGTTCCAGCATTGGTTGTATTTTTACTAATCAAATTGCAACAGGAACAACTGAAGATATTATCGCTTTTTTAAATCAAAATAATATTGCTATTTACAGTGCTATTTTACAAGATGCTGTGCATTATCACGAGCAAGATTATAGTAAAGGAAGTGCTATTGTAGTTGGTACGGAAGCTGATGGTTTAAGTGATATTTGGCGAAAAGCATCTAAGCAAAATATAAAAATACCTATGCAAGGTGCCATAGACTCCATGAATGTGTCTGTTGCTGCTGGAATATTAATTTTTGAAGCTAAACGTCAGCGTAATTTTAAATAATCTAATGACAGCAACTACTTTGTTTTATATTTTAATAGCTATTATAACCATCAGTTTTTTAATTGATAACATTTTAGATGCGCTTAACGCGAAACATTATAACGATGCTTTGCCATCAGAATTACAAGATGTTTATGATGACGCAGAATACAAAAAATCGCAACGTTATAAAGCTACTAACTATAAATTCGGGTTGCTTACCTCAACGTTTTCATTACTACTTACATTAGGATTTTTCTTTTTTGATGGTTTTGCTTACGTAGATCAAATAGCTAGACAATTAACAGAACATTCTATTTTGATTACTTTAATTTTCTTTGGAATAATTATGTTAGGTAGTGATGTACTAACCACTCCCTTTTCTTACTACAAAACCTTTGTTATAGAAGAACAGTTTGGGTTTAATAAAAACACAAGAAAAACCTTTATCCTAGACAAAATTAAAGGTTGGTTTATGACCATTTTTATTGGTGGTTTAATATTAGGTGCATTAACTTGGTTTTATCAAACTACAAGCTCAAAATTCTGGTTATATGCTTGGATGCTAATAACCGTATTTACGGTCTTTGTAAATCTATTTTATTCAAGACTAATCGTACCAATATTTAATAAACAAAGTCCATTGGAAAATGGCAGTTTGCGCACTGCAATCTCTGACTATGCCAACACTGTAGGTTTTAATTTAGATAAAATTTATATCATTGATGGTTCAAAACGTAGCACAAAAGCAAACGCTTATTTTTCTGGTTTTGGAAGCGAAAAACGTGTCACACTTTATGACACTTTAGTTAATGACTTAAATGAAGATGAAATTGTTGCTGTCTTGGCACACGAAGTTGGTCATTACAAAAAGAAACATATTATTTTTAACTTAACAACCTCTGTAATATTAACCGGGTTTACCTTATATATTTTATCGCTTTTAATAGGAAACCCAATGTTAAGTGAAGCATTAGGTGTGGCAACACCAAGTTTTCATATTGGACTAATTGCGTTTGGTATTTTATATTCGCCTTTATCCGAAATTACAGGATTATTAATGAACTGGTTTTCACGTAAGTTTGAATACCAAGCCGATAATTATGCTAAAACCACCTATAAGTCTGAACCTTTAATTACGTCGCTTAAAAAATTGTCTAAAAATAGTTTAAGCAATTTAACGCCTCATCCAGCCTATGTCTTTATGCATTATTCGCATCCTACATTACTGGAAAGAATTAAAAATTTAAGACAATAATTTTATCTTGATTTATTTTTTGTTTTAACTTGTAGTCAAATCGTTATTATGAAAAAAATCAGCTGCTACTTAGTATTATGTTTAGTGTTTTTTGGATGTAAAGACAACACACAAATCATAGATCCAATACCAGAACACGACACGTTTACAATAGCTTCTAAAGCAGTAAACGAAACTAGAGTTATCACTGTTTGGACACCTCCCGAGTATAAAACATCTACTACTACCTTCCCTGTATTGTATATGCCTGACGGCGGAATTAAAGAAGATTTCTCGCATATTGCTAATACACTTGCAGAACTTATAAAATCAAAAAGCATTTCTCCGATTATTCTTGTTGGAATAGAAAATACGGACAGAAGAAGAGATTTATCAGGATTTTCTAAAGTTAAAGAAGATGAACAATATTGTCCATTAACGGATGGTGCTAAAAACTTTAGAGCATTTATTACTGATGAGTTATTTCCTGAAATCAATTCGCGTTACCGCACAAATGAAAGAAAGGGTATTGTTGGCGAATCTCTAGCTGGTCTTTTTGTTGTCGAAACCATGTTACTAAAACCAGATACTTTTAATTTTTATATAGCTATGGATCCATCATTATGGTGGAATGATATGCACTTAGTCAAAACTGCATCGGATAAATTAGCTGCATTAAACAATAAAGAAATTAAATTTTGGTTTGCAGGATCTGACACTAAAGACATATCCATTGCGACAAACAAATTAGACAAACTATTAAAAGCAGAGGCGCCAGAAAACTTAATTTGGCAATACTCTGATGCCCCTAATGAACAGCACAACACCATTTTTAGAGCAACTAAAGACAAAGCTTTTAAATGGACGTTACAGTAATTACTTATCACTTATAGTAACTAAAACAAAAAAGAATGTTTAGACATCAAGGCAAAAGCAGAAACTTAAAACATAATCTGCGAATTGCTACGGTATTATCCTTTGTTGCCGGAATTGTTAATGTTGTAGGCTTTTTAGCTTTCAAACAATTAACAACTAATGTAACAGGTCATTTTGCACTATTTATAACGGACGTTGCTAATTTTGACGTTTGGAAAGGAACGATCTATTTTCTGTATATATTCTCATTTTTATTAGGATCCTTTACCTCTAGTTTTTTAATTGAATTTTTTAAAGAAAACAAACAGCTAAATGTTTACGTTTTACCCACACTTATTGAATGTTTTATCTTAATATCTATTGGCTGTTTAAGTAATTTTATAATTATCACTTCTCCCAACATTATTGTTTGCTTGCTTCTTTTTGCAATGGGGCTTCAAAACTCTTTTGTAACTAAAATTTCAAATGCAGTTGTTAGGACCACACATCTTACTGGTCTTTTTACCGATCTAGGTATTGATCTTTCTCTATTGTTTTTTCCAAAATTTGACACCATAAGAGCAAAACTAAAAGCAAATATTAAACTTCGTATTTATATCATTTTATTCTTTTTTGCTGGTGGACTTATTGGTGGATTCTTTTACTCTAAAGTAAACCTAAAGTTGAATACCTTGATTATAGGTGCTGTCATTTTACTAATAAGTTTGTTCTATGATGATCTTAGGTATAAAATAATAAAGACTAGAAGAAAAATAATCAAATAATAGTAGTTCGTTAATCTCATAAAAACAGAATACAAACTATTGTAAACAAATCCTCCTAATACTCCTCCTGTAAGGCGCTTTGAAGATTATAATGTATAAAATTAAAACCTGTTTCTTCAACTTTTTGAGAACTTACACGTTGACTTTCAAATAACAAAATATGCATTTCGCCCAAAATTAGTTTCATTAAAGACTCTGGAATGTTAGGTAAAAACAAAGGTCTTTTTAACTGTTGTGCTATAGATTTTGTTAATTGTTTGTTAGTTTCTGGATTTGGTGCTACACCATTATATACACCTTCTAATTTGTTTTCTAGTACATGTAAAAACAGATTAGCCAAGTCCGTAATATGTATCCATGATTGCCACTGTTTACCAGATCCAAAAGCTGCTCCTGCTCCAAATTTAATTGGTTTAGCCATTTCAGGAAGCGCACCACCTTTTGCAGAAAGTACCAATCCTATTCTAACTTTAGACACCATAATATTTAAAGTAGAAAAGGCATCTACAACCTGCTCCCACTGTTCTACCACTTGACCTAAAAACGAAGAACTTACTGTGTCAAAATCTTCTGAATAGTAATTAGTTAATGAACTTGGATAAATACCAATTGCGCTAGCAGACACAATTTGTTTAACCTGATTAGGATGATTTTTAAGCGTATCAAAAAGTAATTGTGATGTTTGGACACGACTTAACATAATTGTTTTTTTATAAGACGCTGTCCAGCGTTTTGAAATACTAGCTCCTACCAAATGTATGATAGCATCAACCTCATTTAAACATGCTGTATCTATTTCATTTTTTGAAGGATTCCAATAAAACCCTTTATAATTTGGGTCTGTTTCTAATTTGGATTTACTTGTAGTAAGGTAATTAACAGCAATATTATTTAAACGACATTGTTTTACAATTTCGCTACCAATTAAACCTGTTGCTCCTGTAATTAATATGCGCATTCTTTTTTATATAAAAATACGAATAAGTCTGACTAATTGTAATTGCTTTAAGTAAGCTTTAACGTTTAGTAAAATGATATAAATTATACTAGTTAATTAGGCTTCTTTTACAGCTCTTAATATATGTCGTTTACTTGGTGGACCAGGAAGACGGTCTACCTTAAAACCTACGCTTTGCATAGCACGTCTTGCAGCACCTTGAGCGCAATAGGTCATTAAAACACCATTGGGCTTAAGTGCTTCAAACATAATTTTAAAAATAGAAGCTGTCCACAATTCAGGTTGTTCGGTTGGTCCAAAAGCATCAAAATAAATAACATCAAATTGATTAACAGCTTTTAAATTAAAGATGTCTTGTTTTCTTTTTTCTAGTGTAAATCTTGGTGTTATTTTATGTGGTATGTCCCAAGAGACCTCATGCATTGTATTAAATATGTTTTGCTGTTCTGGAACCAATAATTCTTCTGGAAAATTTAATTGTTTAATTATATCCATAGTAACCGGAAACGTCTCTACACCAACATAATTAATGGTTAGTGGTAGTGTTTCTGTTTTAACTAGCGTATTAAAGGCGTTAAGTCCAGATCCAAAACCCAGCTCTAAAATAGAACAGGATTGTGTTACTTCTTGACTTTTTAAAGAAGACAAAAAATAAAACAATCCTGATTTAAGATAGACAAAATCAGACTCTTCTATTGCTCCAGAAGTAGAATGGTAATGTGCTTTGTATTTTGGGTGCAACAATGTTGAAGAACCATCTTTTGTAATTTCGATTATTGGTTTCAACCTATTGTGAGATTAAAAGTTTTTTAATTTTAGGAATTGGTCCTGTACATTCTAAACTGTGACAAGAGATACATGTATTAATCGTATTATTAAACCTGTCTTTTAAACTTAAATCAGAACTAGTGTTATAAATCTCCTTTTGAGCGGTTAAAAAGATATTAGAAAAACTTTTAAATCGTTCGGTTCTGGCTTTAAAGTCTGATAATTGGGCAGTATGAATATTCAAAAATTGCTCCGGAAAAGGGGTTAAATCCTCTTCTTTTACAACCTGTTTTTTAAGCTCAAGATTAAATGCATACAGCTCTTTCATTAAAACTGACATTTCTGAAGGTACATACATGTCGTAAATAACCTCTGCTTTGACAGCCTTATTAGCATTGTCTTTACATGATATAAAAAAGACTAGAATTATAAAACAAAAAACAAGTTTCATATTATTGTTTTTCTACTAATAATACACCATCAGCTAAAAATGAAAATGTACGTTTTGGCTCAGTAATAGCTTCAATTTCTGCTTTGTCTGCACCTTTATCTTCAGCATAATGACGTTGCTCCTCTACTGACACTTCTTCAATAAAAGCCAAACCATTGACAATAACCTCCTGTTCTGCAATATTTTTTGGCATAAAAAAACCATAGTCTTTAAATTTTACCATAACATCATTACCATCTCCTAAGTCTGCTGTCATCCAACAACCTTTAGCCTGACACACTTCCTTAACTTTTAAATTTACTTTAGTTGGGATACTATCTCCTGCTTTCATGTCTGCGTAGTGACTAAGCATAGATGAAGAAGCAACAGCGTCATCAGCATTAATCTCTTTACCAAAAGATTTGTAACTCACTTCAACCGTTTCAGTAACTACTTCGTCTTTAACTGTGTCGTCTTGTTTTGTTTCATTTTTACAAGCTACTATTGTTAACAATAATGCAAATAAGATTAAATAATTTTTCATTGTGATTTCTATTATAATTTGTTATCCAAAGATAGTATTTTAAGCGTAATAGCATACTTTCTAATATATATTTCTGTATTTTTGTAACAGAAATTCAACCACAATATATGGCAACTTTAACCAAAAAAGACATAAAAATTACTAGAACTGAAACTTCAAAACTAAGCACTGTTGATTTTAACAATTTAGCTTTTGGACAAGTTTTTTCAGATCATATGCTAACTTGTGATTATAAAGATGGTAAATGGCAACTGCCAGAAATTGTACCATATAGCCCAATTACTTTAGATCCATCTGCCAAAATTTTTCATTATGGTCAGTCTATTTTTGAAGGAATGAAAGCCTATAAGGATACTACTGAGGATGTGTTTATGTTTAGACCTTTAGAGAACGTAAAGCGTTTAAATATTTCGGCTAAACGTTTATCAATTCCTGAAGTTCCGGAAGATTATTTTCTTGAAGGTTTAAAAGCGCTTTTAGAAGTTGAAAAAGACTGGATTCCTACTAATGAAGGTAGCTCACTATATATTAGACCTTTTATTTTTGCCTCAGGAAAAGGCTTTCATGCCTCTCCTGCTGATGAGTATAAATTTATTATTTGTACTGCACCTTCAGGTGCTTATTTTTCTGGAAAAGTAAATGTTTTAATTGAAGAAACTTACTCACGTAGTGCTAATGGTGGTGTAGGTTTTGCTAAAGCTGGTGGTAATTATGCTGGACAATTTTATCCTACACAATTAGCAAAAGCTAAAGGATACCAACAGGTTATTTGGACAGATGATACTACACATGAATATATCGAGGAAGCTGGTGCAATGAACGTGTTTATACGTATCAACGACACTTTACTAACCTCTCCTGTTAGTGATAGGATTTTAGATGGAATTACAAGAAAAAGTATCCTACAATTAGCTGAAGCTGAAGGTATAAAAACTGAGGTAAGAAAAGTAAAAGTTAGCGAGTTAGTTGATGCTGCTAAAAACGGTAGTTTAAAAGAAATGTTTGGTGCTGGAACTGCTGCAGTAATTTCGCCAATTTCTGGTTTTGGTTTTAGAGGTGAAGACTTTGAAATACCAGAGCAAGACCAATCATTTTCGTCACAATTAAAACAACGTATTATAAATATACAAACTAATAAAACTGAAGATCCTTTTGGATGGCGAGTTAAACTTTAATTTTAATAAATAGTTTTATCTAATTTTAGATAACTAAAAAAGCAACCATTTGGTTGCTTTTTTTTTGTTGTAATTATTATATATTACTTGTCTAATATTGCTTTAATATTAGGCTTAAAATAGTTTGGACCTTTTAGTACTTTACCATCCTCTCTGTAAATAGGTTCTCCATCTTCTCCTAATTTACTCATATTACTACGTTGTATTTCTGCAAAGACTTCTTCTATCTTATCTTGCATACCATGTTCTATTATTGTACCACACAATATGTATAGCATGTCTCCTAATGCATCTGCTACTTCAACTAGGTCGTTATTTTTTGCTGCTTCTAAATATTCTTCATTTTCTTCTCGCATTAACTCGTAACGCAGTAGGTTTTTATCTAGACCTAAATCTGCTTTAGGTGTTTCTCTGTGTCCTATTTTAAAAGCGGTATGAAATGCTTTTACAGCCTGTATTTTATCTTGCATGTAATTGTTGTTTTATTCCTTGAAGTTAGTACTTAGTTTTACTAATTTTGCTTAAAAATAAATTATGTTTAGTAAAGGACAAATCGTTTTTGGAATTTTATTCGCTATCGCATTTATTATCGTACTGATTAGAATGTACCGTAAGGATCTAAACTTGCACAAAGTCCATTATAAAGGTGTCCTATGGATACTACTAGCTTTTCTTGCTTTTATTGGTATGATTGTCGCTATTAAAGTGATTTTTAAGTAAAATACATCTTATAATTATAATATAAAAAAAGCCTTAATCTAAATTAGATTAAGGCTTTTTAATTTCCGCGAAAGCGTTATAATTTTAATTTTCTTCTGGTAGAAAGTTGTAATTTTTACTGTAAAATAACATTTGACCATCAAAACTTTCTGGTTGTGTTACGTTAATAGCAGTAATCTCTCCAGCGTCATTAGTTTCTGGTACTAAAACTGGGTTTACAAATCCACTATAAGGAGGTGATGTAAATTGTTTATTACGTTCTAAAACCTCTGCATGTATTGCTTGATCTACCTTTACACCATAACCTTCTACTAAATCCTCAACCGCTTTATAATCTCCTTCAGATTTAATACGTTGTGTTTCGCGCAGTAATTGCCCAAATAAGTCATGTAGCTTATCGTAGTCATTAATATTAAAATAGGTTTTTCCGTCTCTTGTTATTTTTTCAATAACATTGTCTGCTTGACCTTTTTCAAATACCCAAGCACTTACCCATTGTCTGTTACGCATGTGTGCTTCTTCTACATCATCTCCTAAATTAAGTCTTATTAATTGAGACATTAAACCGTTACGTATGTAACCATCATAAGCAGCCATACCAACACTTTTCCAGTCGTCAACTAATCCTAATTCTTGTAATTTAGGATTGTATAAATAGTATAATCCTACTAAATCTGCACGACCTTCTTCCAAAGTTGAAGCATAGTTTTTAAGGGTTTCTTTAGTTTCTCCAACACCTGGATTTAATTGTCCTGACGCGTGTCCAATAACTTCATGTAAAGCAGTGTGTAATTTATCTGCTATTTGACCATATTTTTCTTCTAACTCATACTCTTGGTCATCGTTTACAAACTCTTTTAAACGACCTGTACTTCCTGCATTATTATAGGCGTGAATGATGTTACCTAAGGATACCGACTTACTTCCAACTGCTGCACGAATCCAGTTTGCATTTGGTAAGTTTACACCAATTGGTGTGCTTGGTGAGGCGTCTCCAGCTTCTCCTGCAACGTTTACAACTTTATACGTTACACCAACCACGTTCTCTTTTTTATGTTCTTGCATTAAAGGAGAATTATCTTCAAACCATTGTGCGTTTTCAGATAAAACTGCCATTTTTTGAGACATATCAAAATCGTTGATTTGTACAATAGTTTCATAAGACCCTCTATAACCTAATGGGTCATTATAAACTTCAATAAAACTATTAATATAATCTACATTTCCAGCTGTTGCTGCTGTCCAAGCCACATTATAATTATCCCAAGTTTGTAAGTCTCCTGTGTTATAATATCTAATTAAAAGTCCTAAGGCTGTAGCTTGCTCTTGGTTTTCAGCTACTCCTTTTGCTAATTCTAACCATTTTACAATTTGATCAATTGCCGAACCGTATAAACCACCTGATTTATAAACACGCTCTTTTAAAACACCATCTTCTTTTACTAATTGCGAGTTTAATCCGTATGATAATGGTTTGTCTGGATTTGGAGACTTCATTTTTTTGTAAAACGCTTCTACATCTGCATTAGTTACATTTGGTCCATAAAAATTAACTGCACTTTCTAATACGTTATCAACTCCTTTAGCTTGATTAACTTTTTTAGCATCTTGGTCGTTAAAAATTACATCAAATGCTTCACCTGCCAATGTTGTGTTTGTTGCTGACATAATTTCCTTTAGATACTCTTGAGAAAATTCTGGTTTAAGTTTATCGTTAGAATAATGATGATGTATACCATTACTAAACCACACACGCTTAAGGTAGGCGTCAAATGCCTTCCAATTATCTGATGTTTTATCACCTTTATAATTGGTATACACGTTTTCTAATGCTTTTCTAATTTTTAAATTGTGTCTGTAATTTTGATCCCACATTATATCGCGACCTGCCAAACCAGCTTGTGTTAAGTAGTACACTAATTTTTGTTCCTTTAAGGTTAGTTTTTCCCAACCCGGAATTTGATAGCGTAGTATTTTAATATCTGCAAATTCTTCTACATTAAAGTTAAAAGCAGTTTCTACTTTAGGTTCCTCTTGGGTCGTTGACTTTTCTGCTTTGTCATTACCACAAGACCATAATAGTGTCGCAACAAATGCAGCACTTAATATTGATTTTAATTTCATAATTAAATAGTTTTTTAAAAGTCTTTAAAGATAAGAATTTAACAAATTGTAAATTGATTATCTTTGAAATAACAACCATTTAATTTTTAAGAATGAAATACTTAAAATACCTTTTATTTTTATTGCTTATTGCAATCATAGCTATAGCTATTTATATTGCAGTACAACCTAATGATTTTAGTGTATCAAGAACTAGAACTATTCAAGCACCTGCTAGTTTAATATATAATGAAGTGATAGATTTTAAAAACTGGGAAGATTGGAATGCTTGGACAGAAGAAAAACCAGAAATGACTATTAATTATCCAGAACAAACAAAAGGTATTGATGGTTCTTACTCTTGGATTGATAATGGTGAAACAGGTACCATGCGCACTATAGATACCAATCCTAATAAGTCCATTACACAAACCATGCAGTTTGCTGATTACCCAAGTTCTGACGTTGTTTGGACTTTTATACCAAATGCAGATGGTAGTACTGATGTAAAATGGACCATTTCTGGTAAAGATTTACCTTTTGGCTTTAAAGCCTATGCAGCTTTTACTGGAGGAATGGATAGTAAAATAGGACCATATTACGATCGTAGTTTAGAACTTTTAGATCAAAAAATAGTTAAAAGCATGACGGTTTATAATATTAAAGTAAATGGTGTAACACAACATAGTGGTGGTTTTTACCTTTATAATACCACTTCTAGTAAAATTGAAAATTTTAAAGTTAAAATGCAGCAAATGCTTCCTGAAGTTAAACAATACCTTACAGACAACAATATTAAGCCTTCAGGAGCTCCTTTTGTTATATATCATAAATGGGATTTAGAAAACAATGCAGTCATTTTTTCTTGTGCTATGCCAACTAGTGATAGGGTTATTACAACTGATAGCGAAATTTTAACTGGACAATTAGAACCTTTTAATGCCTTAAAAACAACTTTAAAAGGAAATTACACGCATCTTGAAGAGGCTTGGAATACTGCTATGAAATATCAAACAGACATTAATTTAGTACCTGATAAAACTGGTGTTGCGCTAGAAGTATATGTAACAGACCCAAGCAATACGCCTAATCCTGCGGATTGGATTACTGAAATTTATTTACCAATAGTGTTAGAAAACAACACAACTTTAAATCATTAAATGAAACAACTTGTTTTAGTCTTTGTAGGTGGTGGTTTTGGTAGTGTCCTACGCTATATTATAGGAAAAGCGCTAAATAATACAAACAACGGAATACCTTACGGAACCTTTTTAGCCAATGTATTAGGAAGTTTACTTATAGGTATAATATTAGGTTTAGCTTTAAAAAATAATACAATTAGTAACAGCCAAACATTGTTACTAGCTACTGGTTTTTGTGGTGGATTTACAACCTTTTCTACTTTTGCTTATGAAAACCATGTATTTTTAAAATCTGGAGATTTTACCAGTTTTGCGTTATACACAATCGCTAGTTTTATTCTTGGTTTTTTAGCAGTCTTTTTGGGAATGTGGTTAGCTAAACAATTTTAGTTTACGCTTTGGTATATTTTTTTACACCTGCTTCAATACGTACATATAAAATATTTTCAGAAGGCACAATCGGACAAGAGTACTTTTTATTATAAGCGCAATAGGGATTATAAGCTTTATTAAAATCTATAAATATTTTGTCATCTTTAGGCAATTTAACCTCTATGTAGCGTCCACCTTTATAGCTTTCAACACCATTAGTATTATCCATAAAGGGTAAAAACAAAGCTTCCTCTTGACCTACTTCCTTAGCCATGTCTAAATCTTGATAGACATTCAATTTTAATATTTTATCTTTAATAGTAAAAGTAGCTTCGCCATATTTAATATAATCTACTTCTCTATCTGTGGTGGTTTTCATTTTAAAAGGCGTCTCATCAGGTGTGCGTTTAAAATCTGCATTAACCATATAAATGCTATCAAATTTAAAAAAATCTAGACTTCTAAATACTTTACGATCTCTATCTGTTAAAGGTGACTTGGCTGCATCTTTAAAATCCGCATTCATCTGTCGTTGGTAATCTGTATCTCCTAATAATGGTAATTTATCTTGCGCACAACTTAAATTTGTGATTATTACAAATAACAATATAATATATCTCATGCGTTACTATATTAAATATGAATACTTTAAAAATTCAACTCAAAAATACAACTTATTCAAAATTTTGTTTAGCTTTGGTCTAATAATTTATTAAAAATGAAATTAGTCATTACATATTTATCTAAACAAACCTCTTGTATAAACACAGGTAGTTGGCGCTGTAATATGTTATGATGATGTAAATATCAATTTATACAATACAAAAAAGTCCAACCTAACCGTTGGACTTTTTACATTTATAACAACAACCAAACCATGAAAAAACTATTTAACAACTACATAAACACTTTTGATGGACTATCAAAAGAAGTATGGTGGCTATCGTTAATTACGCTAATTAACAGAGCAGGTACAATGGTAATCCCATTTTTATCTTTATACCTAACAGAAGATTTAGGATTTACCTTATCAAACGTTGGTACAGTAATGACTGCTTTTGGGCTTGGATCTGTTTTAGGATCTTGGTTAGGAGGTAAACTAACAGACAAGATTGGTTACTACAAAATTATGGTATTTAGCTTATTTATATCAGGCTTTATGTTTATTGGTTTGCAATACCTTAAAACCATTTACACATTATCATTGGGTATTTTTGCGTTAATGATAGTGGCAGACATGTTTAGACCTGCTATGTTTGTTGCTTTAAGCGCTTACAGCAAGCCCGAAAACAAAACACGAAGCGTTACTTTAATTAGATTAGCAATTAATCTTGGGTTTTCAGCAGGACCTGCAATTGGAGGTTTAATTATTGTTGGATTGGGTTATGGAGGACTATTTTGGGTTGATGGCATCACTTGTATTGCGGCTACATTTGTTTTAATTAATGTATTAAATCCTAAAAAGGCAAGAATACAAGACGAAATTAAAGTAGACAACCCATACTCTGCTTATAAAGACAAACCCTTTATAATATTTTTGTTTGCCTTGTTTTTATTTGGATTTATCTTCTTGCAATACTTTTCTACAATGCCTTTATACTATAGATCAGAGCATCATTTAAGCGAGCTGCAAATTGGATTATTACTAGGTGCTAATGGTTTTTTTATTTTTTTATTAGAAATGCCATTAATTAAATATTTGGAAAACACACGTTTTGCAAAAACGTCACTAATCCTATTTGGCGCGTTTTTAACTGCCACTAGCTTTTTAATACTTAACTTTTCTAGTTGGTCTGGCATTTTAATTTTTGGTATGTTTTTAATGACCATTGGCGAAATGATAGCCTTTCCGTTTGCTAATGCTTTTGCCTTGCAACAAGCTAAAAAAGGAAATCAAGGTGAATATATGGCATTATACTCGATAGCTTTTTCGTTTGCACATATCTTTGGTCACAAAACAGGTATGGAACTTGTTGAAGGTGTTGGTTTTGATAACACTTGGTATATCATGACCTTATTAGGAGGATTGTGCATGTTTTTATTATACCTATTAAAACAGTTTATGAAAGGAAAAAAATTAGCTAAATGAATTTAAACCAAGTAACCATATCCTCTAAAAATTTAGACAAATCCGTCACATTTTATAAATGTTTAGGACTGCAACTTATTGTTGACGCACTACCAAGATATGCTAGGTTTACCTGTCCTGATGGTGACGCTACTTTTTCTATTCACCAAAATATAAATATGCAACCTAGTGATAATACAACGCTATATTTTGAGGATGAAAATTTAAAAGATTTAGTTTTTAAACTGAAACAAAAAGGGATAGTTTTTACATCTGATATTGAAGACAAGTCATGGCTTTGGACAGAAGCGCATTTAAAAGATCCTGACGGAAATAACATTATATTATTTAAAGCAGGAAAACATAGAAAAAATCCACCTTGGCGAATTTAAACTGGCTTTATAGCATTGTTTTTAACTACATGAGACAAAATTATTTGCGTTTTACATTCGCCATAAATAATTAATTGATCAATAAAAGCCTCTAAATGCTTGTGGTTTTTTAAAACCACTTCCATAACTATGTTTTCATTTCCGGTAATCCTGTAGCAATTAACCACCTCATCAAGGGTTTTTACTTTTTCTAAAAACGGTTTTAATTTACCCATAAACGCCTGTAAAGTAATTAAAGCTTTTAACTGATAACCGACTTCAAAAGGAGAAATCAACGTGATATGATTTTGAATAATCCCTAAATCCTCCATTTTTTTTATCCGCTCTGATACAGCAGGTGAGCTTATTCCCACCTGACGACCAATAGCAGCACTGGACTGCCTAGCGTTTTGTTGTAAACATTTCAAAATTTTCCAATTCAATTTATCTATACTCATTTTTAAATAATATTTTAAAAATATATTAAATTTTAAAGTAAATATACACTAATACTTTAAAATCGAAAGTTAAAAATACTGGTAAGTCGTTATTTTTGATAAAAATTTAAACTTAAAATGTCGGCTCCAATTCCTTCTCATCTGTCAGAACTACCTATATATAAGCAGGCTATGCAAATTTTTGTTTTATCTAGAAGCATTTCTAGCTATTTAAATCAGGATTTAGCATACTTATACGATGATGGTAAAGAAGATACCAACATTTATGTATCAGGTGATATTGTACAACAGTCGGTATCCTTAGCTCCAGAAATTATTAATGCAGAGTTAGAGCATTGTCGTGACAAAAAACACAGACATATAGCATCCGTAAACCGTTTAACTAATAGGTTGTATAAAAATTGTAGTCGTCTAGAATCTTGTAACAGTAATGGTAAAGACTACTTACCAATTTTAAAAAGAGAGATTAGAAAATTTAGAAAATTGCAAACAACTTGGATGTTGACACTTTAATTATTTAAGAAAAATCAACTACTCTTGCATTATACATAAATGAGTCTTGAAAGGCTTTAATTTTAGGATTAAAGGTTTCAGAAAAAATCACAAACTTAGCTTTAGGCGCGCTTTCGCTTAATCTTAAAATGTAATTGTGATAATTATTTCTAGTAATAAAATCGGCATCGTGTAAAACAAATAGCTTCAATTCTCCTAAATGCAGACTATTTAAATGATACAATTTACTTAAACGTTTTGGTGTTGCAATCAAAATATCCACACCATAATAGACCTCTTCACGTTGTTTTTCTAAATCATGCTCTTCATAAGCACAGTAAATGCGTAAATCAGTTCTTTTAGTAAATGCTTCAAAACGTTCTTTTAATTCTAAGGTCGTTTTTTTGTCTTTAGCTATAATTACTGCTCTTGGCGAATCCTCAAAAGCCTCGGCTCCTAATTTTTGAATGGTACTAATAATCATAGCAGTAGTCTTACCGCATCCTTTTGGTCCTATTGCGTAAAGATCTGTTCCTGCCTTAATTAAAGGCATCACTTCTTTTTGAAACTTGTTAGTGGTTTCAAAACCTGCTTTTTCAATATTTTCTTTTAATGAAGGATGGTATTTTTTGAAAGACATTTATGTAATTATGATATGTAAATATTAGTGTAAACTGTAGAATACAAAGGTAGTAATTAATGGCACATTTTACAGTCTGCTTTGTCTTTAACTTCACCAACCAAAAATCCTTGGTCATTAATTACAAAATCACAACAATCCACAAAACCTTGAGCAATCATTTTTCGACCACGTTGGATTTGTGACTTAATAGTAGGTAAGGCTAAATTTAATTGGTCTGCAATTTGTTGTTGTTTTAAACCTTTTACATCACTTAAAAGTAGAGGTTCTCTGTACTTTTCAGGTAAACTTTTAATAATACCATGTAAACAATCGGCTTCAGTATGTTCTAGTTTTTGTTCTTCAAAAATAAAATCTTCGTCTGTTGTTTGATACAGCAATTTTTTACTTCTAAAGTAGTCCAAAACGGTATACCTAGCAATGGAGAAAAGCCACGATTTAAGCTTATCTTCATCTTTTAAAGTATTTAATTTAGTATGTACTTTAATAAACGTTTCCTGCAATAAATCCTCCGCAATTATCTCGTCTTTTACTTTACTTAAAATAAAATATTTAATATCGTCTGCATGTAATTTCCAAATGTCTTTAGTATCCATATCGATTATATTGTAAAAACGCTAATCTTAGTATAAAGTTACCAAAACTAGCGTTATTAAAACTGTTTTTAAGTCATGCTTAACAGTTGCAGTTATTGCAAGTACACGTATTACATGTGCAGTTAAAACAATTTCCTTTAGAGCAACCATCACAGTCACAAGTGCAATTTATATTTTTCATAATATCTATTTTTATGGGTTCATATAATAGACGTGACGACTTAAAAAAAGATGCAAATTTGAAGTCTTTTTTTTTAGGTGAAATTATTTTACTATAATTTTAGCGTGATGTGTTATTGGAAAATTACATGAGTTTGCTATAAAACATAATTGATTTGCTTTACTATGAAGGTTTTCCGCCAACGACTTTTGAGTTTCATTTTTTATAGTTACTACAGGTTTTAATCTTACTGTTTTAAAACTTCCACTTCCTGAAGAATTCACTTCCAAGTCGCCTTCTGCATCATCTGTATAACTTATTACTTCTATATTGTTTTGCGCGCAAACGTATAAATAAGACATCATGTGGCAGGATGCTAAAGCTGATAATAATAAATCTTCTGGGTTGTATAACGTGTCATCTCCTCTAAATGGTTTTGCTGCAGACACGGATAAATCCGAAACTTTATTAGCAATGGTTACTTTATGATTTCTACTAAAAGCTCTTGGATTACTTGTACTTTCTCCATCATTAATTGTCCATTCTACTTGTGCTTTGAAGGTGTGTTTAATTGACATGTTTTTTTTATTGAATATAAAAAAGCGTTTCATATTGAAACGCTTTTTTGTTTTATGTATTAATATTCTTTGTTATCCTCTAAATACCAAAAACTATAATGAGATCTCCAATTTGTTTTGGGATAAGCGATTCACTCACTTTTCGTGAAAACAAATAGTGATTCTCTGCTTACATGTTTCTGCGATACTGACCACCAACTTCAAACAACGCTGAAGTAATTTCTCCTAAACTACAGACTTTACAAACATCCATTAGCGCTTCAAAAATATTTTCGTTGTTAATCGCTCGTTCTTGTAAATCCTTAAGCAATGCTTTTGTGTCATTTGCCTCATGAAGATTAGATAACGTTTTAATCTGGAATTGCTTTTCTTCTTCTGTTGCTCTAATAACTTCCGCAGGAATTACTGTTGGCGAACCTTTAGAACTTAAGAAGGTATTTACTCCAACAATAGGGAATTTTCCGTTATGTTTCAACGTTTCATAATATAAACTTTCCTCTTGTATTTTACTACGTTGGTACATGGTTTCCATTGCACCAAGAACACCACCTCTTTCTGTAATTCTGTCGAATTCTAAAAGCACAGCTTCTTCAACTAAATCTGTTAATTCTTCAATAATAAAAGAACCTTGTATTGGGTTTTCGTTTTTATTTAATCCTAATTCTTTATTGATGATTAATTGAATAGCCATCGCACGTCTAACTGATTCTTCAGTTGGCGTTGTAATAGCCTCATCATACGCATTTGTATGTAATGAGTTACAGTTATCATAAATAGCGTATAATGCTTGAAGCGTTGTACGAATATCATTAAAGTCAATTTCTTGAGCATGTAAACTACGTCCAGACGTTTGAATATGATATTTCAACATTTGTGCTCTTGCATTTGCACCATATTTGTGCTTCATTGCTTTTGCCCAAATTTTACGTGCCACGCGACCAATTACTGCGTATTCTGGATCGATTCCGTTTGAGAAAAAGAATGATAAGTTTGGACCAAATTTGTTGATGTCCATACCACGACTTAAATAATATTCCACGTAAGTGAAACCATTAGATAATGTCAATGCTAATTGCGTAATTGGGTTTGCTCCTGCTTCTGCAATATGGTATCCAGAAATTGATACTGAATAAAAGTTACGGACGTTATTCTCGATAAAATACTCTTGAACATCTCCCATTAGTCTTAAGGCAAATTCTGTAGAGAAAATACAAGTATTTTGTGCTTGATCTTCTTTTAAAATATCTGCTTGAACCGTTCCTCTAACTTGCGCAATGGTATTTGTTTTAATCTCTGCATATACATCTGCTGGTAATACTTGATCACCTGTAACACCTAAAAGCATTAATCCTAAACCATTGTTTCCTTCTGGTAAGTCGCCATTATAAGTAGGACGTTCTTTACCTTTATAAATCTTAGCTATTTTTGCTTCTACTTCTTTTTCTAAACCGTTTTCTTTAATGTAAAATTCACATTGTTGATCGATAGCAGCATTCATAAAAAACCCTAATAACATTGGTGCAGGACCATTAATTGTCATACTTACCGACGTCATAACATTTGCTAAATCAAAACCAGAATATAGTTTTTTGGCATCGTCTAAACAACAAATACTAACTCCTGCATTACCAATTTTACCATAAATATCTGGTCTTAAATCTGGATCGTTTCCGTAAAGCGTTACACTATCAAAAGCGGTAGACAAGCGTTTTGCTGGTAAACCTGCACTTACATAGTGAAAACGTCTGTTGGTACGTTCTGGTCCACCTTCTCCAGCAAACATACGTGCTGGATCTTCTCCTGTACGTTTAAATGGATATAATCCTGAAGTATATGGAAATTCTCCTGGTACATTTTCTTGCAATGTCCAACGTAATAAATCACCCCAAGCTTGATACTTTGGTAAAGCTATTCTTGGAATTTGTAAATGTGATAACGACTCAGAATGTGTTTCAATCTTAATCTCTTTATCTCTTACTTTAAAACTATAAATTGGATTTTTGTATTTGTTTACTTTTTCGTCCCAACCTGTAATCACTTCCCAATTATAAGGATCTAAGTTTAATTTTACACGGTCAAATTCTGCAATAAGCAATCTTACAAAATCTTTATTATCTTTTTTTATTTCAAAAGTTTCTGAAGCTATTCCGGCTTTATCTAACTGTGGAGTTACCTCTAAAACAGATTCTATAGTTTTGTAAATTCCGTATAATTTTTGAGCTACCTCAACTTGTGTATTTGCTGTTTTATCGTAAGCACGATTACTTTCTGCTATTTCCGACAAGTAACGTGTACGTGATGGTGGAATAACAAAAATTTTCTCGCTCATTTCCTGAGAAATTTCAAATGTCGATTTTAAAACCGAATCCGTCTTTTCTACCAACTTATCCATGATGGCTTTGTAAAGCGTGTTCATCCCTGGATCGTTAAATTGCGACGCAATAGTACCATAAACTGGCAACTGATCTTGTGGTATATCCCAAAGATTATTGTTACGCATGTATTGTTTTTTAACATCACGAAGCGCATCTAAAGAGCCACGTTTGTCAAATTTATTAATGGCAACTAAATCTGCAAAATCAAGCATGTCGATTTTTTCTAATTGTGTAGCTGCACCAAATTCTGGAGTCATAACGTATAAAGCCACGTCAGAATGTTCCATAATCTCAGTATCAGATTGTCCAATTCCAGAGGTTTCTAATATAATTAAATCGTATTCCGCAGCTTTTAAGACTTGCACTGCTTCGTTTACATATTTTGATAAAGCTAAGTTAGATTGACGTGTTGCTAAACTACGCATGTATACTCTTGGCGAGTTGATTGCATTCATTCTAATCCTATCACCTAAAAGTGCTCCTCCAGTTTTACGTTTTGATGGGTCAACAGACACTAAACCAATAGTTTTTTCTGGAAAATCGATTAAAAATCTTCGTACCAGTTCATCTACTAAAGATGATTTACCTGCTCCACCTGTTCCTGTAATTCCTAAAACTGGTGTTTTAGAATCTTTATTTTTAATATGAATTTTATCTAAAGTCGCTTTAGCTACATCAGGAAAGTTTTCTGCCGAAGAGATAATCCTTGCAATTGCTTTAGGATTTTTAGTAGGCAAAATGTCTAACTCGTTACTTAAAGTATCACCAATAGCAAAATCCGATTGTTCAACTAAATCATTAATCATCCCTTGTAATCCCATTGCACGACCATCATCGGGAGAGTAGATTCTGGCAATACCATAATCCATAAGTTCCTTAATTTCTGAAGGTAAGATTACACCTCCACCACCACCAAAAATCTTGATGTGCTCTGCGCCTCTTTCTTTTAATAAATCATACATGTATTTAAAATACTCGTTATGACCACCTTGGTAAGAGGTTAAACAAATAGCATTAGCATCTTCCTGTATTGCGGTATTTACCACTTCATCCACACTTCTATCGTGTCCTAAATGAATTACCTCAACTCCTGTAGATTGAATAATACGACGCATAATATTTATGGACGCATCATGACCATCAAATAAGGCTGCTGCTGTTACAATTCTAACTTTATATTTTGGTTTATATGGTGTTGCTTGTGTCATTCTTAAAATATAATGGGTTTTAAGGTTGCAATTTACGGAATATTCAAAAATATTGCTCTATAATCCGTAATTATCTAAAAGTTAAAAACAAATAATTATCACGATAAATTTACAGTAAATTTAGTTGCTAATACCAACTGAAAATGAACAAATTAACGATCCTAATACATTGTAATGACCAATCAGGAATTATTGCAAGTGTTACAAATTTTATTGCCAATAATAATGGTAACATTGTTTACATAGACCAACATGTTGATAGAGAACAAAATATTTTTTTTATGCGTTTGGAAAGCGAATTTGAACAAAACACATTTAATACCGAAGCTTTTAAGGTTACTTTTAAACATGAGTTAGCCGATCGTTTTAAAATGAAATGGCGTATTTACTCTGCCAAAACAAAACCAAAAATGGCACTATTTGTATCCAAATATGACCATTGTTTATATGATATATTAGGACGTTATAACTCTGGAGAATTAGACGTAGACATTCCGTTTATAATTAGTAACCACAACACTTTAAAACCCATTGCAGACAGTTTTAACATACCGTTTTATCATATTCCAGTTGCTAAAGAGACTAAAGCCAAAGCAGAAGACCAGCATTTAGAACTTTGTAAAAAACATGGTATTAATTTTATTGTTTTGGCACGCTATATGCAAATTGTATCCAATAAAATAATAAGTCAATATCCCAATAAGGTTATTAATATACACCACTCTTTTTTACCTGCTTTTGTTGGTGCAAAACCCTACCATTCTGCCTACAAACGTGGTGTGAAAATTATTGGAGCCACAAGCCATTATGTGACAGAAGATTTAGATGCTGGTCCGATTATTGAACAAGATGTTGCAAGAGTATCACACACACACGCAATTGAAGATTTAATTTCCAAGGGACGTGATTTAGAAAAAATTGTTCTGGCAAATGCTATAAAGCTTCATCTTAAACGAAAAGTAATGGTATTTAATAATAAGACTGTTATTTTTTCGTAAAAAATCATTTATCTAGTACTTTTAAGCCTTGTGTATATTCATAAAAAAAAGAAAATTAAAATAAAACGCAGTTTTTGAATTAAAAACGCATCTTATTAATAAGTATATTTGTGCCTTAAATTATATAACATGAAAAAAATATTAGCCTTACTAATTGTTTTAAATTTTACTGCTTGCGCAGAATTACAGCAAGTTGTTAACCAATTACCACAAACTGGTGGTGTTAGCGACTTAGATATTGCTGGAGGATTAAGACAAGCTTTAGACTTAGGTATTGACAAACAGGTTTCTAAATTGACACAAACGGATGGTTTTTTTAAAAACGAATTAGTTAAAATTTTACTTCCAGAAGAATTACAAAAAGTTGATAAAGCTTTACGTGATATTGGCTTAAGTAATCTTGCTGATGAAGGTTTAAAAGTTTTAAACAGAGCTGCTGAAGATGCTGTTGGAGAGGCTACACCAATATTTATTAATGCAGTTAAAGAGATTACTTTTACTGATGCTAAAAACATCCTATTAGGAAGTAATGATGCTGCAACGCAATACTTAAGTAGCAAGACACAAACAGCTTTATATGACAAGTTTAACCCAGTTATTAAGGCCTCATTTGATAAAGTTGGTGCTGACCAAATTTGGGCTAACTTAATTAATAAATATAATGCTATCCCTTTTACAAATAATGTTAATCCTGATTTAACAGATTATGTTACTGGAGAAGCTTTAAAAGGTGTTTACACTATGATCGCTGTTGAAGAGCAAGAAATTAGAACCAAAGTTGGCTCTAGAACAACTGCTTTATTACAAAAAGTATTTGCTTTACAAGATTAACCCTTTTATTAAACTTAGAATAATACTAAGTTAACATTGAAACAAAATATAAGTTAGATATTTGCATCGTATTAGAAAGCACACTTTCGTTTATGATGCAGAGTTAGTTTAGTTAGTAATTAGAGTCTATTTTTAGGGTTAAGAATGGGCTCTTTTTTTGTGCCAAAAAATCGCAAATTATTTTGTTTATATCAATAAAAAAAGTAATTTAAATGTCTAATTACCAACCCCTAAGACTATGGATAGACTAAATTTACTAAAACAACATCAAAATAAGCTTAATAAGCGATACAAACAACTTATAGAACAGTCTTATAATTTAAGACAAACAGACCACGAACAAAGTGACGTAACTGCATTTAAAGCTATTAAGATTTTAAATAAGCTAAATAGGTTAAAATTTTTAGCAAGAGAACAATCACAAACGGTCTCTTAATTTTTTAAAATAATCAAACGCTTTTAGTAATCTAGAACCATACCACGAAAAATATTCGCCATCCACAAAAATAACTTTTGCATTATTTGATGCATGACTAACTTCTAAAGCGTGTGCCTTTTTAAAAGGATAAGGCTCACTAGATAATAATATAACCTCAGGATTGCCTTCTAGCTGCATTGCTTTTATATCGACCTCTGGATAACGATCTAGGTTAGCGTATATATTCTCAAATTTATTTAATTGTAACAAATGATTTATAAATGTTCCGTTAGCAGCGACCATCCAAGGATCTTTCCATATAAAATAGGCTACTTTTATACTGGGTTTTTCTTTTATATAAATTTGAAATTCTTGTAAATTAGTTTCAATAGTTTCGCAAATCTTTTTAGCATTACCACGTTTGTTAAAAAGCTTACCATATTGCTTTATTACATCTAAGCAATCTAATACAGTTACAATATCTGAAACATGTACAGGACAAATAGCTTGACAATCTGACACGATATCTTGCGTATTTTCTTCTTTATTACAAAGTATAATATCAGGTTTTAATGCTTTAATTTTTTCAAGATTAATTTGCTTTGTTCCTCCCACAATTTGCTTATCTCCTTTTAAATGTACTGGATGTACACAAAATTTAGTAAGTCCAACAATACTATCTTTTAGACCTAAATCATAGAGCAATTCGGTTTGAGAAGGCACTAACGAGATGATGCGTATTGGTGTTGCATCTATGTTAAGTGTATTACCTATTTGGTCTGTAAGTGTCATTTAGTTATGGCTTAAAATTGTCGTAATGTTTTTAATAATGAGATGCTGAAACACGTTCAGCATGACGTTACAAGACGATATTATTTTTATTGAAATAAGTCCAGCATTACGATTGAATGTACGACACAACATTATTACTTAATTAATGTGATACTAAAATAAATTGAGCATGACGAAACGTTCAATTGTTTATTTACTATTTAAAATAACTTCCATTTGTTGCTGTAAATCTTTTGCTTTTGTAGCTGCTGCCTGTGCAAAATCTTCGTTTGTTGAAGCATATATAATTCCTCTTGACGAGTTTATTAATAAGCCAACATTATCGCTCATTCCGTATGTACAAACGTCTTGAAGGTTTCCGCCTTGAGCGCCAACACCAGGAACTAGTAAAAAACTATTTGGAACTATTTTTCTAATGTCTGCAAAATACTCAGCCTTAGTTGCACCAACTACGTACATTAGGTTTTCAGCATTTACCCACGATTTAGAGGTTTCTAGTACTTGTTTGTACAGCTCTTTACCATCTACTGTTTTAGTTTGAAAATCAAAAGCACCTTGATTAGAGGTTAGCGCTAACATAATTGTGTGTTTGTCTTTAAAAGCCAGAAATGGTTCTACCGAATCTTTTCCCATGTAAGGTGCAACAGTAACACTGTCAAACGCTAAGTCTTCAAAAAAAGCTTTTGCATACATTGTACTAGTATTACCAATATCACCACGTTTAGCGTCTGCTATTGTAAAAATCTCTGGATGCTTATCGTTAAGATAGTTTATCGTTTTTTGTAATGCTTTCCAGCCTTTTAAACCGTAAGCTTCGTAAAATGCAGTGTTAGGCTTATAAGATACACATAAGTGATGTGTTGCATCAATAATAGCTTTATTAAACTCGAAAATAGGATCTTCGGTTTGTAATAAATGTTTAGGAATTTTGTTTAAATCGACGTCTAGTCCAATACATAAAAAAGACTTCTTTTTAATAATTTGTTCTGTTAGTTGTTGTGTTGTCATGTTATAAAAAAAGCCTCAATAAAGAGGCTTGTTATTAAATATGTTGGTCACTAGCTTTTAATTTTTCTGTATTATCAGCTAATTGTAATTCGTCAATAATTTTTTGGATATCTCCATTTACAATGTTTTGTAAATCGTATAATGTTAAACCAATTCTATGATCCGTAACACGTCCTTGCGAGTAGTTGTAGGTTCTAATCTTAGCACTTCTATCTCCAGAGGTTACCATCGTACCACGTAAGGCTGCATCTTCTTCGTTTTTCTTGGCCAACTCCATATCATATAAACGCGAGCGTAATACTTTAAAAGCTTTCTCTTTGTTTTTATGTTGTGATTTTTGATCTTGGCATTGCGCTACTAATCCTGTTGGAATATGCGTTAAACGTACTGCAGAATATGTTGTATTTACTGATTGTCCACCTGGTCCAGAAGAACAGAAAAAATCTACACGAACTTCTTTAGGGTTAATCTCTACATCAAACTCTTCAGCTTCTGGAAAAACCATTACAGTTGCTGCACTAGTATGTACACGTCCTTGAGTTTCGGTTTGTGGTACACGTTGTACACGATGCACACCAGCTTCAAACTTTAAAGTCCCATAAACATCGTCTCCAGTGACTTCAAATTGGATTTCTTTAAAACCTCCATTTGTACCTTCGCTATAATCTACAGTATCTACTTTCCATCCTCTGCTTTCGCAATATTTGGTGTACATTCTAAATAAATCTCCTGCAAAAATACTAGCTTCATCTCCACCTGTTCCAGCACGAAGTTCAACCACTGCATTTTTAGAATCTTGAGGATCTTTAGGTATTAATAATACTCTGATCTCGTCTTCTAGTTTTGGTATTGCCTCTTTAGCTTCGTCGTATTGCATTTTAGCCATGTCTACCATTTCGGCATCACTACCATCTGCAATAATTTCTTCAGCTTCTTTTAAATTTTCAGTAAACTCGATATATATCTCACGCTTATCCATTAATAAACGTAAATCCTTATACTCTTTATTTAGTTCTACATAACGCTTTTGATCTGTGATAACATCAGGTTGAATGATTAAATCACTAACCTCATCAAAACGTTGCTTAACTATTTGTAACTTCTCTAACATCTTCTTCTAAAATTGTGAAACAAAAATACGATAATTTATGAATTTGCAATACTTTAATATTGTTTGCTTACAATAAAGCATTTATTTAAAATTTCCTTTTTTAAAATGCTAAACATTTGGTCTTATAAAATCAAAATTAAGGCTTTTCAATATTTATGTCAGAAGCAAAAAACAAATAGTATCCTAAAGTCATAAAACCTAAAAAGTACAGGAGTCTTTCAATAAAAAAGAAAGCATAGGCTTCAAAAAAATTAGCTATAAAACCACTTAAGTCTGTGAAAATGAATAAAAATGTAAACCCAACAAAATAAACCGCTTTATTAGAGTCGTCACAAAAATAATATTTAGCTGCTAAAGCACCCGAAATTACGCATACAATCCAATATAATTGAATGGATAATAACTGACTGTAATCCAATAATGTTGATGATTCTGATACTGTTTTATAACCAATTAATAGGTTGATAATGATGACAACTACAAATAAGCCTGTAATAGTTTTACCTAGCTTTTGATGTTTAATTTTTTTGTATATATTGACAGATAATAAAGAGAATGCTAACATTTTAATTACCGAATAGGTTTCAATTATAAATGGTTGAAGATAGTACAAATCAAAAGCATCTGCGATAATCAACAAACAGATAAAACCAATTAGATTTTTATCTTTTATTTTATAAAAAACAAATAACAATAAAAACAGACAACTTGAAACGAGTCTAACAATTTGGCTATTAAAAAAGTCCAAAAAGACTATCGATGCTATGTTTAAAATAACAACAATTAATGTGAAAATTTTTATAGCTTGTTTAGTTTTCAATAAGTCTTTATAATTTTAAAAATCAACTATCACTCCAATACCTAAAAGTTGCTTCCATTGTATTGAGGCTCCTTTTTCTGCAAATTCGTCTTCTATCTCTGTTTCTTCAATAATCTTAACATCATTATCATATCTTAAGTGTGATCCTAAGGTTGCTTTTACAAAATCATTAACCTTAAAATCAAAGACGACTTCCCAGTCTACATCTATATTACCAAAACTATTTAAATAATCAGTATATAAACTTACTCTATTTTTAAGATAAATATTTTCTAAAACCTGAGTCTCATAAGAATTTGTAACTAAAACACCCATTTCTGTCCTTACATTTTCACCATCTACTATTTTATTACCTAATGTATCAAAAATTGCAGGACTTACACCAAAAGTTCCTTTATCCGCTAATTCTTGATCTAACACAAAGGTTGCTTTAAAGGTTAGTGGAGACATATAGAATGATAATTTTTCGATGTTTCTACCGTATTCCACTCCGCCTCCAACAAACAGGTAACCAGGTGCCATAAATCTAGAAATAGCATTATCCCTATTTGGATAGTTATATCCATTAGCATACTGAGTTTTAAAATTAAAACGTCCAGAATAATACCAATTAGTAATAGTATCTTTTCTAAAACCTAAGGTAGAAATTAACTCTAACTCGTCTTCAGTTTTTCTTAAACGTTGGTTTTCTTGTTTGTTTACACCATAACGAGTTCTAACTTCATTAAACCAAATTAGGTTATTTTTTTTATATCTTAAACTAGATTTTATGGCTAATAGTGCTGATATTGAATTTGCTCCTCCAGCATTCCAATTAACAAAGGTGACTTCATTTATGTCTAACCCAAGTTTATTTAATTGTCTCCATTTTACTGTATCCAAAACTTTTACTGGTTGTTCTGGGTTTTGTGGATTTACTGGTTGTTCTGTTTGGGCAAATACACTATTTACACAAACCATTAAGCATATTAAGATAAAGCCTTTCATATCTTTTAATTTTTCATTTGTAATTAATAAACAAACGTTCCGTATTGACTTTCTATTGTAAGCTTTTTAGCATTTGAAGCCTCTACCCTTCCAATTACCTGAGCATTAACATTATATGATTTTGAAATTTCGATAATAGACTGTGCTATTTCTGGTGATACGTATAGCTCCATCCTGTGTCCACAGTTAAACACTTGGTACATCTCTTTCCAATCTGTCTTAGATTGTTCTTGAATTAATTTGAACAATGGTGGTACAGGAAACAAATTATCTTTTACAATATGATGATTATCTATAAAATGAAGGATTTTTGTTTGCGCTCCTCCACTACAATGCACCATACCATGCACTTCTTTATTATTATATTTTGATAATATTTCTTTTATAATAGGTGCATATGTTCTAGTTGGCGAAAGCACTAATTGACCTGCATCTATTGGAGAGTCTTCAACCTTATCTGTCAGCTTTACTTGACCTGAGTAAACTAAATCTTCTGGTACAGACGCGTCAAAACTTTCAGGATATTTATCTGCCAAATACTTACTAAAAACATCATGTCTAGCAGAGGTCAGACCATTACTTCCCATACCTCCATTATAACTTTTCTCGTAAGTTGCTTGACCAAAACTTTCTAGACCAACTATGACATCTCCTGCTTTAATATTAGCATTATCAATAACATCAGTTCGTTTTATTCTTGCTGTTACGGTAGAGTCTACGATAATAGTTCTGACTAAGTCTCCTACATCTGCAGTCTCTCCTCCTGTACTATGGATGGTTACTCCAAAAGATTTTAAATCCTCTATTAGCTCTTCTGTCCCATTTATTATTGCTGAAATAACGTCGCCTGGAATTAAGTTTTTATTTCTTCCTATAGTAGATGACAGCATGATATTATCTGTTGCACCAACACATAACAAATCATCAATATTCATGATTAATGCATCTTGTGCAATGCCTTTCCAAACCGAAAGATCACCTGTTTCTTTCCAATACATATAGGCTAAAGATGATTTTGTGCCAGCTCCATCTGCATGCATAATTAAGCAATACTCTGAATCGTTGGTTAAATAATCAGGCACTATTTTGCAGAAAGCTTTAGGAAATAGACCTTTATCAATATTTTTAATTGCGTTGTGTACATCTTCTTTTGAAGCAGATACACCTCTTTGGCTGTAGCGTTTAGAAATTTCGGAACTCATTGTGTTGTGTTAGGCTACAAAGATATTTATAAATAAAAAGCACACAAGTAATATGTGTGCTTTTCTATTTAAAATGATGTAAAGTAAGTATTTACTTCCAATCTGGCATTTTTGCATTTTCTAAAAACAAGGCTCTATCATTAGTAATTAATACATCAATTACAACTATGTCTTTTTGTGATATTCCATCATTTGATGTATTAACAAAAATAACCTGAGCTTCATTTGGTGAAAATTTAGGATCTAAATCATTAGTACCAGCAGGTTTATTTAATGATATATCATCAACAGCAGAAGTCGCTATTTCATAAATAAAAATATGGTTATTTAATTGCCTGTAATCTGTATTTTGATTACCAGACACATCATATGTATATAATAACTTTGTTCCATCAAAAGAATAGTCTAATCCTCCAGCAGCACCATTAACGCCTTGTAATACATAGTCCAAGATTGTACCAGAATTATTTATCGTGTAAATCTCTACGTTATAACCAGAAGCATTATTTGTTTTAATCGCTAAACGTTGTGTAAATTGATTCCAATCAACCTCTGTTATAAAATTAGCGTTTAATGTCTGATGGATTTGAGTTAACCCTGAACCATCTACATTTATTTGATATAGCTTATCAAAATTTGGATATACAAATTTTGTATTATCATCTTTCCACTCAAAATCTAGTTCTTCTAAATTAAAGCCATTAACTGAAATACTATTAGTTACCTGAGCCACATTGGATCCGTTAAGATCCATAGTATAAATTTGTGTTTGACCTCCATTTGATCTCAAAAATGCTAACTTATCAATATTGCTTGCTTTTCTTGGCCTCCAACTATTACTACCTGATGATGTTAATTGGTACTCATTACCATCAGAATCTGCAGAAAATATAACATTATTACCATTTATTTTTCTGGTAAAAAAAACTCTGTTGCTAGGAAATTCAATGGTTTTAAAGTTAAACGTTTCACTTAAAACAGGATCATTAATATTGTCTGAAGCAGAAACTTGCCAAAAATATTTGATTCCGTAGTCTAATCCTGAAACCGTCAATGTGGTATCTGTTAGGTCTGTATAATTTAAAACATCTGAATTTTGGTCGTTTAATATCTGAACTTGATAAACTAAATCATCATCTTCAGGATCTGTCCCAACCCAAGTTAGATCTACAGTTAAGGTTTGATTAATCGCATTATTAGCAGGTGTCACTAAAATTGGTGCATTTGGTGCGTCATTATTAGCAGTTTCTACATCTAGCTCAAAAATCACGTTTACACTATTATCCTCAGTAACAGTCGCTGACTCAAACTTTGATAAATAGCCATCTTTTTGTGCTTGTACAGAATAAGTGCCAATTGCAACATTATTAATTACAAAATCTCCAGAAGCATCTGTAAAAACGATACTAGAACTAGGGTTTGTTGATACTCTTGTATTTTCTAGTGGTACATTATCTCCTTTAGAAACCACTTTTCCAGTTATTGAACCAGTACCACTAAAGGATACTTTGTCTTCACTACAACCAACGACTAGTAAGATTATGACTAATAAACTTATATATTTTGAAAATGTTTTCATCTGTTTCACTTTTTTAAATGTTAAACTAAAATTTAACAGATTAATTATCTTTTTTGATTGGACGTGCTAACTTGTTTTTTTCTTGCATTTGTCTACGATTTTCTTTTTTCAAGGCTCTAAATTCTGCCTTTTTAAGACGCTCTAACTCTTTACGTTGATTAAATTTAGTATTAGGTGTAGATAAATAAATATTAACACCTAACCCAAAACGATAAAACATATCGTCAATGGATCCAGACACTACACCATCCAATTTATCGGAAAATACTAAGTTATGCTCTCCAAACACGTATATTCCTAAGTTATCTTTGACTAAATACTCTATTCCTAAACCTGCCTGTAATTTAGGATCTAAGGTGTTAAAATAGTCCAAAGCATTTGTACCAATACCACCAAACAAGTAAGGTGTTAGGTTGTCAAATGGTAAGATTTTATATTCTAAATTTAAATCAAAGGACATAAATCCTTCATTAAACATTTCTTTATTTTCTAAATTAAATTTATTAAAAGAAAAATCTAATCCTAAATATGGATTTAATTTACGTTTAAATCCTAATTTACCATTAAAAGCTAGCTGAGGATTAGCCAAATCTCCATTCATTAACGTACCTCCTAATGCTGCTGTAATTGCGTAATCGCCTCTTCTTTCTGTTAAAAAACGATCGTATAACTCTGTAGTTATTGCTTCATCTTTTTCAGCATCGTAGTCTTCTACAAGTTTAGCTGTAGCTTCCTCACTTAATCTTGGTAACCATAATTCGTCTTTTATTCCTTCAATAATCAAAGCCTCTACTGCTTTTTCAATAGCCTCTTTCATGGCTAATTGGACAGGTTCATTTTTAGTAAAACCTATTTCTGTCTCTAGTAATCTTTGAAATTTAACGTATTTAAACAGGTTAGCAGATACTGCCTGAGATAAGATTGTTTTTGAAATATAAACTGTTTTTAACACTCTACCACTAGAGGTAGACACCGCTCTTAAATACACTGTAATTCGATCTTGCCTATATTGTGTAGAAGTACCTACTCCTAGATATCTTGCTCCTGCACCACCTGTTATAATATTAGTATCATAGGATATTACACCACCTTCTAATAATATTCCTGCATAAAGTAATGGTGGTAAATTAGGTTCGCTTGGGTTTTGATTTTTTCTATACTCATCACGAGTAGATCTAATTATATTTCTTTCGTTTAAAAGATTACCTAAGTTTTCTCTTTCAATAACTGTAAACCATTTAGAGTCCTCTAAAGCCTTACTTAACATTGTTGTACCTCCTTGAGAGACTGCTGTACTAAAAGTACTTCCGTTTTCTACAGCTTTGTACTGACCTGTTTGATCTTTAAAGTTATACACTCCAGCTACAACAGGTTCTTGAGGTAATGGAAACGCTTTTAACTTTTGCGTTACAGGAGATGTTTCTCCAATCCTAGCTCGTTCTTGCTTATAAGGTTGGTTAAAAAACGCACCACAACTGGTTAATAATAAAAATAATATGACTGCAAAAGCAGATCTATAGTTAAGCATGATAGATAGTTAAGTGGTTAATTAGGGACTATAATTTGTGTCTGCTCTCCAGTAGTTGTATCTAAAATATTAATGACTAAGCCCTCTGCAGAGTCATATACTTCTAATGCTAAACTACCAAAACTAAAATTTCCTTCTTGTAGACCTTCTCCTAATTGGGTTTGAAATAAAGATCTAGATAACTGACTTAATATTTGCCTGTTAAGGTTTTCTGAAAATGCTGCTAATGAGCTATCATCATCCGATTGATTTGCTTTTGGGTCTGTAAAGGAATTTTGAGCGTTGGCTGAACTTAATAACCATTGATAGTTAAAAGTATCTCCTCCAAATGCTGGATTTATAGGTTTATATGATAACTGTTGACCAACACAGAAGTAGCTAGCCGAGAAAATTAAAATTATTAGTAATTTTTTCATGTCTAAAAAGTTAATAGCGTTTAATTGTTTTAGATTCGTTTTCAAGTTTTTTAAAATGTTTATACACGTTAACTATCGCATAATCATTCATTTTAGTTAAATACTCAAGACTAGGTCTTACAAAAAACGAAAAAATCTCATCATCTCCAACAATAACCTCTATTTTCGTGTTTCTACCTAATGCTAATACCTCTTTGATTGTCACTACTTTATTACCGTTAATATTATTTTGAGTGTATAAAGAATAAAATAACTTGTAGAAGTCCCTACCTGGTTTTGTTTTTGTGTCTTCTACTACAATTCCTTTTAACTCTAAACCATCTCTTTTACCTTTATTAACGTCTTGAGAGTTTGCCTGTTCCTCTTTTAATTTATCTAATAATTTTTGTTTATTTTCTATATCTAAATTTGACTTATCATTATAAACTACTCGATCTTGACCTATCAAATTATTATCTAAGTCATAAATTAGCATAACGCAAATAACTGGCTGATCTCCAATAATATTAAATGAAGCCTCAGCAAGTTCTATTTTTTGGTTGGCAGATATTATAAAGCGTTGCTTTTTGTCTTCTAGAAGGTTATCTACACTTTCTTCTTTATCAAAAACCATTAATTTAAATATTAAGCTTTTTGTAATTTCGGTTTTATTGAAAGCTGTAGCTTTTATGGTTGTAAAGTCATTTTGTTGAGCAGTTTCTATTTTAGCCTCAACTTCATTATTTACTAATTGCGCAGAAATTTTGACGCTAATATCATCAATTTTTTCTGCAATATTTTTTTTAACATTAAGAGTATTGTCTTCATTATCGTTATAAACAATTCTATCCATACCAATAATATTATCTGTTGAATCAAAAATTAAAAGTAGAATTATCACCTTTGTCTCTTGATCAAAATTAATGGATGTTGTTGACAAATCTTTTTGTTGATTTGCATTTAAATCTAATTGTCCGCTTTGCTCGTTTTTAGATTTGTTTTGATTTTTATCTGTTTTAAAAACAGATAATTTATAAGATATACTTTTAGACAATTGCATTTTATTAATCGCAACGCCCTTTATATTAATAATATCATTGTCTTGGGTTACTATCAGCTTTGCCTCAACTTGCGTGTTATATGATTGCGAGTGAGCGTTAATAGCATAAAAAAAGACAACAATTAATACCATTGTTTTTTTGAATTCACATAAAAACATAATGGCTTATTTTTTAAAAATTTCTAATTATGATTGATTGGTCTTGTCCTTGCATAGAAACTTTAATTTTTTCTGATAAAGAATTTGATCCAAACATGGTTAAATTTTGGTTATTCCCAGTTTGATTAATCGTTGTGTTTTTTATATCTGTTTTAAAAGGACTGTAATCAAAAACTGTATTATTATCTCCATTTTGTATTACCGTTTCAACAAGTTTAGTACTATTAATATCTAATACAGTAAGGTTATCGTTACCGTTTTGGATTATATTAATATTACTTTGTGTAGATCTTGTGACACTTACCGCTTCATTATTATCTCCTATTTGGGCAATAAAAATGGCGTTATTTGATGAAGTTGAATTTAGATTTGCAGCGCTTTGATTAAGTAAAAAGTTTTCTTCTGACGCCTGTGTATCAAAACCAGACAACTGACTATCTTCTTGAGCTTCAAAAGTTTGAGCAGTAAGAATATTACTAGATATAAGAATTAAGGCAACTATTAAAATTTTAAATATTGTTTTCATAGTCTTATGTTTTAACTGTGTTACTACATGTAAGTTATAAAATAAATCTGTTATAAAAAGTATAAGAGCAAATTAATGCTCTTATACCTTATAATTATTTTAGTAAATAATCTATTTTATAAAAGACAACTACTTAGTCCATTTGAGTTACAGTAGATGAATTGTTGTTACCAATTTGATCGACATCACTTACATGAGAGTTTCCAGTCTGAGTAACGATACTGTTGTTACTGTCTCCATCTTGAAACACGTCACTTGTATGAGATAAACCAGCTTGCGTAACATTACTTACGTTAAAGTTACCTAATTGTGCTACTGTAGACAAATGCAAGTCACCAGATTGAGCAACTGTACTTGTGTTAAAATCTCCTGTTTGTGCTACAATTGAAACATTATCATTACCTGCTTGAGCCACAGAAGATCCATTAGAGTTACCATCCTGGTCTACATCAGATGAGTTATTGTTACCATTTTGTGCAACTGAACTATTATTTAAGTTTCCGTCTTGTGCAACATCAGAATCATTTAAATCTCCAACTTGAGAAACAAAAGATCCATTATTATTACCTATTTGAGAAACAAAAGATTCATTATCATTTCCTGTTTGGATTTGAGTAGACCCATTTGCATCACCAATTTGATCCGTAGTAGAATCATTAGAATCTCCATTTTGTGCAACTGCACTATTATTAAAGAAACCATCCTGATCTACGTTAGAACCATTTAAGTTACCATTTTGATCTACATCTGAAGTGTTATTCCCTCCGTCTTGAGACACAAAAGATGTATTGTCATCACCAATTTGATCTACATCACTTGTATTGTAATTTCCAGGATACCCTTGAAAAACATCAGAATCGTTATTGTTACCATCTTGCTTAACATAACTATCGTTAAAATCGCCCCATTGATCTACATTTGAGTCGTTGTTATCTCCATCTTGATCTACAATGCTAACATTATCATTACCTCCAAATCCTTGAAGGACATTAGAAATATTGTCGTTACCATCTTGATTGACACTAGAATCGTTTCTATCTCCACCTTGATTTACTGTAGACATATTTGAATCTCCATCTTGCCATACATAAGATCCATTATCATCACCAACTTGGTATACATAACTAGTGTGATTATTACCATTGTATCCTTGGTAAACATCAGAATCGTTATCGTTACCGTCTTGAATAACCGTGTTGTCATTGAAGTTTCCCCATTGATCTACATAAGAATCATTACTTGTTCCATCTTGGTCGATTGAAGATAAATTATCATCACCATCTTGCCAAACAAAAGAATCGTTAGTAGTACCATCTTGTTCTACAGTACTAATATTACGATTTCTTAAAGGTCCATAACCACTTGCTTGTCTAACTTCAGATAAATTTGAAGTTCCGTCTTGATCTACAGTAGAGTCATTGTCGTCTCCAACTTGATCTACATCTGAATCATTTGTTAATCCCGCTTGAGTAACTGATGAAGTGTTGTTGTTACCTTGAGATAATACTGAACTGTTGTTCATTTGTGCAAACATCATTGTTCCACACATTAGCGCAGCTGCGCTGAAAAATACTTTTTTCATGTTTAAATATATATTGATTAATAGCAATTCAAAGATAAAGAATTTATTCTCTCTTAAAATTTGATTACCAAAAAAACAAGTGTTTTTAACTATATATTCGTTAACAACCGATATTTAAACGTTAAAACGCATGTTTTTAAAAGAATTTTCCTACAAGATTTACAGCTTAAAAAATTAAGCTAAACCCTTAATATACTTGAACATACGTATAACTACGTAGAAAAAAAGAGCAAAAAAACCGTAGTAAGACAACGCACCTTAACCTTTGTAGTCTTCCTAATATAATTTTAAAGAAATTTAAAGAGAATAAATAATTCAAATTATATGTTGAAGAATTTTTTATTGACCTTACAATAATTACTTCAATATAATTTATAGGCATAAAAAAAAGAGGATTCTTTAAAGAACCCTCTTTTTTAAAATAACACTTTTTTAATATTAATCGTTTTGAGTAACGATAGATATATTAGAATCACCTATTTGATCTACATCACTCATATGTGTATTACCTCCTTGATCAACTGTACTTGCATTAAAATTACCAGATTGATAAACATCACTTAAATGAGAAAGACCAATTTGACTTACCATACTACTATTAGAGTTACCTAATTGCAACGTTGCAGAATCGTTTTGATCACCATCTTGTATTGTAGAAGCCACATTACTATTTCCTGTTTGACTTGTAGTCTCGACATTATCATCTCCATCTTGAGACACATAAGAATCGTTTAAATTACCAATTTGATCTACAATTGAAGAGTTATTAATACCTACTTGAAATACTCTAGACTCGTTATCATTACCAATTTGATCTACATCACTAAAGTTATCTCCTCCAGTTTGTTTTTGGTTAGAAAAGTTTCTGTTTCCAGCTTGCGTCAAATAAGCTGTATTTCCTGCCGATTGATTAGGTACTGCATTTTGATTTTGTCGTCCTACATTTCTGTTTCCGTCTTGATCAATATCTCCAAAATTATTATCATAACGCTGGATTTGAACCGATTTGTTTCTGTTACCAAATTGATTTGTGTATGCAAAATTATCTTCTGCAGCACTTACACCTTGATCTATCCTAGCATTGTTTCTATTTCCTTCTTGATACACATCACCAAGGTTACGATCTCCAGCTTGTTTTACTTTAGATTTGTTTAAATCTCCTAATTGGAAGACATCAGAATCGTTTGCCTCACCACTGTTTGGGTTACTTGGGACAGAACCATATTGATCGACATCTGAATCATTGTTTGCTCCTTGTTGGAACACATCAGAATCGTTGGAAACACCTGATTGATCGACATCACTTACGTTAGATTGTGCGAATAACATTGTCCCACACATGAGCGCAGCTGCGCTGAAAAAGACTTTTTTCATTTTGAATATAAATTGATTAATAGCATCTCAAAGATATATATTAAATGCTTTCAAAAATGGTAATACCATAAAAATCAGCGTTTTTAAACCAACTATTCGATAACATTGTAATTTTATCGGACGAACAGGGTTAAGAGGCATAAAAAAAAGCCTCAATAGTAATTGAGTCTTTTTTTTATAAATATTCATACATTTATTTAGTAAACAACAACTCTCTATACTTTGTTAGAGGCCACAACTCATCATCAACTAACAATTCAAGTTTATCACAATGGTATCTAATATCATCAAATAAAGGCTTAACCTTGTTACAATAAGCTTTAGCTTTGGTTTCTATATTTTCATCTTTATTAGACTTTTTACGCGCTTCAGTCATTTTGGTCACGTTAGAATTAATAGATGCAATATGCTCTGAAATTTCTTCTATTAAATTAAGTTGTTCTTTTGCAAACTTTTTAAAATCTGCTCCATAGATCTCTTTTAAGCCTTTTACATTTTTAATTAGTATATTTTGATATCTAACAGCTGTAGGTACGACATGGTTACGAGCAATATCACCTATAACACGACTTTCAATTTGCACACGAAGTACATACTCTTCCATTTCAATTTCATAACGCGCTTCAGACTCAATTTTATTCATGACACCTAAACCTTCAAACAGCTCTAAAGTTTTTATAGACACTTTAGCCTTTAATGCTTCTGGTGTCGTTTTATTGTTACTTAAGCCTCTTTTTTCTGCTTCCTTCTCCCAAGCTTCACCATACCCATTACCTTCAAATAATATGTTTTTAGATTTTTTGATGTACTCTCTTAATATATTAAAGATAGCATCATCTTTTTTCATATCCTTTTTCTCTATTAAGGTATCCACCTCTTTTTTAAAGTCTATTAATTGTTTCGCAACAATACTATTTAAAACCGTCATTGGGTTAGCACAATTAGCAGTAGATCCAACCGCTCTAAACTCGAATTTATTTCCTGTAAAGGCAAAAGGAGACGTCCTATTACGATCAGTATTATCTAGCAATACATCAGGTATTTTACCAACAACATTAAGTTTTAAATCTGTTTTTTCTTCTGGAGACAATTTGCCATCCGTTACGTTTTCTAACTCATTTAAAGTTTTAGTTAACTGATCTCCTATAAATACAGATATAATAGCAGGAGGCGCCTCATTAGCTCCTAAACGATGATCATTACTTGCAGATGCAATTGCAGCACGCAGCAGCTCTTCATTATCATGTACCGCTTTAATAGTATTTATAAAAAAGGTTAAAAACTGAAGATTACTCATAGGTGTTTTTCCTGGTCCTAATAAATTAACTCCAGTATCTGTACTTAAACTCCAATTGTTATGCTTCCCAGAACCATTGACTCCTGCAAAAGGTTTTTCGTGAAATAGAACTTTAAAATTATGTCTGTCTGAAATCTTGTCCATCACATCCATTAATAATGAATTATGGTCGACTGCCAAATTAGCTTCATCATAAATTGGTGCTAATTCAAATTGATTAGGTGCCACCTCATTATGTCTAGTTTTTACCGGAATACCTAATAGCATGCACTCCGTTTCAAGATCTCTCATAAAAGCCATAGCACGATTTGGTATTGTCCCAAAATAGTGATCATCTAACTGTTGTCCTTTAGCTGGAGAGTGCCCTAACAATGTACGACCTGTTTGCACTATATCTGGTCTAGACATTGCCAAATCACGATCTATTAAAAAATACTCTTGCTCCCAACCTAAAGAAGCATTTACTTTTTTAACATTTTTATCAAAGTATTTGCAGACTGCTACAGCTGCACTATCTACAGCCTGTAATGCTCTAAGCAAAGGCGTTTTATAGTCTAAAGCTTCTCCTGTGTAAGACACAAAAACGGTTGGAATACACAATGTTGTACCATATATAAAAGCAGGAGACGTTGGGTCCCAAGCTGTATAACCACGAGCTTCAAAGGTATTTCTTATTCCACCATTAGGAAAACTTGATGCATCAGGCTCTTGTTGCACTAATTGTCCGCCTCCAAATTTCTCTATTGCTAATCCGCCTCCAATAGTTTCAAAAAAAGCATCATGCTTTTCTGCTGTTGCTCCTGTTAAAGGCTGAAACCAGTGTGTGTAATGCGTTGCTCCTTTAGAGATAGCCCATTCTTTCATTCCTGTAGAAATATGATCTGCAACTATTCTATCAATTTTTTTTCCCAATTTAATAGCATCACTAACACTTTCAAAAGCTTCTTTAGTTAAATATTGACGCATGGTGGACTCATTAAAAACATTGCTTCCAAAAATTTCTGAGCGTCGTTGTTTTTCTTCAATTACAACAGGACGTCGTTTTAATGATTCTTTTATAGCATGAAATCTTAATGTTGACATATTCTTTTTTTTAATTAGTTGAATTACGAATTTACAAAAAATAACACTTGTAAAATGTCATACCCTAAAAAAAATAGGGTTATTAACATTCTTTTAATAAAATTACTAATTACACCCATATTTTTTTAGAGGTGAATTCAATTTTATTCTATATTTGCCTTAACATATAACTAAAATGAGTTTTTACCATGAAAAAATCTAAATTAGAATACATCTGGTTAGATGGATACTTTCCAACACAAAACATGAGAAGTAAAACTAAAGTTGAAAATGACTTTAGTGGAAAATTAGAAGACTGCCCAATTTGGTCTTTTGATGGTTCATCTACTAAACAGGCTTCAGGAGGCGCTTCTGATTGCCTTTTAAAACCTGTCGCAATTTACCCAGATCCTGCAAGAAGAGATGGTTATTTAGTAATGACAGAAGTTTTAAATGCAGATGGCACACCACATGTATCTAATGGTAGAGCCACTATTGAAGATGAAGATGAAGATTTCTGGTTTGGTTTTGAGCAAGAATATTTTATCATGGACAACAAAACACAATTACCTTTAGGTTTCCCTATTGGTGGTTATCCTGCACCACAAGGTATGTATTACTGCTCTGTTGGCGGAAGACATACACATGGTAGAGATTTAGTTGAAGAGCATGCAGACTTATGTATCGATGCTGGCCTAAACTTTGAAGGAATTAACCAAGAGGTTGCTTCTGGACAATGGGAATTTCAATTATTTGCTAAAGGTGCTAAAAAAGCAGGAGACGAAATCTGGATTGCAAGATATTTGCTTGACAGATTAACTGAACAATATGGTTATTATATTGAATACCATCCAAAACCATTAGGTAAAGACATGGATTGGAATGGTTCTGGTATGCACGCTAACTTCTCTAACACTGTTTTAAGAACATGTGGTAGCCAAGAAACTTACGAGAAAATTTGCGAAGCATTTAGACCAGTAGTTAAAGAGCACATTGCGGTTTACGGAGAGTTTAACGACCAACGTTTAACTGGAGATCACGAAACAGCATCAATCCATGACTTTAGTTATGGTGTATCTGATAGAGGTGCATCGATACGTATTCCAATTATCACTGTAGAGAAAGGATGGAAAGGTTGGTTAGAAGACCGTCGTCCAGCATCAAATGGTGATCCATACAAAATAGCAGGTCGTATTATTAAAACTGTAAAATCTGCTAATATTAATTAATATTGATTACATAGTTAAATCCATTAAAAAACGCTTCCTATAACTAGAAAGCGTTTTTTTTTATATATAAACGATAAACTAAATTACCCTCTAAAAACTAATATTATAAAAACTGCATAAATCAATACTAAACCAAAACCTTTAATTTTTCCAATTTCATGCTGCTTAGGCAACAATCCTAGCACCAACACTAAAGCTGCAAAAATTAACATCCAAAATATATCTCTAGACAATATTAAAGATTCTGTTACAGGAATTGTCTTTATCATAGATGTTAAACCCAGCACAGACCCAATATTAAAGATATTTGATCCAATTAAATTTCCTAAAGAGATTGCTTTTTCCTTTTTAGCTGCTGCAATAACCGATGCTGCCAACTCAGGCACGCTTGTACCAATTGCAATCATAGTTACACCAATTACAGCTTCACTAACGCCTAAGCTTGTAGCTATTTGTGTAGCACCTTCAACTAGCCATTCACTACCAAAATACAAAGCTGCTGCACCAATAAATAACCAGATACCAATTTTAAAGTTAGACACCACAGCTAATGCATCATCCACTTCCTCTAAATCATCCGTAGATTTTTGTGTTTTAATCAAATAAACTATAAAAACAATTAATCCAATAAAAAGCACTAAACCTTCCATAGCAACTAATTGGTTATCATTCCATAAAAAATAATATAATGCTATGGAAAACAACATCATTACTGGCCAAGTCAATTTATAAAAGGATTTATCTATCGCAATTGCACCAACAATTGCTGTAATACCAAGCACCAAACCTATATTAGCAATATTAGATCCCACGACATTATTAATAGCTATTGCAGGCGACCCTTTTAACGCTGCTTGCAAACTAACCAATAATTCTGGCGCAGATGTCGCAAAGGACACAACGGTCATACCAATTACAATTTTAGAGATATTAAGCTTAAAGGACAAGGCTACAGATGATCGCACCAAAAACTCTCCTCCCACTACTAATAATACAAAACCTAAAATAAGATACACTACACTCATAATAATATAATTTTTGCGAAGATACATTTTGAAATCTTCAAAAAGAATTAGGACTTAATTTTTTTCGCTGTAGCGGAAAACACTTTTGCAAAACTAATTCTCAACTATAAAAAGCAATAGTAAGGATAAAATTATCAAAATTAAAATCTCAACAAATGACAAAAAAGGAAATAAAACTAAAACGAGTTATCAGTCTAATAAAGGAATAAGTCCAATAGAAATAAATTTAGATGGTACTGGAGAATTAGAAATAAATTCAAAATAAGTTACCAAATAAATCTATTAATAAAAAAGCCCAAACTATATGTTTGGGCTTTTTATTGTCTAGTATAAATACTATTCTACAATTATTTTTTTTGTAATACGTTTATCTTCAGTTTCAATTACAATCATATATAAACCGCTTGCTAGTTTTAAATCAATATAACTATTATTAATAACCGTTTGTGATAAAACAGCTCTTCCTTCCGAAGAAAAAATTGACAAATCATACATTTGATCTTCTCCTGAAATAAATAATTTATCTGTTACGGGATTTGGATATAGTTTTAAGGTTTCTGTCGTAAAATCAGCAACACTTAAAGACTGATTCCATGTGTTACCAACTTGATTTCCCCAAATATATTCAACCAAATCAGGTTGATCAATAAAAGGGTTTCTATTTACCTGCCATTCATAAACCACATTGTTTCTGTTCATTTCAAAATCATCTGGCGGATCGTTTCTATGCCAATCTAAAAGCGTCGCTAAATCACCCATTTGACCTGATACGCTAGGATAACCGTTTACAACACTTAATCCATTATATCGGATTTGCATATACAAAACACTTCTAGCAACATCACCTTTAAAGCTTCCTGCTGTACCTGCAGGTCCATTGTATTCTCCGTAGTGTTGATTTCCTCTAGAACTGTTTTCTGGTCCATCTGCAGCACGCAATGCGTGTCCATCACTATTACCATGACGTAGGGAATCTGCTGTGGTATTCCAAAACACATCTTTACCATCTCTAAAATCATCTAAATCAATACTATTGTAACCTGCTAAAGACCTTGGAAAAGTATGTTCTCTATTCCAAGTACCTGTATTATTAGATGTTGTCTGATAGTCTAACTTTGGACGACCAATTTCAGAGTATACTAGCCAAACCTGATTACTATTAGCAGGATTTTGGTCTGCTGCTTCCAAAATATCTATTATATCAGAATAAGTTTGCGCTTTAACCACACCTTCTTCTGCAACAATGTCTTGCAAAGCTTGCTGTAAAGCAACTCCAGATAAGCCATCTAAACCATCATAATAACCAGCAGGTTGAGTACTAGCCACGATACCATAAGTTGGGTTTAAAGGTGTACCAAAAGCTGCTACCACAAAATCATTATCCACAACTCTCACTTCTAAGTTATTATTAAGCGCAATATAAACCGTAGGCAAATTGGCTATAACTATTTTTAAAACCTCATCACCTTCATCTAAAACATCATCAATTAAAGTAATAGTTGTTACTATAGTATTTTGACCAGTCGGAATAACAACAGATGTGTTACCTGTAAAATCCGAAGTATCAAAACCTCCATTGTTTAAAGTAAAATCAATAGTTAAATCAGAATCTACATTTTGCTCAGTAATAAAAGTAATATCAAAAACAGAACCCTCATCAACTTGTGTTTGTGTGACAGAAGTTAATACTCCGTTTAATAAAATTCCGCTTCCATCATTTAAAGCTCTAGGTGTTGGCGTTGTAGCAACATACGTTATACTATTTGGATTACCTAATCCATCATCAAAACGCTGAATTGAATTTGTATTGTTACCAGAGCCCTCATTATATTGTTCTGTAACACCAAGTAATGCCATTAGACCTGTATCATCCGCATCACTAGTATCATATACCATTGCATCCACTAAATTAGTTTGTGTTGCTAAAGTCCCTTCCGGAAAATCTGTATCGTTTCCTAAATATACAGCCACAGCATCTGCACCATTTTGAATAAGATTAGCTGGTATAATTAACTGAGGAAATGGAGAAACAGTTGTACTACCAATAAGTAATAAACCATTGACATCTGTTGTGTAACCATCTAAATCTAAGGCAAAGTAACTTGAATCTCCTCCAGATGCAGAACCATTAAATAAAACCAACACGTAGCCTTCTAACGAAAAATTAGGCGTACTTGACAACAACTCTATAAATTCTTGATCATCAATTCCAGGCGTATCAGAATCCAACTCATTAATAACAACAGTTTGAGAATACCCAATTGCCGAAATAAGAATAATAAAAAGTAAAGTAATTTTTTTCATGCATTTATTTTTAGCAAATATAATAGATATTATTAGCCGAGCTTTTAAACAATAGTTAATTAACCTTATAATAATTAGAAATAATAGAAACTCGTTTTTGGTATCACTACTGAATCAAAATCCCCTTGAAAAAAAATACAACACTAAAAATCGCCCTACATTTGTATCAAAAACAAACTACAAACAGCATTTATTATTACATATTAAAACAAAATTTAAGGCATAATTTAAAATATTAAAATCAATAACATTTTTTTACTTTAATAAGTAAAGTCAAATGTATAGATATATTCATTTTTGTTTGGAGAATAATATTGAAAAAATATATCTTCAAAAAACAATCCTGAAAAGTATTGGTATTATTAACCCTTAAACTTAAAATTATGCTAACAATCGCCCAATTAGTAATCGATATTATAACATCGATTATACTTTAAACAAAAAAATGTAAAACTTAGTCTAGAATAAGTTTTACTATTTTAAATCTTAAAGTCTGTTAGGTTAACTACTACTAAAGCAATAATTTTGAATTTAAATTTTAATTATGAAAAAAACACTATTTAAGTTTTTAGCAAAGGTTAATAAGCTTGTTTTACCAAGTTACACAAAGCAAAAATTAGATCTAAGTAAAGCCACTAAAATACAAATGGCTATTTTTGGATGGAAAGTATTTGTGACAAAAAACGCATTAAATTAAATTAAATCATCAAAAAGTTTTGATGTTATTATAAAAAAGCAATATATTTGCACCCACAAAAAAAAGGCCTCGTGGCGCAACTGAATAGCGCACTTGATTACGGCTCAAGAGGTTACAGGTTTGAATCCTGTCGAGGTCACGAAAAAAAAGCAAGCTACTACAGCTTGCTTTTTTATGCGTTATACTTACATTTAAATACTTAACACCATTTATTATGAAAAAAAACATGGGAGCTTTGGATAAAAGCTTAAGAGTATTAGTTGCTGTAATAATAGTACTATTGTATTATCTAAATGTTATTACCGGAACCCTAGCTTACGTTTTAATAGGTATTGCAATAATTTTTTTAATAACCAGCTTTATCAATTTTTGTCCACTTTATACCGTATTAGGAATAAACACGTGCAAAGGAAAGTAATTACAACAAAAAAAGAGTCTTTTTATAAAGACTCTTTTTTTTAGATTATTTCAGCACTTAATCCTGCTTCCAGTAACATTGTACATCGTGGTTCCAATTCTATATAGGCGCCAGTCTTAACTGTACATTGTCCTTTATAATGTACCAAAATTGTACATTGCTCTGCTTGTTCTGGTGTATGGTCACAAGCATAAATTAAAGTATCTATGACGTGATCAAACGTATTAACGTCATCATTATAAACGACAATTTCGTTGTTAGGCTGCTCTAAAGTGCTAACGTCGTGCTCTTCTTGAATTTTTTCTTTTGTACTCATACGTACTGTTTTTTTTTATAAAAGTAAAAAATTATTGGATATAAAAAAAGACTTCTGTCGTCACAGAAGCCTTTTTATCACTTATTTAATATAAGTTTTAATACATAATTTGAAGCGCATTAATATCGTCTATACCAAACTCGCCATCTTCTCCACTACTAAAGCATGCTAACATTACAGACGTTTCTGGATTGTTTCCGCCTAAATCTATTGCTCCAATAGATCCTGCTCCTTCATTTTGGTTTTGACCGCAACTTGCTCTATTAAACCAATCTGTATGTCTAAATCCTACAGAATGACCAATTTCATGAGTAATAACATGCTCTACCACATTAGTATCATAGTTATCTAAACCATAAATTTGAACAAACTTATAAGGGTTACCATTACTTGGAAAACCTGCAGATCCACCTGCACCAGATTGACTTGGGTTATGATACACGACCATATCTTTAGACTGGTAATTGGTTCCAAAAGATAATTGAAACGAAATTGAAACTCCGCTTAGCGCATTATAATTATCAACAGCCCACTGTAAAGCAGTTCTTTCTTTAGTTGATAAAGCATTACTACCTCCTGTATATCCAATTATAGTAATGGTTTTACCTTGAGATACTAAATTATTTGTACGATAATTTCTATCTGTTGCTGAAGTCTCTTCATTTAAGTTTAAGATATCCTCTTCGCTCATAAAAAGATCACCCTCAACTTCAATCATTTCTTTGGTAGAACCATCGGGAAGCATGAAGTCTACTATTTTAGCATTGTCAGTATTTATTTGTGCTTTTGCCAATTTAGCTAAAAGCTCTGCAGACACTTCTCTTGCTGCAACTTCCTCGTCTATAATCGTGTCTTCATTTTTTTGACATGATTGTAATCCTAGAATAAAACATAGGCTAGCTAAAGCCATAAATTTAATTTTCTTCATTTTTGGTTGAATTTTAAATTAATAAATGGTTTGCTTTACGTAAAATGTTTCACACAATCTTAAAATGTTAGTTTAAGGATATTTTGCTATTAATCTTATGTGAGATAATTATCAGGTCAAAGATAATTGTTTAAAAAAGAAGAATCCTGAGGTTTTAACCACAGGACCCTGTTTATTTTTAATAAAATTGTTAAAATTTTATGTATTTAATCGATAATTATGATTCTGAATAATATTACTGCTTCTCAAACTTAAGTGCAACCCAATTATTTTTGGTTAATGTATCCTTTAAAACAAGTTGGTTATCGTTACACTCCTTTTCTATCATTGGGATGTCTTCTTGGTAAAAACCACTTAAAAACAGGGTGCCTTTTGCATCAAGACATTTTGAATATGTTGCAATGTCGTTTAATAAGATGTTACGATTAATGTTTGCTATAATGGTATCGTACTTTTTATCTTTTAAAAGTGCTGCTTCCCCTTCATAAACAGAAATATGTTTACAATTGTTACGCTCCACGTTTTCTAAGCTATTTAAGTAGCACCAATTATCAATATCTATAGCATCTAATGGATTTGCACCTTTCATCTCTGCTAATATTGCTAAAACAGCTGTACCGCATCCCATATCTAAAACGGACTTGCCTTCAAAATCGTTTTTAAGAATATGCTGGATCATCATGTGTGTGGTTTCATGATGCCCTGTTCCAAAACTCATTTTTGGCTCGATGATAATATCGTATTTTGTATCAAACTTGTCATGGAATGGTGCACGTACTGCACACAGATCATCGACTACTATTGGGTTAAAGTTTTTCTCCCACTCTTCGTTCCAATTGGTTTGCTCAATTTCGTCAAAGGTATATGTGATTTCAAACTCGTCTGACTTTAATATTTGGATATCGTCCAAAATAGTATCGTAATACTCTTCTTTTTGGATGTATGCTGTAACTCCTTCTTCGGTCTCTACAAAGCTTTCAAATCCTGCGTAACCTAATTCTGCAATAAGAATTTCTGTTCCTGGTTGCATTGGTTGCACTTTAAAGTAATACCCTATGTAAATAATATTTGACATTTTAATTTGTACTGTATTTTGCAGATTAGCCTGCGTTAGCGGTTGTAGTGGCATCCTTTTTTTGCTGCCACATATGGCAAAAAAAGATATAACGGAAGACGCGACCCTAGTGGTAACGCCCAAATTATTTTAATTTTTGTTGCTATTTAAAAGGCATTTACGATTGCGTAAAAATCTTCAGCTTTTAAGGCTGCTCCACCAATTAATCCACCATCTACGTCTGGTTTTGAGAAAATTTCTTTGGCGTTTGCTGGTTTTACACTACCTCCATAAAGTATAGTCATATCGTCCGCCACTTGGTTACCATATTTGTCGTCTAATGTTTGACGGATAAATTTGTGCATGTCTTGTGCTTGTTCTGGACTTGCTGTTTCTCCGGTTCCGATTGCCCATACAGGCTCATAAGCCAACACGATATTTTTGAATGCTGATGCGTCTAAATGAAACAGTGCGTTTTTGATTTGGCTTTCCACTACTGCTTCGTGGTTTGCTGCTTTACGATCTGCAAGTTCTTCTCCAAAACAGAAAATTACGCGTAAGTCTTTAGATAAGGCTTGGTCTACTTTTTTAGCTAAAATAACATCGTCTTCGTTAAAATATGCACGACGCTCTGAGTGACCCAAAATTACTGTTTGGACACCTACGCTTTTAAGCATGTCTGCACTTACCTCTCCTGTGTATGCGCCATTTTCTGCGAAGTGCATGTTTTGTGCAATAACCTCGATATCGTCATGTCTTGTAGCTTCAAAAGCATGCCATAAGTTGGTAAATGTTGGCGCAATCATAACCTCTGCATTAGAAGTTTTTGTTTGCTTTTTTAAATCTGAAATTAATGCTTCTGATTGTGGTAAATCATTATTCATTTTCCAGTTTCCGGCTACTATGTTTTTTCTCATGACGTTACGTTTTATTCTAATTTAACTTTTGGATCTAACCAAGTGTATATTATATCTACAAAAATATTAATTATTATGAATAGTAAGGCTATTATTAACACAGATCCCATAATTACAGGTAAATCTAAGGTGTTAAGTGCGTTTACAATTTCTTTTCCTAATCCGTTCCAACCAAAAATATACTCCACAAACACTGCGCCTGCTAGCATACTTGCAAACCAACCTGAGATTGCAGTTACTACTGGATTTAAGGCATTTTTAATAGCGTGTTTTTTAATAATCTGAAACTCAGACAATCCTTTTGCTCTGGCTGTCCTGATATAATCTTGATTAAGCACTTCTAATAGGGAGTTGCGCATTAATTGTATCACGACTGCTAATGGCCTTATTCCTAAAACGATTGCTGGTAGGATTAAGTTTTTCCATTTTATGTGCATTTTTTCGCCAAAATCATCCAACTCATAAAGACTTCCTGTCATTTCCAGATTAGTGTATTTATGCAATACAAACCCAAATAACCATGCGAATAATATGGCGCTGAAAAAGGATGGTACACTCATCCCTAAGGTACTTAATATTTGAATGGTTTTATCTAAAAAGGAATCTTTTTTTAATGCAGAAACCACGCCTAATATAACACCTAAAAATATTGCGATTAGTATTGCTGAAACTGCCAATACAAACGTATTGGGTAACGTCTCTGATAATACTTGGCTTACTTTTTTACCTTGCTTTGTAAAAGACTCGCGTAGATATGGAAATTTAACAACCATAGTGGTATTGCCAATTGCAAACAGTTGTGTTGCTGCGTATTTATTTTGACTTAAATATGTGTAGTCTCCTTCTGTTTTTGAGTGAAATGATATTGGAGACAAATCGTTTAAATAATACAAATATTGCGTAGCAACAGGCTTATCAAAACCGTATTTTTTTTTGATAATTGCTAGCTGTTGACTATCCTCATTTTGCCCTAACATCATTTGTGCTGGATCTCCTGGAAGCACACTAAATAATAAGAATATAACGGTTATTACACCAAATAATGTAAGTAATGCGTAACCTGTTTTATTTAGAAAGTATGTTATCAGTGGGTTTATTTATTTTAAATACGTTGTTTTACAGTTTTACAAATTAATGTGTTTCTAGATATAATTTGCTTATGCTTTACAAATCAATCGAAGATATGTTATTCTGTTTTTTTTGTTTCAATTTTTACAATACTTGTGTAATTTTTACCAGTAGCTGTGTTTATTGAGTCAATAACCGTTTTAACCTCTGAAGCTCCTTTAAAAACAGATACCTTTTCAATTTGATCCTCACTTAACTGTAAAGCTTCAAACGCTTCTTTATTTAAAACTTTATCATCAACTACATGTGCTGTTCCATCACCTATAACCTTAGGTGCTGGTCTATCTACTTTAGGGAACATTAATTGGTCCACATCATTCCAATGTACCTTTTGGATAATGGTTCCTTTTTCTAATTTTAATAATCCTGGATTAGAACGGATGATTGTTTTTAAAGCAGTCTCGTCACAAAAATAATACTCAAAACCTAATTTGTAATTTGAGATAACACCATTTGCCTCATCTGGACCAGATGCTGTTAATCCAATAACATCATAACCATTTGCGATTGCTTTGTCTGTAATTTGTTTTACAGCCACTAAACCATCACTTTCAGATTTTGCTAAATTGTAATTAACTACCAATAATACATTTGGTCGCGTTAGGATGTCTTGCGTAAAATCCTCACCATCTTTTTCAATTGAAAAATCATGGATTGGTGGCTCATAACCTTCCGCTATTGTTTTTGTTGTCACTGTAAGATATTCTCCTGGAGATTCAGGGTATGAACCGTCTGTTATATATTGTTTTTCTGTACCATTTTCATTAAACGTCCACGTATACTCAATTACTGGTTGTGGTGCATCATCTGGCACAATCATGTTATCTGTAATGTTGTTTCCTATTTTAAATGGTCTAAAATCTATACTTGGTAAATGCATTAACACATGGTAAGCAAAACCTAAACAAGCTATAAAACTTAATAAAGACAAAATAGTGGTAGCTAGTTTACCAAAAAATGGCTTAACGTATTTTATTCCGAAGAAAATAATTAAAATTAAAACTAACAGAAAAACATCTTTCCCGAAGCTTTCCCAAGGATCCATTTTCATGGCATCACCAAAGCAACCACAGTCTTTTACTTTATCAAAGTACGCTGAGTAAAAGGTTAAAAATGTGAAGAATACTATCATTAATAATAAACTCCAAATTGTAAATTTAGGTTTATATCCAATAATTAAAAATATACCTAAAAGCACCTCAAAAACGACTACTATTATTGAGATCCCTAAAGCATAAGGAATAAAAAATGGTAAATCTAAAACGGTTGGTCCAAAATATTCTTCTAATTTAAAAGCAAATCCGATTGGATCATTAAGCTTTATAAATCCTGAAATAATAAAAAATATACCAACAAATATTCTTAAAAAACCGACTATGTATTTCATAACTTTAATTAAATATCAAATTGCTAAAGCAATTTTATTGTTCTGTTAAATGTATCATTGCAAAAATGGCGTAATTAATCATGTCTTGATAATTAGCATCTATCCCTTCGCTTACAATTGTTTTACCTGAATTATCTTCAATTTGCTTAACACGTAATAATTTTTGTAAAATTAAATCCGTTAAACTACTTACACGCATATCTCTCCAAGCCTCTCCGTAATCATGGTTTTTGTCTTGCATCAACTGCTTTGTTGCTTTGACCTGTGCATCGTATAAAACCGTCGCTTCTTCTACTTCCAAATCCGGTTGCTCTACCACGCCTTTTTCTAACTGGATTAAAGCCATAATGCAATAGTTGATAATCCCGATAAATTCGCTTTGCTCGCCTTCGTCAACTTTGCGCACATCGTTTTGTTGCAAACCTCTAATACGTTGTGCTTTTATAAAAATTTGATCGGTTAATGAAGGTAAACGTAAAATTCGCCATGCACTACCATAATCTGTCATTTTATTAACAAAAAGGTCTCGACAGGTTTTTATTACAGCATCGTATTGTTTTGAAGTATCTTGCATATTTGATAAACTCTAATTGAATTTTGCGTAAATTTCGCATAAAATTATTTAAAGTTCAAGGTTTAGGGTTTAAAGTTTTACTAACGTTATCCCAACACCATATTTAAGTGCATCAATGACAATAAATTGTAAAGGCAAACTAATAGATTTAAGTACTCCAAAAGTAATGGGTATTTTAAATGTAACACCAGATTCTTTTTTTGATGGTGGACGTTATAAAGAAGAAACTTCAATAATAAAACAAGTAGAAAACATGCTAAATGAAGGTGCCACGTTTATTGACGTTGGCGCTTACAGCTCAAGACCTAATGCGCCATTTGTGTCTGAAGACGAAGAATTGCAACGAATAGTACCAATAATAAAACTTTTGGTTAGTCATTTTCCAGATATTATAATATCTGTGGACACCTTTAGAAGTCAAGTAGCAAAAGCAACTATTAGTGAAGGTGCTGCTTTAATTAATGATATTTCGGCAGGTTTATTAGATGATAATATGCTACCAACTATTGCCGACTTACAAGTCCCATATATAATGATGCATATGCGTGGTACACCACAAACTATGCAAACATTAACCCAATACAGTAACTTAGTCAAGGATATTAATTTTTATTTTTCAGAACGTATTGCCAAAGCACGCGAATTAGGTATTATAGATTTAATTTTAGATCCTGGTTTTGGTTTTGCTAAAACTTTAGAACAAAATTTTGAACTTTTAAGTAAGTTTGAATTATTAAATATTGCAGAATTACCAGTATTAGCAGGTATATCCAGAAAATCTATGATTTCCAAAACCTTAGATACTACAGCAGCAAATGCTTTAAATGGAACAACCGCTTTACACATGATTGCACTACAAAAAGGAGCTAAAATTTTGCGCGTGCACGATGTAAAAGAAGCTAAAGAATGTATCACACTATATAACAAATTACATGCTTAACAGATTTATATTTATTACTGTACTATTTTTATTTTTTTCCTGCGGAAACGAAAAAGTAATACAACTACCAGAAATACAAAATGCAGAAATAACTCAGATTTTAGACGTTTCTCCTGCTTATATTTTTTATGACGAAACCAAACAGGATAGCGTTGAGTTAAACCGAAAAAACTTAATTATTTCTACTAACTGGTTGGTAAACGTTGACAAGCGCTTAACATTAGAACAAGCGTTACCATCTATAATAAAACTACAAGAGAAGAAACGCAATGCAACTATGCATAAAAATGAAAAAGCTAGAAATTATTATACCTGTAATGATACTAGTATTAAAAATTTAGGATTTATTGATTTTACTGAAGTGGTTTATTTACATGAAAACGAAGAAGGAATTTCAAATAGCTCCAAAAATGAAGACAATAAAATTATTGATATTATGTGTTTTTCATTAGATAAAATTAAAATATCCATAGACAATAAAACTATTTTAAGTGATTATAGCCAACTTAAAAAGCTTTTACAAACCGAAATTAACCAAGAAGGAAGTTATATTGTTTTAGGTTTTAAAAAAACGTTATTATTCCAAGATTACATTTCATTAAAATCAATAATAAAAACCTTTGAAACTGAAAACACAGAAATTAGTAATAACGAATTCATTTTTGATTAAATCAATCCAATTTTACTAATTTTACAAAAACCGCTTTTCGTTGGAAATATTTAAAGACATTTTAAAATTTAGTTGGATTGACATGATAGATGTTGTGCTTGTTGCACTACTACTTTATTACGTATACAAGCTAGTTAAAGGGACTGTAGCCATTAATATTTTTATTGGTATTGTGGTTATCTACTTTATTTACTTAACGGTTGAAGCCTTACAAATGGTTTTACTTACCAAAATTTTAGGAGGTTTTATTAGTGTAGGTTTTATTGCTTTAATTATTGTATTTCAACAAGAAGTCAGAAAGTTTTTATTGATGGTTGGATCTACAAACTTTGCTAGTCGACGCAAGTTTTTAAGTCAGTTAAAGTTTTTAAAGATAGAACAAGGTACATCCACAGATATTGATGCTATCATCTCTGCTTGTAATAAAATGAGCAGTTCAAAAACTGGTGCTTTAATTGTTTTAGAACGTAATAATAATCTTGATTTTTTAGCCAATACAGGTGACGAAATGAATATTAAAGTTACACAACCAATTATAGAAAGTATCTTTTTTAAAAATAGTCCGCTACATGATGGCGCCATTATTATACAAGATAATATTGTTAAAGCAACTCGTGTTATTTTACCTGTAAATAACGAGAAAAACATTCCGCAACGTTTTGGATTACGTCATCGTGCAGCTGTTGGTGTTACAGAGCGTACTGACGCTATTGCAATTGCAGTAAGTGAAGAAACTGGACAGATTTCATGTTTTAGAAATGGCGAATTCCTTCCGTTTGAAAACACTATTGAATTAGCTCAAATTTTGAAAGATGATTTAGAGTAGGTCTTATTTCTATTCTGTTAAACATTTTATTCTACAACCATTTTATGCGTTTTCACCTTAATTAAAAAATTATAATGAACATTATTTATAACGAAAAAGAAAATACTATAGACATTAAAGATGGATTAAAATCTCAATATTTTATGATAAAAGCTTTGATGATTTTAAACCTATTAAACGCTGCTCTTAACGTTTCCTATATTAGTGAAAGCGGAATTGGTTTTATGCAAATAATCTGGCTAATATTAGGATTAGTATCCATAGTAGTCCTATATTTTTTTATTTTTAAAAAATCAAGTCAAGAAAAAATTGACACAAAAACAATTGTTAGTTTGACGGAAAAAAAAGTCTTTGGTGCAAAACGATTATCACTACAATTAACCAATGGAAAACATCGTGATTTGGCTTACTTAAAATCTTCTGAAGAAATTATTAAAGTAAAAAAAATGCTTAGTAAATTAGGCATCTCTGCTTAATTATAACATAAACAACTAAATACTAGTTACTTTTATATATTATTTGGTTTCTCGAGAATTAACTAGCTACCTTTTCTGCTTGCAAAAACTGTACTTCGTATAAGTTTTTATAATAGCCATTTTCTTTTTTAAGCAACTCGGCATGTGTTCCTTGCTCTACAATTAAACCAGCATCCATAACAATTATATTATCTGCTTTCTGTATCGTTGCTAATCTATGAGCAATAACTATGGATGTACGTCCTTTAGTAATTTTCTCTGTTGCTGTTTGTATTAATTGTTCTGAATACGAATCTACAGACGACGTTGCTTCATCTAAAACCAAAATACTTGGGTTAGTTACATAGGCACGTAAAAAAGAGATTAATTGGCGTTGTCCAGAAGACAACATAACACCTCTTTCCTTTACATTATAATGGTATCCATTTGGAAGACTCATTATAAAATCATGTATCCCAATATCCTTAGCTGCTTTGACCACATCAGCTTCGGTAATATTTGGATTACTTAGTGTAATATTGTTTAAAATGGTATCTGCAAACAAAAACACATCTTGAAGCACTACTGCTATTTGCTGTCTTAAAGAGACTAATGTATACTCTTTTATATCTACATTATCCACTGCTATGCTACCCGAATTGATTTCGTAAAAACGATTTAATAAATTTATAACTGTACTTTTCCCTGCACCAGTTGCACCAACAATAGCAACCGTATCTCCAACATTAACGTTAAAACTAATCCCTTTTAAAACTTCTTCGTCCTCCACATAACTAAAGTGTACATTTTTAAAATTAATAGCGCCTTTAAAGTTATCTGCTATTAAGTTTCCAGCATTATCAATATGCGATGTCGTATCTAATATTTTAAACACACGATTTGAGGCAATCATCCCCATTTGCAGCGTATTAAACTTATCTGCTATTTGACGTAATGGTCTAAACAACATTGGGATCATGGTAATAAACATAAATAAATCTCCAGGTGTAACATTACTACCTTCAACTAAAATATTTAAACCACCAAACCACACTACTAATCCTGTTGTTAGCGATCCTAAAAATTCTGCAATCGGAAAAAATATCGAGTTATACCAAACCGTTTTTAACCATGCTTTTTTATGACGATTATTTATTTCTTTAAAGTTTTTATACTCGGTATCTTCTCTTGTAAACAGTTGCAAAATTTTCATACCTGTTACACGCTCCTGCACAAACGAGTTTAAGTTAGACACCTCATTACGTACATCTTCAAACGCACGTTTCATATAACGCTGAAAAATTTTAGTTGCAAATAAAACAATTGGTAACGTTACAAACACAATTAAACTTAATTGCCAGTTGTAATATAACATCGCACCAGATATAACAACCATAACTAATAAATCTCTAACAATGGTAAATAAACCATCACCAAAAACAGATGCAATACGCTCCATATCTGTAACAGCTCTTGTTATTAAAACACCTACAGAAGAGGTGTTAAAATATTTCATCCTGAAGCTTAAAATATGGTCAAATAGTTTAACACGTATGTCTTTTACCATTTTTAACCCTAACCAAGACGAGTAAAATATAAAAAACAATTGTAGCAAAACTTGTGCTACCAGTAACACAACCATTAATATTATAAGATATACAAAACCACTGTAATCTTTTTTAACAAGATGCTCGTCAATAATTTCTCTAAGTAAAACAGGTGTTGCAATACTTAAAGCACCTAAAATTAAAACAGACACTATTAATGCGTAAAAAACGGTTCTGTAAGGTTTTGTGTATTTAAACAAACGTTTAAATAACTGTAAATCAAATATGTTTTCTTTAGTCTTAGTCATTTAATTTTATAGTATCAGGATACTCAACTTTTATTAGATATAAACCTTTAGCAGGTACGGAATAACCAGCTTCACTTCTATTTTTAGATTGTATTATTGTATGCATGTCGTTAACTTCCAACTTACCAATACCAATATTTATTAGCGTACCAACAATTGCTCTAACCATATTACGCAAAAAACGATCTGCTTTAATTGTAAAATGAATTTCGTCCTCTACCACATCCCATCTTGCCTCCATAATATCACAATTATAGGTATGCACATCTGTATTAGACTTACTAAAACACTGAAAATCTGTATAATCAAATAATATTTTAGTCGCTTGATTAAGCTTATCAATATCTAATGACTGTTTTAAAAAATAAGTCTGATCAAAATTAAAAGGACTTTTTCTTAATGCAATTCTGTACACATAGGCTCTGCTAGTAGCATGAAAACGTGCATGAGCATCAGGCTTTACCTTAAATATGGATTGGATAGCCACATCTTTAGGTAAAAAAGAATTTAATTTATACTGCAACGTATCAATATTAAATGCAACATCTGTATCCATATGAGCAAACAACTGTTTAGCATGTACACCTGCATCTGTGCGTCCTGCTCCCATAACAGTAATAGTTTCTCCTAAAATAGTTGATAGTGCTTTTTCTAAAACTTCTTGTACAGATATAGCGTTGGGCTGATTTTGCCAACCATGATAATTTGTTCCGTTATAAGAGAGTTCTATAAAATAGCGCAAGAAAGCTGTATTTTTACATTCTAAAAAGCAAAGATAATACAAACACAGAAGCTTCAACTCACAAGCCTAAAGTTTTAAGAATAGTTTACAAAAAAATAAATTTAAGTTTAGCACTTTTGCAGAAACTGATCCTCCTGAAAACAATTTTGGTATAAATGAAAAAAATATTATTACTATCAGACACACATAGTCACATGGACGATGCTGTACTTAATCACGTCAAACAAGCGGACGAAGTTTGGCACGCTGGAGATATTGGCGATTTAAAAGTCACAGATGCTATTAAGGCTTTAAAACCACTACGAGCTGTTTGGGGAAACATTGATGATGATAAAGCACGTGTAGAATTTCCTGAAAACAATCGCTTTACTATTGAAGGGGTAGATGTTTGGATTACACACATTGGAGGATATCCAAATAGATACAATATTAGAGTTAGAGAGGAAATTACTAAAAATCCACCTAAATTATTTATTTGTGGACACTCACATATATTAAAAGTAATGCAGGATAAAAAACTAGGTTTATTACACATGAATCCTGGAGCAATAGGCATTCATGGTTTTCATAATGTACGTACCATGCTACGCTTTACCATTGATAATGGTAAAATTGATAATCTAGAAGTTATTGAATATCCAAGAAAATAAAAAAAACCGAAGCTTTCACTTCGGTTTTTTCTCGCACTAATACTACTAAGATGTTAGGTTTAACGTAGACGATCTACAGATTTTACAAGATCTTCATCCTTCTTAATGGCTCTATTTGATAAAATCAAAAAGACGATAGAAATAACAGGGAGGAAAATCGCAACACCTTTCTCTGAAACATCATTTGCTTCTCCAGATGCATTTAGTATTCGATACACGAAAAATCCTAGTAAAATTAAATTTAATATCTGATTAAGTCGTCCAAGCATAAATTGAGACTTTCTATTTTTAAAACTAAATATTGAAACTAAAGCTAATAACGCAGATGCCAAAAACAAACCAAAAACAAGTAGCTCATCTTTTGCAAACACCACAACCTCATTAGTTGTTGTCCATAACTCAAAGACAAAAATAAGTCCACCAGAAATTGCAGCAACAATTAATAAATATATGGTTTGTATACGTTGTAACATATTAAAGTTTCAAATGGTATGAATGACAAAAATATAGTTTCTTTTAATATAAATGAAACATACATCATTAAAAATTTAGACAATTATTAAAATGAATAAACATTAGTACTTAAATAAAAAATTAAAATAAAAGTTGTATAATTGCGTAACGGTTTGCAACACTCACACTAGCAAGACGTTAATTCTTCAGAAGTATATCTTATTTTCTTCAAGAAATAATCAATTCAAATTACATCAACACATAAGTTAATTCAACATCAATGTTTGAAATCTCACAATTAAAAGAAATGAAGCTACCTGAATTGCAGGATATAGCTAAAAAACTGAATGTCTCAAAGTTTCGTTCATTAAAAAAATTAGATTTAGTATACCAAATACTAGATAAGCAAGCAGCAGACCCAAAAGCTGTTTTAGAAGTAAAAAAAGAGGATACACCTGTCAAAAAAGCACCTGCTAAAACAGAAGCTTCAAAAAAGCCTGCTACACAAAAACCAAAAAGAGCTAGAGTTAGTAAACCTGCACAACAAAAGGACAATACTAAGCAACCTCAATTAGATTTAAAACCTGAGTCAGAAGCAAAAACAGAGGTTGTAGATAAAACACCTGTAACAAAAGCACCTGCTAAACCACAACCAAAAAAACCGGTCCATAATCATCAAAAAAATAAGCAGTCTAACGACAATAAAGATGATAAACAAGGTGACAACAAGCAACCTAATCGACCAAAACATAACAACCAAAAAAATCAAAAAAATAACAATCAAAAAAATGGCAACCAACATAACGGTAACAAAGACAGTCGTAACCGTTACAGAGAGCCAGATTTTGAATTTGATGCAATAATAGAAAGCGAAGGAGTCTTAGACATCATGCAAGATGGCTATGGTTTTTTACGTTCTTCAGATTATAACTACCTTTCATCACCCGATGATATTTATGTATCACAATCTCAAATCCGTTTATTTGGATTAAAAGTAGGAGATACAGTATTAGGTCAAGTAAGACCACCAAAAGAAGGCGAAAAATATTTCCCTTTAATTAAAGTAAGTAAAATAAATGGTCAAAACCCAAATGTGGTTAGAGACCGTGTTGCTTTTGAGCATTTAACACCATTATTTCCTCAAGAAAAATTCAATATTGCAGAAAAGCAAGCGACTATTTCTACAAGAATCATGGATTTGTTTGCACCAATAGGAAAAGGACAACGTGGTATGATTGTATCACAACCAAAAACAGGTAAAACAATGCTTTTAAAGGATGTTGCCAATGCAATTGCTGCAAACCATCCTGAAGTATACCAAATGATTTTACTAATTGACGAGCGTCCTGAAGAAGTAACAGACATGCAGCGTAATGTGCGTGGAGAAGTTATTGCTTCTACTTTTGATAAAGAAGCGCATGAGCATGTAAAAATTGCTAACATCGTATTAGAAAAAGCAAAACGATTAGTAGAATGTGGACACGATGTAGTAATCTTATTAGATTCAATCACACGTTTAGCCAGAGCATACAACTCAGTACAACCAGCATCAGGAAAGATACTTTCTGGAGGTGTAGATGCAAACGCATTACACAAACCAAAACGTTTCTTTGGAGCTGCGCGTAACATAGAAAATGGTGGATCACTAACTATTATTGCTACAGCATTAACAGAAACAGGATCTAAAATGGACGAGGTTATCTTTGAAGAATTTAAAGGTACCGGAAATATGGAGCTACAATTAGACCGTAAAATATCTAACCGTCGTATTTTCCCTGCAATTGATTTAACATCATCAAGTACACGTCGCGACGACATCTTACTAGATGCTTCCACAATCCAACGTATGTGGGTAATGCGTAAATACCTTGCAGACATGAACCCTGTAGAAGCTATGGAATTTATAAACGACCGCTTTAAACAAACCAGAAACAACGAAGAGTTTTTAATCTCAATGAATGGTTAAACACTAAAAACATAAACTAAAAAAAGCCTTAACAATCGTTAAGGCTTTTTTATGCATTAAAGTAAACTCTTAAGTTTAGCAGTTTTTTATTTTAGGGCGTTACCTACATCCTGATTTAAGATCAGGATATAGGTCGCGTCATCCGTTACAAGTTTTGGCTCAAAGCGCAAGCTCGCCAAAAGCTATCCACTACTACCGCTAACGCAACACCAAAGGGCAGTATCTTCATTAAAAACAAAGACTACCAGAATATAAGGCACAAAAAAAGTGCTTCATTAAATGAAGCACTTATAATTTTTTAGAAACTAAAAGCTAATTATAGAGCAGCTACATGCTTAGCTAAACTAGACTTTAAGTTAGAAGCTTTGTTAGTATGAATAACATTTTTCTTAGCTAATCTGTCTAACATAGATACTACAGAAGGAAATAAAGCTTCAGCTTCTTTCTTATCTTCTAATTCACGTAATTTTTTAATAGCATTACGTGTAGTCTTATGTTGGTACTTATTTAACAAACGCTTAGCTTCGTTACTTCTGATTCTTTTTAAAGTTGACTTATGATTTGCCATTTTTGTTTCCTTATTTTTTTATAAAAATTGTAGCCCGTAGGGGAATCGAACCCCTCTTACATGGATGAAAACCATGCGTCCTAGCCGATAGACGAACGGGCCATTTGATTATTGAGAGCGCAAATATAAAACATATTTTTTAAACTTACAACCCTTTCAAATAACTTAGCAACGTTTCCATTGCGGGTGCAAATATACAACTATATTTAAGTGTTGCAACAATTTTTATAAAAAAAATTAAAAAAAAATTAATACGCTTTTGCAAACAATACGCGACGTGCTGATTCTCTGCCAGTAAGCACACAAATTCCTTTTTCAATTTTTCCTTCTAAAGGCATACATCTAATTGTAGCTTTGGTAATTTCTTTAATTTTATCTTCAGTTTCTGCAGTTCCATCCCAATGCGCAGAGATAAATCCACCCTTTTCTTCTAAAACTTTTTTAAATTCCTCAAAAGTATCTACTTCTGTGATGTGGTTATCTCTGTAATTTTTAGCTTTATTAAATAAGGTGTCTTGTATTTCTGTCATTAATCCTTCCACTTTATCAATTAAACCATCTAATGCAACAACCTCTTTAGTTAATGTATCACGTCTAGCAAGCTCCACTGTTCCATTTTCTAGATCTCTTGATCCTATTGCTATTCTTAAAGGCACACCTTGCAATTCATGCTGTGCAAACTTAGCTCCTGGTCTATACGTGTCTCTATCATCAAACTTAACAGAAATGTTTTTACTCCTTAGGTCTTTCATTATGCCATTTACCACTTCGGTAATAGCTTCTAATTGTTCGTCAGTCTTATATATAGGAACAATAACCACTTGATTAGGTGCTAAATTTGGAGGTAAGACTAAACCATGATCATCACTATGCGTCATTATTAATGCTCCCATTAATCTAGTAGACACTCCCCAAGATGTAGCCCATACATAATCCTGTTTCCCTTCTTTTGATGTAAACTTCACATCAAATGCTTTTGCAAAATTCTGCCCTAAAAAGTGAGATGTACCAGCTTGTAATGCTTTTCCATCCTGCATTAATGCCTCAATACAATATGTTTCATCAGCACCTGCAAAACGCTCACTTTCGGTTTTCAATCCTTGTATTACTGGTATAGCCATAAAGTTCTCAGCAAAAGTGGCATATATATTATTCATTAATTCTGCTTCTGTAATTGCTTCTGCTTTGGTAGCATGTGCTGTATGACCTTCTTGCCATAAAAACTCAGCTGTTCTTAAAAACAAACGCGTACGCATTTCCCAACGTACCACATTAGCCCATTGATTGATTAATAAAGGTAAATCTCTGTAAGATTGAATCCATCCTTTATATGTATTCCAAATTATAGCTTCACTAGTTGGCCTTACAACTAACTCCTCCTCTAGTTTAGCATTAGGGTCCACTCGTAATTTACCTGGATTATCTGGATCGTTTTGTAATCTATAATGTGTAACGACTGCACATTCTTTAGCAAAACCTTCAGCATTCTTTTCTTCTGCTTCAAATAAGCTCTTAGGCACAAATAAAGGGAAGTATGCATTTTGATGACCTGTCTCTTTAAACATTCTATCTAACTCTGCTTGCATCTTTTCCCAAATAGCAAACCCATAAGGTTTTATAACCATACATCCTCTTACTGCAGAGTTTTCTGCTAAATCAGCCTCTACCACCAGTTCATTATACCATTTGGAATAATTTTCTGCTCTACTTGTTAGTTTTTTACTCATATATAGTCTTTTGGCACAAAAATTGTGATTATGTTAAATAATAAAATAGTTGGACAAAACTAACTATTTTTGTAATGTTCAACAATTAAAAACAACACGATATGAAATTAATTAACTACTTAACTAATAAAGCACAGGTTTTTACTGTTCTTTTCACTGCTTTAGCATTAAGTTCTTGCGGTTCTTACCAATATGTTGGACAAACTACGGATGGCATATATGATACTGGAACAGAAAACAGACAGTATGAGTCTGAGGCTATACCTGCAGAAAATAATAATGACTATTACTCTAATTATTTTAAAGAAAAAGCTGATGAAGCAGAAATATATAGTCAGACTGAAGAAATATTTACTGACGTTGACACTTATCAAGGTGACTATGATGATTCTATAGAAGTGGCTGAACAGAATGCAGGTTGGGGAGCGACTAATAGTAATGTTATAATCAACATACACGATACTGGTTTTTACAATGACTATGGATGGGGTTGGAACAGACCTTGGGGTTGGAATGGATGGTATAATTGGGGATGGAACAGTCCATATTCTTGGAGATATGGTTGGGGATGGAATAATAGTTTTTACAACTCTTACTGGAGATCACCATATTACGGTTTTAATAATTTTGGTTATGGATATGGTTATGGATATAGTTATACCAATGGTTACCATAGAAGAGGCATATCGTACAATTCTGGAAGAAGAGGTTCTCTTGTTAACAGAAACTCTGTTTTAAGTTCAAGATACTCTAGAAATTCAACTGTTAGACCAAGAACAAACACTACAACTAGACCTAGAACAAGTACGACAAGACCAAGAACAAACTCTACTTCTAAACCTAGATTAAATACAACTAGACCACGAACTAATACTTCAACTCCTAGACCTAGAACTAATACATCGACGCCTAGACCAAGAACAAATACATCAACGCCAAGAAGTAACAATTCTACACCAAGAAGCATCTCTACACCTAGATCAAGTACTCCTTCTAGAAGTCGATCTACTTCTGGAGGTAGCTCAAGAAGAGGAAGAGGTTAAAATACAAAATCAAATTTGCTATGAAAAAATTATTTATACTAGTCATAGGTGTTATATCTGTGACTGTAAGTCAAGCTCAAAACATAAATGACGCGTTAAGATACTCCAGTGGAGACATTAAAGGAACCGCAAGATTTCAAAGTATGAGTGGTGCTTTTGGAGCGCTTGGAGGAGACTTAAGTGCTTTTAGCGTTAACCCTGCAGGTTCTGCAGTATTTACAAGTAGTTACGCTTCTATATCTTTAGGTATTGAAAATAATGAAAACGACACTAATTACTTTAACGGAATGAATAATTCATCAAATTCTTCGGTTAACTTAAATCAAGGTGGTGGTGTTTTTATTTTCAAAAATACCAATGATAATTCTAAATGGAGAAAATTTTCATTAGGTATTAATTATGACATCTCTAAAAATTATGAGGATGATTGGAGAGCTAATGGAACTGGTAATACTAGTATTGGCCAATATTTTTTAGCTAATGCCCAAGGGTTACGCTTGGATGAAATATCAGCATTTCCTGGTGAATCCACAACCGAAGCTTATGCCGAAATAGGTAGCGCTTATGGATTTGATAATCAGCAAGCCTTTTTAGGGTATGACTCATATATCTTAGAGCCTGAAACTTTTGATGATAACAATCAAAATTACACAAGTAACATTAGAGGTAATTCATTTAAACAAGATTATAGTTATGCAGCAACAGGATATAATGGTAAGATTAGTTTTAATGTTGGTACCCAATATGGTGATGACACTTATTTTGGATTAAACCTAAATTCTCATTTTTTAAATTACGAACGTTACACCAGTTTATACGAAACCAACTCAAATGAAAACTCTACTGTAAGAGACGTTTTATTTGACAATACACTATCTACAAATGGATCAGGTTTTTCTTTTCAATTAGGTGGTATATTTAAATTAACAAATGAATTAAGAGCAGGTTTAACTTATGACTCTCCAACATGGATGAGTTTACAAGACGAGACAACCCAATATTTAGAAACTTTAGTTATTGATGATACAAATGGAAACTTTTATCAAGTTGTAGACCCAAACATTGTTAATATTTATGAAACCTATCGTTTACAAACACCTAGTAAAATTACAGGAAGTTTAGCTTACGTATTTGGTACAAAAGGTTTAATAAGCTTTGATTATTCTAGAAAAGATCATAGTAAAACAAAATTTAAGCCTACGTCAGACACTTACTTTAACTACCAAAACACATTGATTGAAAATGCACTAACTGCAGCCTCAACATATAAGATTGGTGCAGAATACAAACTAAACCAATTTAGCTTTAGAGGAGGTTATAGAATTGAAGAAAGTCCATATGCAGACAAAAACACTATTGGAGATTTAAAAGGCTACTCTCTAGGTTTAGGTTATAATTTTGGAAACACTAATTTGGATTTATCTTACAGCAAATCTCAACAAGATAGAAACTATCAATTATTTGACACAGGACTTACTAATACTGTCGCGATAGACAACTCTAACTCAAACATTACATTAACATTAGGTTTTAAAATTTAAAACCCTTTACAAACTATATTTTAAAAACCTGAACTTAACGTTCAGGTTTTTTTTATGATTAATAACTTTTACGTCTATTAAGAATTTAAATATTATGGCAGTATTAAAAGTAATCGAAGTATTATCAAACTCTGAAAAAAGTTGGGAAGATGCAACTAAAAAAGCGGTAAAGCATGCGTCTAAAAGCGTTAAAAACATTAGATCTGTTTATGTACAAGATCAAAGTGCTAGCGTTAAAGATGGCGAAGTTGTAGACTTTAGAGTTAATCTTAAAATTACTTTTGAAGTTAACT
>NZ_JBAKAO010000013.1:0-96371 GCF_038154885.1 Olleya sp. Ti.3.14
GTTACAGATGGAACCGATCCAAACGATCCTTGTTCTTACGATCCAGCAAATGTTACAGAAACTCAATCAGGAGACTGGTTAGCAGCAGACTGTGATGGTGATGGTGTAACTAATGAGCAAGAAGTTACAGATGGAACCGATCCAAACGATCCTTGTTCATTTACTATAGGAAGTATTACAGAAACTCAATCAGGAGACTGGTTAGCAGCAGACTGTGATGGTGATGGTGTAACTAATGAGCAAGAAGTTGCAGATGGAACCGATCCAAACGATCCATGTTCTTATAATGCAGCAAACGTAACAGTAGTTCAATCAGTAGATTGGCTTGCTTTAGATTGTGATGGAGACGGAGTAACAAACGGACAAGAAGTAATAGATGGAACAGATCCATTAGATAATTGTGATTTTGAAGGTACAAGTCAAAATGCAACACCAGATGCTACATGGTTAGCAGCAGATTGTGATGGAGATGGTGTAACAAACGAAACAGAAGTTATAGACGGAACAGATCCAACAGATGGATGTGATTTCTTAACATCAAGTATCACTTTGACAGCAAGTCCAGAATGGAATGCATTAGATTGTGATAATGATGGATTAACAAATGGAGATGAGATTAATTTAGGAACAGACCCACAAGACCCAGATACAGATGGAGATGGAGTAATTGATGGAACAGAAGTTACAGATGGTACCGACCCATTAGATAATTGTGAGTTCGATCTAGACCATCAAACATTAACAGCAGATTCTGCATGGGAAGATGCAGATTGCGATGGAGACGGAGTAACAAACGGACAAGAAGTAATAGATGGAACAGATCCATTAGATAATTGTGATTTTGAAGTTACAAGTCAAAATGCAACACCTGACGCTACATGGTTAGCAGCAGATTGTGATGGAGATGGCGTAACAAACGAAACAGAAGTTACTGACGGAACAGACCCAACCGATGGATGTGATTTCTTAACAGGAAGTATCACATTAGCAGGAAGTCCAGAATGGAACGCATTAGATTGTGATAACGATGGTTTAAATAATGGAGAAGAAGTTACAGAAGGAACAGACCCACAAGATCCAGATACAGATGGAGATGGAGTAATTGACGGAACAGAAGTTGCTGATGGAACAAGTCCAACAGATGCATGTGATTTAGACATTACACATCAAACGGTAACACCTGATACTGCATGGGAAGATGCAGATTGCGATGGAGATGGAGTAACAAACGGACAAGAAGTAATAGACGGAACAGATCCATTAGATAATTGTGATTTTGAAGTTACAAGTCAAAATGCAACACCTGACGCTACATGGTTAGCAGCAGATTGTGATGGAGATGGCGTAACAAACGAAACAGAAGTTACTGACGGAACAGATCCTACCGATGGATGTGATTTCTTAACAGGAAGCATCACATTAGCAGGAAGTCCAGAATGGAACGCATTAGATTGTGATAACGATGGTTTAAATAATGGAGAAGAAGTTACAGAAGGAACAGACCCACAAGATCCAGATACAGATGGAGATGGAGTAATTGACGGAACAGAAGTTGCAGATGGAACAAGTCCAACAGATGCATGTGATTTAGACATTACACATCAAACGGTAACACCTGATACTGCATGGGAAGATGCAGATTGCGATGGAGACGGAGTAACAAACGGACAAGAAGTAATAGATGGAACAGATCCATTAGATAATTGTGATTTTGAAGTTACAAGTCAAAATGCAACACCTGACGCTACATGGCTAGCAGCAGATTGTGATGGAGATGGCGTAACAAACGAAACAGAAGTTACTGACGGAACAGATCCAACCGATGGATGTGATTTCTTAACAGGAAGCATCACATTAGCAGGAAGTCCAGAATGGAATGCATTAGATTGTGATAATGATGGATTAACCAATGGAGAAGAAGTTACAGAAGGGACAGACCCACAAGATCCAGATACAGATGGAGATGGAGTAATTGACGGAACTGAAGTTACTGATGGAACAGATCCATTAAACAACTGTGAGTTCGATCTAGACCATCAAACATTAACAGCAGATTCTGCATGGGAAGATGCAGATTGCGATGGAGATGGAGTAACAAATGAAGATGAAGTAGCCGATGGTACTGATCCATTAGACCCTTGTGATTTAGTTTATACAAGTCAAACGGAGCCAGTTGGAACTATTTGGTTAGATGCAGATTGTGATGGTGATGGAGTTGCTAATGGGCAAGAAGTTATAGATGGAACAGATCCTACCGATGGATGTGATTTCTTAACAGGAAGCATCACATTAGCAGCAAGTCCAGAATGGAATGCATTAGATTGTGATAACGATGGTTTAAATAATGGAGATGAGATTGATTTAGGAACAGATCCACAAGATCCGGATACAGATGGAGATGGAGTAATTGATGGTACAGAAGTAACTGATGGAACGGAACCATTAGACAACTGTGATTTTGATTTAATACACCAAACCTTAACACCAGATGCAGCATGGTTATTAGCCGATTGTGATGGTGATGGAGTAACTAATGAACAAGAATTAGAGGACGGAACAGATGCGTTAGATCCATGTGATTACGAAGTGTCAAATCAGGATGTTTTAGTTGTAAGTCCAGAATGGGAAGCTATTGATTGTGATGGTGATGGAGTAACTAATGGAGACGAAATAATAGATGGTACTAATCCATTAGATGTTTGTGATTTTGTATTTACTAGTCAAACACTACCTGTAGATTTAGAGTTTACCTCTGCAGATTGTGATGGAGATGGTGTAAGTAATGGTCAAGAGATAGAAGACGGAACAGACCCAACAGATCCTTGCGACTTTATTGTGTCAAGCCAAGATGTAGTAGCGTCTGATGAATTCAATAATAGTGACTGCGATGGTGATGGTGTTTCAAATGGAGATGAAATAATAGATGGTACAGATCCTTTAGATCCTTGTGATTTTGAGTTTACAAGTCAATTAATTGATTATGATACACAAGAAGTATTAGGAGTAAGTGACGAATGGTTACTTTTAGATTGTGATGGAGACACTGTTTTAAATGGAGATGAAATTTCAGATAATAATGGTAACGGAATTCCGGATTATGATGAATTCAATAATAATGATCCAAATTCTCCAGATGACCTTGAAATATTTGATATAATGACGCCAAATGGTGACGGACTAAATGATGTATTTGTTATAAGTGGTATAGAGCAATATCCAGATAATACATTAATTATTTACAACCGTTGGGGAGTTAAAGTGTATGACGTTGATGGATATGGAACAGGTGGAAGATTCTTTAGAGGTGTATCTGAAGGTAGAGTTACTGTTAAAGAAGATGATATGCTTCCTGTAGGTACTTACTATTACGTTTTAACGTACATTAATAAACAAGGTAAGTCAGTACAAAAAGCTGGACCATTATATTTAAATAGAAAATAAATTATCTAATACCAGTAACTCGAAAGAGTTACTGGTTTAAACTTATACAAATATGAAAAATTATTGCATATTCATTTTAGCATTAATGGGTTTAGGATTTTACTCTAACCAAAGTTATGCACAACAAGATGCTCAATACACTCAATACATGTACAACACTTTAAGTGTTAATCCTGCATATGCAGGGTCAAGAGATGTTTTAAGTTTTGTGGGCTTATACAGGACACAATGGGTAGGTCTGGATGGTGCTCCAGACACCTTCACCGCATCATTACATTCTCCTGTTGGAGAGAAAGTAGGATTAGGTCTTAATATTACGCAAGACGAAATATTTATTACTAGCGAAACCTACATAGATCTTTCTTTTAGTTATACTTTAAACTTAAGTAATGATGCAAAGTTAGCCCTAGGTCTTAAAGGAGGTGGTCACTTTTTAAATATTGATACTAATAAACTAAATACTGGAGCCTTTAATGTAGGTGACTCTGATGCCCAAATAAATATTGACAATAAATTCTCTCCTCAATTCGGTTTAGGAGTTTATTATTATACTAATAAATTTTATTTAGGTTTAAGTGCTCCAAATATTTTAGAAACAGAACATTTTGATGAAAATTCAGCAAACAATAATTCGTTTGCAACTGCAACTGAAAGAGTGAATTTTTATATAATGGCTGGTAGAACTTTTGATTTAAATGAAGATTTAAAGTTTAAACCTTCAACTTTAGTAAAATTTGTTGATGGGGCACCATTACAAGTAGATTTATCTGCTAACTTTTTAATTAAAGAGAAGTTAACATTAGGAGCTGCTTATCGATGGAGCGCTGCGTTAAGTGCTATGGCTGGTTTTCAAGTGTCAGATCAAATTATGTTAGGTGTGGCTTATGATAGAGAAACAACAGAATTAAAACAATATAACGACGGTTCTTATGAAATCTTTTTAAGATTCGAATTATTCAAAAGAAATAACCGTATGGTTAACCCAAGATTCTTCTAATTCAAAATACTAATTAACATGAAAAAAATAATTACAATATGTATTAGCTTATTTTTTCTTTCAATAAATGTTTTATTGGCACAAGAGAAAAAAGCTGAAAAAGAAGGAAATAAAGAATTTGAAAATCTTGCTTTTATCGAAGCTAGACAGTCGTATTTAAAAGCTGCTAACAATGGATATAAGTCAGATCAATTGCTGAAAAATTTGGCTGATTCTTATTATTTTAATGCAGATTATAAAAATGCTGCTAAATGGTATGGGCAACTCTTTTATTCTACCGAGAATATGGATCCCGAATACATGTATCGTTATGCCTTATCTTTAAAAAGTGATAAAAGATATTTAGCCTCTGATGAAGTTATGGAAATGTTTTATGCTACTAAAGGTGAAGATTACAGAGCAAACCTTTATATAAACGAAAGAAACTATTTAGAAGAAATTGAAATGCAATCTGGACGTTTTGAGATTATAAATGTCGATTTTAATTCGGAATTATCAGATTTTGCACCTTCGTACTATCAAGGAAGTTTGATTTATTCATCAAATAGAAATGAAAGACATGCAACTAAACGTGTGCATGATTGGAATGAACAACCTTTTTTAGATTTATATAAACTAAATAGTATAGAGGTTTTAGAAACTAGTAGCTCTAAGTTTAATAAACAAATAAATTCGATTTATCATGAGTCTACAGCAGTTTTTACTAAAGATGGTTTAACCATGTATTTTACTAGAAATAATTACACCAACAAAGATTATAAGCAAGACGATAATGGTACCAATAGACTAAAATTGTATAGAGCTACCAGAGTTGATGGTGAAAGTTCAGATTGGAAAGTTCAGGAATTACCTTTTAATAGTGATCAATACTCTGTCGCGCATCCAGCTTTAAGTCCAGATGAAAAAACCTTGTATTTTGCAAGTGATATGCCAGGTACAAATGGATTATCAGATTTATACAAAGTTGCTATTAACGATAGTGTCTTTGGTGAAATTAAAAATTTAGGAAATACAATTAATACGGAAGGAAGAGAAACATTTCCTTTTATAAGTAAGGATAACAAACTTTACTTTTCATCTGATGGACATCCTGGTTTAGGAGGCCTTGATGTATTTGTATCAGAGTTTAATGAGGATAATACTCTAGGTGAAGCATTTAATTTAGGACGTCCTATTAATGGCACTGAAGATGATTTTACTTTTATCATGGATAGCGATACCAGTTTAGGTTATTTTGCCTCAAATCGTGAAGGTGGCGTTGGTGACGATGATATATACAGTTTTAAAATGTATAGACCTTTAATAAGTAAGTGTCAACAATCAATAAATGGTATTGTATTAAATAAAGAGAATGATCAACCTATTGCAAACGCAACAGTGTTTTTATTAGATGAAAATAATAAGGTTATAAATGAAAAAACATCAAGAGCAGATGGTAGTTTTGATTTTGCTTTAGATTGCGGTCAAATTTATTCTATTAGATCAACTAAAGAAACATATTCTCCAGCCGAGAAAGTGTTTAATACACCTAACATTACTGGGTCTGTTGAGCGCACGTTATTTATGAAGCAGCAAGACGATTTACCTGCTCCATTAGGTACCGATATTGCACCTTTATTGGGAATTAATATTATATATTTTGACCTTGATAAATCTTTTATTAGAAAAGACGCTGAAGTTGAATTGCGTAAAGTTATTGACTTTATGAATGTGTATTCTAAGGTGAATATAGATGTTAGATCACACACAGATAGTCGTAACACAAATCAATATAATATTGATTTATCAGACCGCAGAGCTAAATCTACAATAGAATACTTAGTAAATGTTGGAGGTATAAGTAGATCTAGATTAACTGGTCAAGGTTATGGTGAGACTCAATTAAGAAACAAGTGTAGTGATGGTGTTTCTTGTAGTGAATCAGAACATCAATTAAATAGAAGAAGTGAGTTTATAATTGTAAAATAATTATAAAGAAATTAATAAAAAAAAAGCCTTCCTGTTTACGGAAGGCTTTTTTTATACACTAAAACTAATTTAGTTTTTAGGTTGATTCTGCTGTGCTGTTAATGCGTTTTTTGCAATCAATGCCATATTAAATTCAGGCTCAATAGCCAAAGCTTTTTCTAATATTAATAAGGCTGCACTAATATTTGTGTCTTTATTTTTATTTAATAATACTAAAGCATCTAAGTAATATAAACCTGCTTTTAAAGATACAGCATAGGGTTGCTGTGTTTCGTAAAATGTTTTTCCTTGGGTGTCTTTTACAGTCGCTAAACCTAAATCAATATATTTTTTAGCTTCCGTAAGGTTGTTTAAGTTTAAATAAATTTCTGCAATCTCATAAGCTACAGGAGCGTTTGGAGATTTGTCATGCATAGCCTTGAAAAAAGGAATAGACTTATTTAAATCTCCTAAAGCTTTTAAAGCAACAGCTTTAACCTCTAAAGCGATATCAGAGTCTGTAGTCTTTTGCTCAATACCAATGGTGTTTAGGGCTTGAGTGAATTTTCCTTCATTTAAATACACATAAGCTAAGGTGTCTTTTCTTGCTTCTGATGGCTTTAAAAGGTTTAGATGTGTCAATGCATTTATAATACCTTGTACATCACCTTGAGCCTTCATTTGTTTGTAATAGGCTTCATAATGTTTTGATAATGCGTCATTAGTTTGTGCATTTGCTGTAAGACCAAAGCATAAAATTACTAGATAAAGTATGTTTTTCATTTTAAATATTTTAATTGTTCCAAAACTATAATTTTTTTTGAAGTATTTTTCTTAAATAACTAATTATTAATAGGTTGATTTTAGTAGTTGTGTAAGCCTAGTTTTACGTTAAGCTTATTCAATATTGACTATTTAGTTTGTTAATGGTTTAGGTTAAAAGATTAAAAATCAGTAACTTTAAGTAAATAAAAAATTAAAATTATGGGAATTAAAAGTTTTGAAGGTCCAAGAAAAGGACAGCAGTTAGATAGTAATCAATCGTTAAGAGTTAGTGATTATATGACTAGAGATTTGATAACATTTAAATCCACGCAAAGTGTGGAAGACGTTATTGATACTTTAATTAAGTATAAAATTTCTGGAGGACCAGTAGTAAATGATAAAAATGAATTAATAGGTATAATATCTGAAGGCGATTGTATTAAGCAGATTAGTGACAGTCGTTATTATAATATGCCTACTGAAAATAATAGCGTTGAAAAACATATGGTTAAAAATGTTGAAACCATTGATGGTAATTTAGATGTTTTTGATGCTGCAGCTAAATTTTTAGAGTCTAAGCGTAGACGTTTTCCAATAGTTGAAGATGGAAAACTGGTTGGTCAAATTAGCCAAAAGGATATTTTAAAAGCAGCAATGCAATTAAAAGGTCATAACTGGAAATAGATTTAGAATGCTTATTGACGTTTTACTAAAGCATAAAAGTCGTTTTCTAAAGGTAAGTAGCCTTGGTCATAAACAAAGTAATATATTGTACCAGCTTTGGTAGTGTATGTGCTTGTAAAATAGTTAAAATCAAAACCTTTAGCTTCAAGTTTAGTTTTTGTGGTTTTGGTTTTTTGTTCTGGATTAAGACTTTCTAAAATGCGCCAATTTTTACGTAATCGATTGTTAATGTTGCGGATTAAGTTTTTACCATCTTTATTAACCTTGTTGTTGTACGCATTCCTACAGCCATCGCTGCAAAATTTTTTATCTATGCGTCCAACTATTTTGTCTCCACACTCTGGACAGGTTTTAATCATAATTTATTTATTTTCAATTTTGTACCAACGTAAATTTAATTGTTCATGTTCAAAATAAAAATCACTAACGTAGTGTAATCCTATTTTTAAAAGTGCATTATGTGAGGCTTGGTTACCAGCTTCAGTGGTTGCATAAAGTACAGGTAGTTTCATGGTATTAAATGCATAATGCACAGCAGCTTTGCCAGACTCGGTAGCATAGCCTTTTCCCCAATAACGTTCAATTAATCTATAGCCAACATCATAGTATTTTGTAAATCCATTCATGTTGTATTCTGTGTTTAATCTAATACCAGACCAACCAATAAAATCACCTGTTGCTTTTTCAATAACAGCAAATCTACCAATACCACGATCTGCATATTGTTGTTTAACACTGTCTAATATTTTTTTAGCTTCGGCTTTAGTTTTAATGGGTTTGTTACCCAAATATCTATGTACGTTTGGATTAGCATCTAACTCAAACATACCTTCTAAATCCGTAGTTCTTAATTCTCGAAGTAATAATCTTTCGGTTTCTATATTAAAAGTCATTAGTCTTTTTATAGTTAAATTTTACTTCTTCAGTTTGTCCATTTTCTTCAATTACAACGTAGATATTAATTTCGGTATCACTAATTCTTTCAAATGTAAATTGATCAAAATATGCACGATTATTATCTATTTTTATCAATTTAGCATCTATAGTTTCGTCCTTTTCTTCCCAACCTTTAAAGTCGTTACCAAAATGTTTAAGCTGAAAAATTAAGGTGTCATCCACTTGTCTAATTCCGCCAAGTTCGTAAAAAATAACTTTACCATCGTTGACTAGTTTAAAACTAAACATCATGGAGTCACCTAGAGGAGGACTCCATATTTCTTCAGTAATACCACTAAAAGCTTCACCTTTCCAGTGACCAGCTATCCATGAGACTTGACTTAAATTGGCTTTTGGAGACGTCATGTGGTCTTCAAATTTTAAAGTATTAGTTTGTGAGTAGCTTATTGAAATAAACAACAAAAGAAGTATGGTAATTGATTGTTTCATAATGTGTTAATTGTTTTACTAATATACGCTTTTTGCGTTTACAAACGACAACAAACGTTTACAACCGACATTAAATGCGTAACTACCGAATAAAATTAGGGTGTTGTTTCATCTTTGCAGTGTCAAATGGAACTAATGATATTTGGCTTTTTAAAAACCTTATCTTATGAATACGTTAAGAAACAAAGTACAGTTAATTGGAAATCTTGGTCAAGATCCAGAAATTATTAATCTTGAATCTGGTAAAAAGTTGGCAAGATTTACGTTAGCTACTAATGAAAGTTATAAAAACACAAAGGGCGAAAAAATTACTGATACGCAGTGGCACCAAATAGTTGCTTGGGGAAAAACTGCTGATATAATTGAAAAATATGTAGTAAAAGGAAAAGAAGTTGCTATTGATGGTAAACTAACGACTAGAACTTGGGAAGATAAAGATGGTATGAAACGATATACAACAGAAGTGGTTTGTAATGAGCTATTGATGTTAGGTAAGTAATTATAGTACTTATGGGTATAAAAAAAAGGAGGCTAATTAGCCTCCTTTTTAAATTTAAGTTTATTTTTCTTCTTCACTATTTTTCTTCTCTTTCTCTTTTTGTTGCTCTTGTTTTTTTAAAACTCTTTTTTCTTTTCTAGTTAAATCTTGATCGGTAAATGCATCTTTAAATTCTATGTCATCATCAATTTCGCCTTTAAAGGCACTAATCCAACCATTTTTAAATATACCTCCTATTGTAGGTAATATTCCAGATTGTATATTATTTAAATCACCTTCCATAGGTATTTTAGTTGCTATAGTATCTGTGCTTTGGTTTTTTAAAACAAATTTGAAAAAGCCTACGAAACCTTCCCAAATGACACCAAGAACACCATCGTCTTTTCCTATTAATTTAGAGTCTTTTAAAAGCGGTTTCATATAACCTTTAAAATAACCGTCTGCTATTGCAATTTCACTGTAAAGCCCAAATTTTCCTTCCTCAAAATCAATACCACTATAGTGTCTTGTAAATGGGTTAAGACTTGTAACATTTGCATCTTCTAAAGCGAAGGAAATATCCATGTCTGGTATTTCTTTTATAATATTAATATTACCATTTAATTTTACTTTACCTTCTCCAATTGAGGTTGCTGTAGCGGTAATAGGCGAGGGAAGTATGCGGTTATTTTCTTTAACGTTTCTTAAATTGTCTGCTTGAAGATTAATATTATTAAATTGTAGGTCTATGTTAGGCTCTGTGTTAAGCTCTATGTATGCTAATTTACCGTTATTAACCGTTAGGTGGTTAATATTAATAGGTACTAAGTCTGTTAGTGCTTTTGTCCAATCCTCCACGTCTGCATCATTAGCGGTATTGGTTTGATCTTCTTTTACATATATTATTTCAGGATTATACATTACAATCTCACTTACAATGTGACCAGTGAATAATGATTTCCACTCGATGGAAATATCTGTTTTAGGAAATTTTAAATAAGGGACTTGCGTTTTAGCGCTTACTTTATTTAAATACATGTTATTAATTACATAAGCACCTCTAATTAAAGCGATATCAATATCTTCTACCTGACCATAATAACCAGGTATATCTGCTAATACTTTATTGACGTTATTTTTTACTAGTATTGGTAAGTACAACCTAAATGCAATTAATATGACAAGGATAGTTATTGGTACTATATACCGTTTCTTTTTTATACCTCTTCCTTTATTTTGAGTTGTCATTTGCTATTAGTTTATAAAAAAGGCTCACGATTTGCGAGCCTTTATTTGTATTATTTGAATTATGAGATTTAGTCTACTGCATCTTCTACATCATCTGCTGCACTTTCAACAGCGTCTTCAACTTTTTCTCCTGTGGTCTCTTCTCTACACCCTGATAGCGTTATGGCTAAACAAAACATGACTAGAAAGGTATATGATAATTTTTTCATGGCTATATGTTTTATGATTTTTCTTTGGTTTTAATTTCGTCATCAGTAATTTTCACCTTTTTATCTTCGGTTTCCATCTTGATTTTATCGTCTTTGACTTTCATCTTTGCGTCGTCGTCTTTCATCTCTTGTATAACTTCTTCTTTCTCTGATTGCTCTCTACAAGCCATAAAAGAGGTAGTTAATACAGCTAAAGTCAATACGGTATAAATTAGCTTTTTCATAATTTTTGGTTTTTAGTGGTTGTTGTAAAGGGTAGGATTATCCTATGATGTCTTCTAACCTTTTAACTGTATTTAGTGCAGATTTTACAGTGGTTAATTGTGACTGCACAATGGTTTTGATTTCTGTGTCCGAAGCAAAGTTTTCTAACTGATCTTCGTATTCTTTAACACTAGCTTTTTCACCTCTAATACATTCTTCCATTAAGGCTTCGTCAGTGTCTGTGGTTAGGGTAGATTTTACATTAATCCATCCTCTATGTAAATCGCCTTTAATTGTTCCAGAAGCTTTAGGCTCTGCATTATGTTTTCTAATTTGAAAATCTAATTCTGTTGCAAATGTATTACGTTGCAACGCTTTTTGTTGTAACCAATTTTTTAAAGGTTCGCTTTGAGCTTTGGTCATAACTTGTTTGTAACCAGCTTCTGCATCGTAATTTTTTTGTAATAATTCTTGTAATGAATTTACTAAGTCTTGATTATTTTTTGTCGTTTTCATAATATTTTGTTTTTGTGTGTTATTATTTTTTTAGAATCTGTAACGTATCCCTAAAGCGATATCAAAATCTACATCGTCGCTGTAATTATCATCAAATCCTAATTCTGGTCTAAAGTCTAAGGATAGTTGTAAAGGGATATTAAAATTATACTCGATACCAATATCTCCTGCAACTAAGGCAAAAGTTCCGTCGTTGTTACCAGAGTCATAAGATCCGACTCCTGCACCAGCACCTACGTACCAATTAAAGCTTTCGTCTAGAGGCATTACCCATTGGTATAAACCTACTAACTTAAAAACATCTAAGTTGTCTGAGTCTCTCCAACCCAAGTCAAACTCTAGTCTATTATTATCGTTTAAGTGTCTTTGGTAAGAGATTTCTGCACCTAAGCCATCATTATCTCCTAATCTTAAACCTAAAGCATTTTTTGAAATGTCTTGAGCATTTACTGTAAAGGCTGTGATGGTTACTACTATTGCTGATAATATTAATTTTTTCATTCTATTATTGTTAGTTTATATATTACTTTTTATTGATTAATTAAGCTTTGGTTATACGCCTCGTCCACCTATTAATCTTAGTAATATTGCAATTACTGCGATTACTAATAAAATGTGTATTAATCCACTTGCGCTATAGACAAAAAATCCTAATGCCCATCCAATTACAAGTATTACTGCTATGATATAAAGTAGTCCTCTCATGATATTGTGTTTTAGTTGTTATTATTATTTAGTTGATTTAAATGATTCGATAATTTTTGATTTGGCAACTTCAGTGTTTCCCATAAGTTGTACCATTTGATTAGCTTGATCTAAAGATGTTGCTACTCCAGTTGCAAACCCACGATCAGTTACAACTCCCCAAGTATAGATACGGTCTGAGTTTTTGGCACTATTTAGATAAATACTAGAAATCTCTTTTTCCAAAATTTTTGAAGCCTGTGTTAACATAGCTATTTGACTATTAGCGTCTTCTAAACTATCTGCTGTACCTGTAAACACGTCTGTCGATGTTTTTACAGTCCATTGGTATATTTTAGTTTTCGCAACCTTTTTCTTTTCTGGATCTTTATTTATAATTGACGTATTGTTGTCAAATAATTGTGTGTCTAATACATCTAACTCTGCAGCATTTACAGAAAATAGTGTTGATGTTATTATGGCTAGGGTAAATATTAATTTTTTCATAGTTAGTTTGATTTTTTTATTAGCTGTTTGTGTTTAGGACATTTAAAATATTTTTTGTCTTATTTAAGCTGTCATTTATTTTAGAATCGGCTTTAACAATTAATGTTTTAAAGTCTTTACTGTTTGATGTTTCTGATAATTTATTTAATATAAATAATTGATTATCAATTATAGATTTAAGTTTATTTAGCGCTTTAAACTTGTCTTCTTCGGTTAAGTTTATTGTTGATTTATTTAAAGGTGCCTCAGCGTAATTTGGTATTGATATTAATTTATCTGTAGCTACTTCTTGTAAATCCTCTGCAAACTCTACATGTGTTTGCTCTATTTTTTTTGCTAAATCTATAATGCTATCTTTATTAATTACTTCTTGCAACGCTTTGGTTAGGTTAATAACTTCTTGGTTGTCTTTAGATAACATTAAAAGTAATTTAGCTTCATTTTTGTTTTTATTAATTGCTTGATTTGTTAATTCTGATTTTTGATTTTCTGAATTTTTATTTTTTATTAATTCATCACAAGAGTTAAAGCTTATCCCAATCATGATTACAATAAATATGAATAACACTGTAATCTTTCTGTTTTTAAAATACTTCATTTTTCAATTCTTCATTTTGATATTACAAAGATGCAACCGACTTCAAATTTTTACGTTACATCATTTTTTGTTTTGTTTATAGAATTATCATTTTAAATAAATTACTCTATAATTACATTGCAAAGATGAGATATAACAACACTTTTGCTGTTACATCATTTTAAGTGATGGTTATATGATTTCAACCTTTATTAAAATTTTAATTAAAATTGGGCACAAAAAAAACCTTACGTTGGTAAGGTTTTGTAACTAATATTACAGGAGTTTATTAGGCTATTGGTAAGTATACTGTAAATACAGCTCCTTTTTCTGGTTGACCACTAGCAGTAATGTACCCTTTGTGGTTTTCTACTATTTTTTTACAAATGGATAACCCTATTCCTGTACCAGAATATTGATCTTTATTGTGTAGTCTACTAAAAAGCACAAATATTTGGTCAGCATATTGATTGTCAAAACCAATACCGTTGTCTGTAAAAGTTATTTTATGGTAGTGAGAGTATTTAGGTTTTATGATATTATCCTCGTTTTCTGCTTCGACAATTTGATGTGTTATATTTATTTTAGGAATTTTCCCTTCCATTCTGTACTTGATAGCATTACCTATTAGGTTTACAAATAATTGCTGAATTTGAAAAGGTATAACGGTTATTGAAGGGAATGTGTCTGAGGTTATAACAGCATTTTCTGCCGAAATAACTTCTGCTAAATCCTGTTTTGCAGCTTCTAAAAGCAGGTTAATGTTAGACTCCTCAAAGACTTTGTCTGCTTTGTTGGATCTAGAAAATTGTAATAAATCGTCGATTAACAAACGCATTCTAGTAGCAGCGTTTTGTATACGATCAATATATTTGTTTCCTTTTTCAGAAAGCTTATCTCTTTCTTCGTCTTCTAATCTTGATAAAAACGTTTGTATTTTTCTAAGTGGTTCTTGTAAATCATGACTAGCTACATAGTTAAAAGACGATAATTCTTTGTTATTACGTTCTAGCTCTGCATTACGTTCTTCTAAAATTCTAAAGCTAATAATTTCATCGGTAATATCTGCAGTGGTCCCTAGTAATACGGTTTCGTCATCTTCATTTACAACAGATTTTCCGTAGGCTTTTAAATGTTTAATATTACCATTTTTATGTACAACACGGTAGTAAATGTAAGGTAACTCAACGTTTTCCTTCATCTGATCAACTTGCATGGTCAGTTTTTCTACATCATCTGGATGTACATAGGTTAAAAAGTTTTCAATGGTGGGTTTAAAAGATTGTGGTTGCTCGCCTAATAGTCTATATAAATTATCGGAATAAGTAAACTCGTCCTTTTTAATATTATAAGTCCAGCTTCCGTGTTTACTAACAATTTCTGATTGGTTTGTGGATTCTTTAAAAATCTCTAACTCCTCGTTAGTCGCTTTTAGACGTTTAATGTTTTTGTAAATACTATTGTAGGCAACATACATTAAGATTAAAGAGCAAAGTAATAATGAAAATAGTAATAATGGTGTTGCCATTAAGTCGCTTTCATATTCACTACGTCGTTGCTTCAATAAATTGTTTTGAAGTTTAATAATTCCTTTAATATTGTCTCTGATAGAGTCCATTAAGGCTCTACCATTTCTAAAATTTTCAATAAAATTTGGATCCTCAATATCACCTTTTGGTAAAGACCTGTATGAGGTTTGAAAAGCTAATAACCGTTTGTTAATAAGACTGTTTACCTTGATTAAGCTTTCTTTTAATATGGTATCATCTTTGGTTAATACTTTTAGCTCTGCAAAACTGTTATTTATTTTGCTTCGACCAGAAATGTAAGGTTCTAAAAAAACAGAGTCTTTGGTAATTATGTAACCTCGTTGACCAGTTTCTGCATCTTTAAGATTTGATAAAATCTGTTCTAGCTCGACATTTACTTTGTAAGTATGTGTAATTAACTCGGAAGATTTTGTTACTTCCGTAATACTTCTGTACGTTAAGGCTCCAACTACCAAAATTACTAATGCACTTATATATAAAGTGGTCCTTAAAAAAGAAATATTATTTGAAAGCGTCTTAATCATATTTTAAAAACGAAGTAAAAAGTTATCTTTATTCATGCTATTGGTATGATATTGCCAGTTAATGGTAACTACTTCCGAAAGAACTTTTTTTAAAGTTTTAAAATCACTTGGCTTTTTAATGTAAATATTAGCTCCTTGAACAAAAGTGTTTTCTATATCTTCTTCTGATGCTGAGGTAGAATAAATTGCAATTGCAATATCCTTAAATTTAGGATTCTGTTTAATTTCTTTTAAACATTCTAGTCCAGATTTTCTTGGCATGTTTAAATCTAAAAATAGGACATTAGGTAAAGTGGCATCATCGCTATTTAAGTAATCCATTAAATAGACACCATCATTAAATGTTTTAACTCTAGTTGTTATTTTAATTTCGTCAAAAGCATCTGTAAAAAACAATCTGTCATCTTCATCATCATCTGCTAATGTTATATTTATATAATCCTCTTGCATACTATTCTTGGTTGTTTTGTTGGTTAAATTCTCTTCTTTTAGCAATTATCCTTTGGAATGCAGAAGGTGTAATTCCTGTTGTATTTTTAAACTGAGTACTTAAATGTGCAACGCTAGAATAGTTTAACCTAAAAGCAATTTCGGTTAAACTTAAATCTTGTTTGATTACAAGTTGTTTGGCGTATTCTATTTTTTGAAGAATTATAAAGTTTTCAATAGATGTGTAAGTCACTTCCGAAAACAAGTTAGACAAATAGCCATAACTATGACCTAAAGTGTCTGCTAAATAAACTGAGCTTTTAACATTTACCACAGTGTCTTCATTAAAAACCATATCAATAATAGTATCCTTAATTTTTTGTACTAAGATGCTTTTTTGGTTTTCAACAATTTCTATCTGGTATTTATCTAAAGCAGCTTGTAATGTGGCTTGTTTGTCAGCGGTTAGTTTCTCTAACACTTCAATTTCTCCAAATCCAACAAGTTTATATTTAATGTCATTGTCCTTTAAGGTTTGTTCTAAAACAATTTGACAAATGGCATTAAAATCGAATTTAAAAAACAAGGTCATATTAAAAATTTAGTTGCAAAATAAAGATAATACTTATTAATAAACTAATCTATGCAATTTACTTTTTAATAATAATGTTGGTGATTTTAGCAATGTTTGACACGTTATATTTATTGGTGTTTTCAGTTGCTTTTTGATCCAAAATAAAGCTGTGTTTGGTAGTGTTAATAACTACATTTTGATTAGCGTTTGAAGCTACTTTAAAATGTGGTACTTTTATTTTTATGTCAAAATATTGGTCACCAACTTCTAAATCTAAAGTGTTGTTTTTAGTTGTTTTTGTATTTTTTACGGGTTCTAAATGACTCACAATTTCTACATCATTATTAGTAGACATTATTAATAATGGTGTAATACAAATTATTGTAACTATTAAAAGGAGTTTATTAGGTTTCATGTGTATTGGTTTAAAATAAATACTACTCTACTAACTATTTTTATAACCAACCAAGATCAGAATATGAAAATATTCTTAAAGAAGCTTTCAAGTAGTATTAATATTATAATACAAAGGTAAATTAGGACTCTAATTTAACTGTTACATAATTTTGCCAAGTTGTTATATGATTTCACAAAAGCATGAATTTTATATATAATTAAGGACTACCTTTGTCAGCTAAGTGTTATTTACAGAATACTTTACGCACATATGAAAGATGATATTAATTTTTATAAAAGTATTTTTAAAAACAAATTGCCTTTAACCGAGCTTTTAAAGGATGAAAGTTTGTTTTCCAGTGTGCCTAAAAATTGGACTATTGTAGTAACAGATATAAAAAACTCTACAGAGGCAGTTGCTAATGGTTTACATAATGATGTTAATTTATGTGCAACAGGAAGTATTATTACTGTTTTAAATACTATAAAAGGTATTGATAAAAAAATCCAAATTCCGTACTTTTTTGGAGGTGATGGTTCTACTTTTATTATTCCTGATGTTTTATTAACACCAGTTATGACTGCTTTAAATAATTATAGTCAGCATATAACTAATACCTTAAAATTAAATCTTAGAGTTGGTTACCTTCAGGTAGAAGAGGTATATAATAACAAGGTTACATTAAGGATTACTAAATTAAGACATAATAAGTACCTTACAACACCTGTAGTTTTAGGTAACGGAATGAAATTTGCTGAAAATTATATTAAGCAAAGTTTTGAAATAGCCGACACTATTAAAGATAAAAACATTGCGTTAAACCTAGAAGGTATGGAATGCAGATGGGACGAAATCTATCCAAATGAACCTCAAAAAAAAGTAATTTGCCTGCTTGTTAATTGCGAAGATGAAAAAAAGCAAGCTGAGATTTATGGCACAATAATGAATGAGATTAATTACATTTTTGGAGATTTAGATAATCGAAATCCAATTACTACTTTAAAATTAAAATTAAACACTTCGCTAGAAAAGATCCGTAAAGAGATGTATGTTAAAGTTGGTGAAAACCAATCAAAGTATTTAATTAATAATTGGTTAATTACAGTGTTTGGTAAATACTACTTTAAGTTTTTTAAAGCTGGAAAATTATACATTTATCGTGTCAGCCAATTATCAGATACTATTATGTTAGATGGTTCAATCAATACTGTAATTTCTGGTAATGAAAAGCAAATTAAGCGTTTGCAAATATTTTTAGATGATTTGGAGTCTAAGAAAAAAATCATTTACGGTTTACATACCACACATGCATCCATAATGTCTTGTTACATTGAAGATAGGGAAGAAAAGCACATCCATTTTGTAGATGGTACAGAAGGAGGATATACTAGTGCTGCCATTATGTTTAAAAACAAAGTAAACCAATTGGGTTTTAACTAAGTTTTAATTTAGAGATGTAAAACTCCTGTTTAGTTATTAAAAGTTCGTTTTTTAACGTATTTAATAAAGTGTATGCAGGTTTAGATAAAATACCAGATTTAATTTCTTTATTAACTTCATTTAAAAAATACGAGTTAAGTTTTAAACACTCATTAATAATAATCTGACTATCGCTTTTATAAAACTTACGTTTTATGTTAAACCATAACATGTTAAGCTTCATTAATACACTAGGCTTGCTTGGTTTTTGGACGGTAACTGTGTTTAATATGGATAATGACTGCTGTTTAAAAGCGTTTATAAAACTTAGTTTATTATCAATCCAAGATTTAACCATGTCGTTTTTGGTCTCAGATTTTAAATTTTGATAGGACAATTCTATCGTACTACTTACAGCAAGTAGATGCTGTATTGCATTGCTACCAACCTCATATCTAATTATATTATCCATCTTGTAACGTTTATTTTTCTCAAAGTTAAATACATAGTGTATTTTAAACCTTACAAGATTTTTGCCAAACGTTATATAATTTTATTTTTTATTTAAAATCATGTAAACCGGAAAATGATCGCTGTATCCACCTTTATAGCGTTTACCTACATAAGTTCTATAAGGTGTACCTTTATATTTGCCATCCATTTGTTTTAAAAAATCAGCATCATAAATATCTGCTTTTACAAATCTTAAGGTATTGGATTGACGTTCTAAAAAGTTATGTGTTAAAATAATTTGATCAAATAAATTCCATTCAAAGTTATGGCTTGTGGTACCTCTGTCAATAGATAGTAAGGTCTCCATTGGATTAAATAAACCTTGATTAGCTACTAATTGCTCAACACTATTACTTGCAGGATCATCGTTAAAATCTCCCATAATAATAATTTTGGCGTTAGTTATGTTTTCTTTTAAAGTGCCAACAATGGCTTGAAGATTGGAAGATGCTGTAATACGTTTGTATTCAGTTTCTATATCTCCTGTGCGTCTTGAAGGCCAATGGTTAACTAAAAAGTGTACAGGTTCATCCAAAAATAATCCAGATACTAATAAAATGTCTCTTGTGTAATCAGGCGACCCATCTGCTTCGGTAAAACTAAAGGTAAAGCTTTCAGAGTTTGTAACTTTAAATTTAGTCGTATCATAAATAAATGCAACATCAATACCTCGTTCATCTTTACTATCATAGTGTACAAATTGGTATGGATATTCCTTTAAATGTTTAGAGCTTATTAAATCTTTTAAAACAGCTTCATTTTCAATTTCGGCTAGACCAATAATTGCTGGATGCGAGTTGGTTTCTTTTCTTCCAATATTAGATATAGCATAACCAATTTTTCTTAATTTATTATTGTATCTTTTAATGGTCCAACGCTTTTCGGATGTTGGATTAAAATCAGTATCACGTGTTAAGTCATCTTTATAAATATCAAATAAATTTTCGATATTATAAAAAGCTATGGTCTGTATATTTGCTTTTGATTTAAAAAAATTAAAATTCAATGTTGTAAATTTAGAAGGCTAAAAATAGCGATTTTATTATGGATACAATTATGTAACTTTGTAGTATAAATTATTATATGTTAGAAAAAAAAGATATAGAGCTTGAAAAAGCAGTATTAATTGGTGTCGTTACTAAAGAGCAAAACGAAGAGAAATCGAAAGAGTATCTTGACGAGCTTGAATTTTTGACGTTCACTGCAGGTGGAGAAGTTAAAAAACGCTTCACCCAAAAAATGGAAATGCCTAATCCAAAAACATACATTGGAACAGGTAAAATGGAAGAGGTAAGGTTATATATAGAAGAAAATAATATAACCACAGCAATTTTTGATGACGAGTTATCCTCATCTCAAGAGCGTAATATAAGTAAGATTTTAAATGTAAAAGTATTAGATCGTACCAATTTAATATTAGACATTTTTGCACAACGTGCACAAACAAGTTATGCCAGAACGCAAGTCGAGTTGGCGCAATGTGAGTACCTGCTACCAAGACTTAGAGGTATGTGGACACACCTTGAGCGTCAAAAAGGAGGTATTGGTATGCGTGGACCTGGAGAAACCGAAATCGAAACAGATAGACGTATCGTACGTGACAGGATAGCCTTATTAAAAGACAAAATTAAAACTATAGATAAGCAAATGTCTGTCCAACGTGGTAATCGTGGACAAATGGTACGCGTTGCACTAGTTGGATACACCAACGTTGGTAAATCTACTTTAATGAATACCGTTAGTAAGTCAGAGGTCTTTGCCGAAAACAAACTTTTTGCAACCCTAGACACAACCGTTAGAAAAGTAGTCATCCAAAATCTACCCTTTTTATTAACAGATACCGTAGGATTTATACGCAAGTTACCAACGCAGTTAGTAGACAGTTTTAAAAGCACATTGGATGAGGTCAGAGAAGCAGATTTACTATTACACGTAGTTGATATTTCTCATCCAAATTTTGAAGATCACATTGAGTCTGTAAATAAAGTTTTAGGCGAAATTAAAAGTGCAGACAAACCAATAATCATGGTCTTTAATAAGATTGATGCTTATCAAGCAAAACCTTTTGACGAGACCGACTTAATTGCCCAACGTACAGAAGAGCATTATAGTCTTGCCGAGTGGAAAAAGACTTGGATGAATCGTGTAGGAGAGGACAACGCATTATTTATATCAGCATTAAACAAACGTAATCTAGAAGACTTTAAAAAGCGCGTTTATGATGAGGTTAGAGACATACACGTCACACGTTTTCCTTACAATCACTTCCTGTATCCAGATTATGATTACGATAATCTAGGCGAAGAAGAATAAAATAACACTAAAACCCAAACCACTAAGTTTGGGTTTTTTTATAAAAAAAAAAGAACTACTTAAATTTTGGGCAATTTGCTTTTGGCAAAAAAAGCCAAAAGCAACCAGGCTTTACACTAAATCTTTTTTTCGTGCCTCAAAAAAGGATACCGTTTCAATCCTTATCGCAATAATCCGCCAAGTTTAGTTTGCTTCCCAATGTAATTTAACGCTATTAGGTTAGCTAGTAAGTAAGTCTTGTAAATGCAATAAAGTACTTATAAAACAGAATTATTTAGATAATTTTGTAAACAAATAAAACTAATAATTTAGCGTTATAACAACACATGATACAACAAAAACTACACGTGTTATTTAAAAATAAATGGGTAAAAAGGGCTTCAATAGCCATAGTAGCAGCAGTCCTTTTAGCAGTTGTTTTTTACATCAGCATCTATTTTGGTGCATTTGGTAAACTACCAAACACGTCCCAATTAACAAATTTAAGACAAGCAGAAGCGACTCAAGTATTAGATAAAGACAATAAATTAATAGGTAAATATTATATCTACGATAGGCAACCTTTAACCTATAATCAGTTTCCTAAACACCTATTGGACGCACTAATAGCAACAGAAGATGTTAGATTTTATGAGCACAACGGAGTCGATAATATAAGTCTAATGCGTGTTTTTTTTAAAACCATTTTATTTCAGGACCAATCCTCAGGAGGTGGTAGTACCATAACCTTACAACTAGCAAAAAACTTATTTGGAAGAGATAAACATATTGCTTTTAGCACCATAATAAACAAAGTAAAAGAAGCAATAGTCGCAAAACGAATAGAAAAAATATACTCTAAACAAGAAATCCTTACACTATACCTAAATACAGTACCTTTTCCGGATAATACCTATGGTATAGAAAGTGCTGCACGTAAATTTTTTAATGTATCTGCAACAAACTTAACGTTACCACAAGCAGCAACTTTAGTTGGGACATTAAAAGCAAATAATTATTACAATCCAAGACGCAATTTACAAAGTAGTACAACAAGACGTAATGTAGTCCTAAAGCAAATGCTTAAGTATAATTACATAGATCAAAATCAATTTACACAAGCCAAACAAAAACCTATACTATTAGATTATCAATCCTTTAATCACGATTTAGGATTAGCACCTTATTTTAGGGCACAATTAAAAAAAGAATTAGCAACAACCTTACAAGCGTACAAAAAGCCAAATGGAGAGGCTTATGACTTGTATAAGGACGGTTTAATTGTGCATACAACGTTAGACTCTCAAATGCAAAAATATGCTGAACAAGCCATGCAATCACATTTATCAAAATTGCAGCAAGACTATGAAGCTTCTTATGGTGATAAAGCACCTTGGAAAACCAACAAGAAGTTAATCGACAAGGCTATTAAAACACTTCCAGAGTATAAACGATTTGAAGCTTCTGGTTTAGAGCATGAGCAAATTATAGATTCACTGTCTATAAAGCATGACGTCCAATTATTTGATTGGTCAGATACTAAAAAACATAATATCTCTACTATAGATAGTTTAAAACATCATTTAAAGTTTTTAAATACAGGTATGATCGCTTTAGATCCAAAGTCTGGAGCTATTAGGTCTTATATTGGAGGTATAGATTATCGCTTTTTTAAATATGATCATGTATCACAAAGTCAACGTCAAGTAGGATCTACATTTAAACCTTTTGTATATACAGCAGCAATAGATAATGGTATGGAGCCTTGTACCTATTTTTCTCCAGAAGTAGTAACTTACACGGATTATAAAAACTGGACACCTACCAATTCTGGTGTTTCAGACGTAGATCCACATATTAATTATAATCTAGAAAAAGCGTTAAGTCAATCGCTAAACACAATTGCTGTTAAGGTTTTAAATCAAGTTGGTATTGATAAGGTTTTAAAACAAGCAAAAAAATTAGGCATAACTAGTAAACTTCCAAACCAACCGTCTTTAGCCTTAGGTGTTGCTCAAATTAATATAAAAGAATTAGCAGGAGCATACGCTAGTTATGTTAACAATAGCCAATCTGTAAAACCATATTTTATTACTAAAATTGAAGATAAAAATGGTGTAGAAATTGTGTCGTTTAAACCAGAAGTAAATCCCGATAAAGCTTATAACGATTATACTAGACAGGTTATGTTACAAATAATGCAAGCCACAGTTAATTCTGGGACTGCAGCTAGATTACGATCTACTTATGGACTTAGTAATAGTATTGCAGGTAAAACAGGGACAACTCAGGATAATAAGGACGGATGGTTTGTTGGTATTACACCAAACTTGGTAACAATAAATTGGGTTGGTAATGATAATTATAATATAGGTTTTAAAACCACAGGAATGGGACAAGGTGCAAACTCGGCATTACCAATTTTTGCTAAGTTTTATCAAAAATTAAATGCAGATTCAAATTACAATACAATTACAAAAAGTCGTTTTGAATCACCTTCAAGTGAGGTTTTAGAGGCGTTGAATTGCGAAGAAGAAAAACGCGATGGGTTTTTTAAACGATTGTTTAGCAAAAAAGATAACGAGCGTCAATTTAACAAAGACAATTAGTGGTCAACGTAAATGGCTTGTTATGGTAACTTAAACATTTAGCGTTGTTTGATTTTAAGACACAAAAAAACGCGTTTCGATTAGAAACGCGTTTTTTATTTTATAGTGTTTATAGATTATAAGTTGTAGCTTAAACCTAATAACCAATAAGATTGTAATTTGTTATCAACGTTTCCAAAAGTTGGAACCGCTTGTAAAGGTAATGCTAAAGGATCATACTGGCCTAACTCATAGTTTAAAGCTTCTTGTTTGTTGCTTCTTAAACCAAAGTCAAAACCAACACCAATCATTTTCCATAACGTGTAGCTAAAAGAGTTTGTCCAAGTTACATTAGATAAATCTCCACTTTTGTAGCTTTGGAAAGTAGATAAGTTAGATTTAAAACTAACAGCACCAATTTGTCTTGTGTAATCTGCAACTATTTTTGCACCTAAAGAAGATTGAAAAACTGCATCATTTTCTGCAAATACGAAGTTGTAGTTTAAAGGGTGTACAACAACAATTAGATTTTCTAAAGGAGTCCAAGTTCCTCCAACTCCAACGTCTAAATATCCAGGATCGTTAAAGTTGTCTAATAACGTAGTTCTGTATTCTGCTAAACCAGAAACAGCAAAGTTTTTAGTTATGTTTCTTCCGTATAAAGAAGAGATGTTAAATACATCTGTCGTTGGGTTAAAACTGTCATCATCATTTGGATTGTCTTTATTATCTAATTTTACCCAGTTAAGGTTAGATGTTAAAGAGTTTCTCCAGAAAAATTTATCTTCAATTAAGTTAGCATATGCATTTAATGAGATTCCGATGTTTCCAGAAGAGTTGTTTGGTGTTCCTTGAGAATACCAATTGCTAAAGTTAGAAATACTTCCACCAATAGTACCAAAAAGACCTTTTCTCCAACCTGGAAGTGCGTCAATTTGTGCTTGTAATGCGTTAGCTTCGCTTTGTAAAGCATCTGCTGCTGCTTGTTTTTCTGCTTTTTGAGTTTGTAACTCTTCTTTTGTTTGGGCATTCATTGAAACCAATCCTAAAAAGAATGCTCCTACTACTAATAATTTTTTCATAAATCTTAAGTTTTAAATAAAACGGATGCAAATATACGCTTTAGTTATATTTTTTCTAAAATAGACAAATTATGTAATCGGTTAATTGTCAGTATTTTAAATAATAAACAGAGTTGTTAACGTTTGTACAAAGGGACAAAAGAACACGCCTCTCCATACATGATAGATTTAGCATATGGTTTAAGCTTGTTGGTTATCATAACATAAGCGTTTATAGGCACTGGCTTGTTACTACAACCTTTAATTATTACAGGTTTATCTTGGTATATTGTACCGTCAATAGCACTGATTAAGTCCTGGTAAATGGAAGTCTCTAAACCCTCTAGTGTTCCAATATGGCACTTTTCGACAAAAGGTTCTAAATTTACGACCAATAACATAAAAGCCCAATCCGGAATGATAGCATCTGCACTACAAGTGATAGCTACGTATTGATTTTGGTACTGACTCCAATCGTGATTTTTGATATATTCTCTAAAATCTTTTTCTTTTAAAACCAATTCTTGGAACAACCAATCTTTAATATCTAATAAAACACGTTGTCCTTGTGGATAGTAATCTTCAAGGTCTAATGTAATTAATTTACTATTTGCTACGCGATTAATAATTTCTTCAGCCATAATTTAAATATGTTATAATTATTGGTATCCTTCTGCTTGTAGTTTAAATAAGTCAGCATATAATGACTTGTTAGCCATTAGATCCTCATGTGTACCCATTTCTAGTACGCGACCTTCATCCAATACTAAAATTTTATTTGCTTGTCTTACTGTACTAAATCTGTGAGATATTATAATACTAGTTTTGTCTTCGGTTAAGCCTATAAAGCGTTCAAAAACATCGCTTTCGGCTTTAGCATCTAAAGCAGACGTTGGTTCGTCCAAAATCATCACTTTAGCATCTTTCATATAAGCTCTGGCTAATGCCACTTTTTGCCACTGTCCGCCAGACAATTCTTGTCCTTTTGCAAAACGTTTACCAAGTTGTTGGTCGTATCCTTTTTTAAGTTCTGACACCACTTGATTAGCTAAACTTAGTTCGGCTGCATTTTCAATTTTTTCTTGGTTATCAATCTGACTTATATCACCTATTGCAATATTTTCTCTAACTGTAAATTCGTATTTAAAAAAGTCTTGAAAAATAACACCAAAAAAAGCTTGGTATCGCGCTTTGTCAAAACGATTAATATTAATACCATCTAAAAGTATTTCGCCAGAAGTGGGTTCGTAAAAACGTAATAATAATTTGGTTAATGTGGTTTTTCCTGCTCCATTTTGTCCTACAAAAGCTAATTTTTCGCCTGCTTTAATTTTAAAACTGATACCTTTTAATATTTCGTTGTCAGATTCTGGGTAAGAAAATTTAACATTGATAAATTCAAATCCTTCTTTAATTTTTTCAGGAAGAGGTATATCTTCGTTATGTTTTGGTTGAATTGAAATATCTATAAATTCAAAATAATCTTTTAAGTATAAAGCGCTTTCTGAAATACGGGTAAATTTAGAAAAGAAGTCTTGTAAATTTCTAGTTAGTCTATTAAAAGCTCCTGACAAGAAGGTTAATTCTCCTAAAGTTATCACGCCAGATATTACACGATATATAATAAATAGGTAAGCGCCATAATAACTTAAAGTCCCCAAAACATTAAAAGCAAAACCTAAAGCAGATCGCTTTATAGCTAGTTTTTTATTGAGGTCGTAATACTCTTGAGATAGGTTTTTAAAACGATCTACAACAAAGTCAGTTAAACCAAATAGTTTAATTTCTTTGGCTGTTTTGTCATTGGCACCAATAAATCTTAAGTAGTCTAATTCTCGTCTTTCAGCAGTCCAACCTCGAGCTAGTGAGTATTGTTGTTGGCTAAACCAAATCTCGTTGATAAATGCAGGAATAATACTAAGCACTAAAAGTATAATTAAGTACGGTTCAAAATAGATTAAACCTGCGACCAAAGTTGCTATGGATATTAAGCTTTGTACTTCGCCTAATGCGTTAGACATTAATCCAACACGACTTGTAGTTTGTGTTCTTGCACGTTCTAGTTTATCATAAAACTCTGAGTCCTCTAATAAGCTAATATCAATTTGATTAGTCTTTTTAATAATCCTAACGGAAGTGTCAATAGAGTAGGCGTCGCCTAATAAACTATCTGTTAATTGTATGGCACGACTAACTAGATCTGACAGAACAATTAATCCAAACTCAATACCAACATAAGTCCAAAGTTGGGTTAAATCTGTAACTTCTAATTTAGTTTGAAGTATGATTTCATCAATAATTATTTTACCAATCCATAAAATAATTACTGGTAAAACTGCACCAATTAGCCTACAAAACGCTGAGCCTAAAAAAAGTTTTTTGTTGGTATTCCAGATTTCTTTGAAAAAACGAGGAATATAAATTAACGCACTAAACGATTTTTTTAAACTGGTTTTATTTTTTTCTTTTAACGATTTTGGTGCATGTCTAGCCATTTTTTAAGGTATTAAAGCATACCAAGTTCTAGTTTAGCTTCTTCGCTCATTAAGTCTTGAGTCCAAGGTGGATCAAAAGTAATTTCTACTTCGGCATCTTTAACTTCGTTTAAAGATTTTACTTTTTCTTCAACTTCTAAAGGAAGCGTTTCTGCTACAGGACAGTTAGGCGTAGTTAATGTCATTAGGATTTTTACATCATAATCCTCGTTAACAAATACATCATATATTAATCCTAGTTCGTAAATATCGACTGGGATTTCTGGATCATAAATAGTTTTTAAAACCTTTACTATTTTTTCTCCTAATTCTGCTGTATCTATAGTTGTATCACTCATAGTTATTGTAATTGTGTTTGATATGCTATGGCATATAATTTTATTTGTTTTATCATACTAACTAAACCATTTGCTCTAGTTGGTGATAAATGTTCTTTTAAACCTATTTGATCAATAAAATCAGTGTTGGCATCTAATATGTCTTTTGGATGTTGATTAGAGAACGTTCTGATTAATATGGCTATAATCCCTTTTGTTATTATAGCATCACTATCTGCAGTAAAAGTAATTTTATTGTCATCCATTTCGGCATGTACCCAAACTTTACTTTGACAGCCTTTAATGATGTTGTCTTCAGTTTTATACTCTGGTGCAATAAGGGGTAAAGTTTTTCCTAAATCAATCATGTATTGATAGCGTTCTTCCCAATCTTCAAACATTGAAAATTCGTCTACAATTTCATCTTGTATTTCTTTTATCGTCTGCATTTATCAAAATAATTTAGAATGCAAAATTAATCAATATTCAGTGATTAGTTGCTAAATAACTCTTAAAGATAGATTTGAATTTATTGATCTATTTTTTGATATCAGGTTTAGCTACTTCTAATATTTTAGACACTAAATCTGCTATTTGTTTAGGAGGATTACCTGCATCAAAAGTAGGTGTGCTATATTGTTCTCCATTTAATGTTACCGTCAAGTTGGATGAAGCTGCCCCATCGTATTGGTGAGCAGTACTTGGTGGTTCTAGTGTGTTTAAAGATTTGATATCTATAGCTTTAAATAGGGTAGTTATCGTGTCCCAGTCTTGCGTACTACATGCTTTTGTATTTTCCTTTTCTGATCTACTAAACTGAGAGGTTACTGTGGTTTGGTCTATGTTTATCATAGTATAAGTTCCTCTTGAAAAGGCAGTGTATTTAAAAGACAGTGATTGGTCCTGTTTTTGACCTGAAGTAACTATAACAGGTGTTGCATTTAGTACAACTGTGTCATTATTTAAAAGTGAAATAGTATTGTTTGCAACTTTAAAGTTTGTAGTTTTTTCTAAAGCTTTTAAATAATTTTGTTCTAAAGCGTTAGCCTCTTCTTGGCAGAATTTTTTAGTTGATGCTAAATTACTAAAAGTTAAAGTCTCATTATCCAAATTATACGTTCCAAAAAAATTGTTACATCCTGAGAATCCAGAAACGCGTTTATTTGCGTCATCAAACGATAGTGTTATTTCTTGACTTGTTATAGATTGATTGTCTAATAAAGTGACCTTATAATCACCACTTAATGTCTGAGTTGCTTTGTCCATATCTGGATTTAAATTGCTTTTTGAATCTTGAGTTGCACCACAACTATTAAGTAGTATAGAAAATAGAATTATAGTAAATGTTTTCATTATAAATAAAATATTGATTGTTTAACTTAATATTACAAAAAAGACGCCAAAGTTGGCGTCTTTTTAAATAAAAACAATAAAATATTAATTTCCTACTAAAGCAGCTCTTGCTCCTCCAGATTGAAATATGGTTCTCATTCTAGATTTTTGACCTTCTGAAAACATATACATGCAAGCATCATCTACATAATCCATATAATTCATTGTCATGTCTGTAGATCTACAGTTTACTGTAGGGAAAGAAGGACAGCCATAATTTGGTCCATCTGATGAAGGTGTATCTGCAACAAAGTCATCTTGTTTACATCTTCCATCTCCCCAAATATGACGAAGGTTTAAGTAATGCCCAACTTCGTGAGTTAATGTTCTTCCTTGGTTATAAGGTGCTGCAGAACCTCCTGGTAAGCTAGAGTAAAGTACTACTACACCATCCGTAGCTGATGGTCCACCTGGAAACTGTGCATAACCTAAGATTCCACCACTAATATTACAAACCCAAATATTTAAGTGAGTTGATGGTGTTACAGGTGGATAAGCAGCTTTTACTGCATCATTTGTGCTCCAAGCAGAAGTAGAATTTGAGTGTCTAAATGTTCCTGCTAGCGTAAAGTTTATCTCAGAATCTGCTACTAATCCAGCAAATTCAGACGGTACTTGATTTATATCATTATTTGATGCTCTAAAATCATTATTTAGAACATTAATTTGTGAGTTAATTTGTTGATCACTAACATTTTGTTGTGCATTACTATATACAACATGAACATAAACAGGAATATTAACAGCACCTAAATTGTCTACTGGATCACCTCCTCCAGAGCCTCCACCATTTCCGTTTCCATTTCCTCCTCCAGGTTTCCCTTTTGCACTGATTAGTGACCTAGTTTGGTATTCAATATCATACATTTTTTTGTCCAAACCAGGGTTTTCGTTAAGTAGTCTGTTTAAGTTAACCATCGAGTGACATACAGGTCTACCTTGAGCTTGTCTGGAAGTTTCGTCTACATCTGCATCAGTGTAAAGGTAAAAGTCAGACATGTTTATTTGTGTTTGATCTTGTGATAGGTTTTCTGATTTGTCATCACTACATGATGTAAATAGCATTGCAATAGTAGCCATGCATAAAAGTGTTTTCTTCATATGTATTAATATTTTGTTAAACATTTGTGAAATATATAAACTTTTCACTTTTTATTTAAATTATTAAAAAATTTTCGACAAAATACATATGAATATGAAAACGCTCAATATTTCTATTGAGCGTTTTTTAATATAATTTATAGTTGTTATTTTATGAAAGCATCATTTTTGCTTTTTTAACTCCAGAAACTAAAGCATCAATCTCTGCTTTAGTATTATAAAATGCAAACGACGCTCTTATGGTTCCGGGTATATTATAAAAGCTCATTATTGGTTGCGCACAATGGTGACCTGTACGAACAGCGATTCCCATTTTATCTAGTAATGTGCCAACGTCATAAGGATGAATGCCTTCTAATTTAAAAGATATTACAGACGTTTTATTTTTTGAAGTACCATAAATTTTAAGGCCTTCAATTTCTAACAATTTCTCTGTACCATAATCTAAAAGTTCTTTTTCATAAGTGGCTATATTCTCAAAACCAATTGCATTCATATAATCCAATGCTGCTCCAAAAGCAATACCACCACAAATGTTAGGTGTGCCAGCTTCAAATTTATGAGGTAAGCCTGCATAAGTTGTTTTTTCAAAAGTAACTTGGTCAATCATTTCACCACCACCTTGATAGGGTTCCATTTTATTAAGCCACTCTTCTTTTCCGTATAACATACCAACACCAGTTGGACCACAAATTTTGTGGGCAGATGTTACATAAAAATCTACATCTAATGCTTGTACATCAGGTTTAATATGTGGACAAGCTTGCGCACCATCTATCAAAACTGCAGCGCCAAATTTATGTGCTTGGTCGATTATGGTTTTTATAGGATTTATGGTTCCTAAAGCGTTTGATATATGATTTACAAAAACAAGTTTTGTTTTGTCAGACAGTAAAGACGTATAAGCATCCATATCTAATTGGCCTTCCAAAGTCATTGGTATTACCTTAAGTTTTGCTCCAGTTTTTTCGCAAAGCATTTGCCAAGGTACGATGTTACTATGATGTTCTAAAGCCGAAACGATAAGCTCATCATCTTGGTTTATTAATTTGATAAAACCATTAGCAACTAAGTTAATAGCATGTGTTGTACCAGAAGTAAATATAATCTCCTGTGCTTTTTTAGCATTAAAATGGTTTTGTATTGTATGTCTAGCTGCTTCATATTTGTCTGTCGCTTCTTGACTTAGTGCGTGGACGCCACGATGTATATTAGCGTTGTAATTAGAGTAGTAATCTACAATAACATCAATAACCTGTTGTGGTGTTTGTGATGTTGCTGCATTATCAAAATACACCAACGGTTTACCATTTACTTGTCTTTTAAGTATTGGAAAATCTTTACGTATTAAATTGATATCTAACATAATTGAAAATAAATTAAAACTCTTTAGCTACAAAATTAAAAAGTTGTATAAAAAGATAAATACACATTGCTAATGTTATACTAAGTGATAAAGCCACGTGTATCAGCTTTATATTGCCTTTAGCCATTAAGTTAATTAAATTTTTAAATACAAATACAGATAAAACTAGTAACATGTAAGTACATGACAGACCTACAAAGGTTAGTAATATACCATCAAAAAAACCACCTTTTGTAAAGTAAAACAGTGTGCCTGTTACAGCTGCTATTACCAAACAAATACTAATTAATTTAATAAAGGTTTTGTTTGAAGTGTTTAAAATATCCATATTTTTTACAAGTCAAAACCTATATTAACGCCTAATTTATTTGCTATAATTTTAGTTATTCGTTGTTTTAATTCTGGAATTTTTACAGACTTTAAAACGTTGTTACTAAAAGCGTACATTAACAATCCTTTAGCTTCTTTTTCTGGAATACCTCTAGATTTCATATAAAATAAAGCACTTTCGTCTAGTTGACCTATGGTACAACCATGAGAACATTTTACATCATCTGCAAAAATTTCTAGTTGAGGTTTAGAGTTTATCGTTGCTTTATCGCTTAATAATATGTTATTATTTGATTGGAATGCATTGGTTTTTTGTGCCTCTTTATTTACTACAACTTTACCATTAAAGACTCCAGTTGAGCTGTCGTTAAAAATTCCTTTGTAGTCCTGATGACTTTCGCAATTAGGCTCTATATGATGGACTAAAGTGTTGTGGTCAACATGTTGTTTATCTCCAATAATGGTAACTCCATTTAATGTAGAGTCCATATATTCTCCGTTTTGATAAAAGTTTAGATTGTTACGTGTTAACTTTCCTCCAAAACTAAACGTATGTACAGATACATGGCTTTCGCGTTTTTGCTCAACAAAAGTGCTGTCTATTAATGATGCATTAATGTTGTCATTTTGCACTTTATAGTAATCAACTATGGCACGTTTGTTAGCAACAATTTCTGTAACAGAGTTTGTTAAAACAGGATTGTCTGTCAAACTTTGGTGACGCTCTATAATTTGTACGTGAGAGTTTTCGTCAACAACAATTAAGTTACGTGGTTGTAGCATTAATGCAGCTTCATTTCCTGTAGAAAAATGTACTATTTGGATAGGTTTAGCCACCACTTTGTTTTTAGGAATGTGTATGTAGGCACCTTCTTTAGAAAAAGCTGTATTTAAAGATGTTAATCCTTCTTTACCTGCTACTTTATTAAAGTAGTTTTCAATAATTAATTGGTATTTAGGTTTGTGTAATGCCGAAGACATTAGGCAAACATCAATACCATCATGAGTAGTTTGAGATAAATTAGAAGAGTATTTACCATCTATAAACACGATTTTGTAAGTGTCAATATCATCTAGAAAATACTTTTTAATATCACTGTACTCTAAGGTGTTATCTTGTTTAGGAAACAAGCTATAGTCGTGTTTTAAAACACTACTTAAAGAGGTGTATTTCCAAGCTTCGTCCTTTTTTGAAGGAAAGCCTTTAGTTTCAAACATTTTTATTGCTTCGCTTCTAACATCATGTATTTTAGACTCTAAATCGACTTGATTTTCGAATGCTAAAAAAGAGGATACTAATTTTTCTTTTAAACTCATATTTTAAGTCTTCGGTATTCAGCTATTAAAAAACAGGGTTTGTTAGTTAATACTGTAACGTATTATATTTATTTGTGTTTTTAGCGGTAAGTTATCTGTTAGATAACATTACCATTGCAAACTTTTTAAGCGTCTACTTCTTCTTTGATCCAGTCGTAACCTTTTTCTTCTAACTCATGTGCTAGTTCTTTTCCTCCAGACTTAACAATACGACCATTGTATAGTACGTGGACAAAATCAGGTACGATATAGTCTAATAAACGTTGGTAATGAGTAATGACTATTACAGCATTATCTTTACTTTTTAGTTTATTTACACCATTGGCTACAATACGTAAAGCATCGATATCTAATCCTGAATCAGTTTCATCTAAAATGGCTAATTTAGGTTCCAACATAGCCATTTGAAAAATCTCGTTACGTTTCTTTTCTCCACCAGAGAATCCTTCGTTTAAAGATCTAGATAAAAACTTACGATCAATTTCTAAAAGTTCAGATTTTTCACGAATCATTTTTAGCATTTCGTTAGCTGGCATATCAGGTAAGCCTTTAGCTTTTCGTGTTTCGTTAATTGCAGTTTTCATAAAGTTAGTCACGCTAACTCCAGGAATTTCTACTGGATATTGAAACGATAAAAACACACCTTTGTGTGCACGTTCCTCTGCTGCTAATTCGTCAATATCTTCACCTTCTAAAAGAATAGTTCCATCTGTTACTTCATATTCTTCTTTTCCTGCTATTACTGAAGCTAATGTACTTTTACCAGAACCATTTGGTCCCATTATAGCATGTACTTCTCCTGCTTTAACTTCAAGGTTAATACCTTTTAAAATAGATTTATCTTCAACACTTGCGTGTAAATTTTTTATTTGTAACATACTGTTTATTTTCCTAGTTTGATAACGTCGTTTTTATTCGGGTCTAAAGCGCTAACGCTTACTATTTTATTTATTTTTAATTTAAAAGGCCAGCTATCTTCATTTTCTTTTTTAGGAATTAACTCTCCTAAAACTTCTACAGTCACCATATCTGTTGGCTCTTTTTGGTATTGTTTAGCTTGTTCTGCCAATGTACTTACTTGGTCATTTAAGACCACACCATGTATATCATTACCTACTTGAAATACTGCTGCGTTTGCATAGTATACAAAATCTCCTTTAAAGGTTGTGCCTTGATCTTTTTTGCAACTTACAAATGCAATAAAAATTAAAAGAATAGCTATTTTTTTCATGCTTATATTTATTGAATAGGCTCTGGAGCGTGATTTAAACTATTGTAATCTTTTGTTGAATGCTGAATAATCACTCGTGCTCCTTTTTGTTTTGCAAAAGCTTCAAAAGTTTCCATAGATGCTTTTGTGTCCTCTACACTAAAGTTGAAACTTGGTACGATATGATTAGTTCTGTTTTCTTCAAAATGATATAAATCTCCTGCTAAAAATAATGGTCCTTCTTGCTCTAAATCTAAAAATAAAGATTGATGACCTGGTGTGTGACCTGGAGTTGACTTGATAACTACTTTACCATCGCCAAAGACATCTAAATCTCCATTGATTTTTTTAGTTGTTTTTAAATCCTTAATAGCATTGTAGTTATCAGGATTGTTTTTTTGTTGCTCTATACTTGTTACAAAGTCATATTCTACTTCTTGAACAATCCAAGTGGCATATGCCAATTTAGATGCAGATCCAGAGTGATCAAAATGAGTGTGTGATAAGGCTATGTAATCTATATCCTTAGCTTCTAATCCTATAATTTTTAGTTGCTCTTCAATACCTTGATTTCTAGAAACAGTAAACGCACCATCAGGAGTAGTAAATGGTTGTTGTCCTACTAAACCTTCTGCTAATCCAGCATCCCAAAGCAAATTGCCTTTTGGGTGTTGTACTACAAAAAACATATCAGCAAAAGTTTTGCTTTCACCTTTATACAAATCGTCTTGAGAAAAGATCTCTAATTTGTTTACCTGAACTGTTCCTCCATCAAACATAAATAGTTTGATTGGTTCTGCTTTTGTTTGGGTAGTAACCTCTGTTTGTTTATTATCTTTTTTACAAGCTACCATAAAGGTTAAGCTTAATAAAATTAGGGTTAGTTTTTTCATAGTATTTAAATTATCCAACAGATCCTTCTAACGAGATTTCTAATAGTTTTTGCGCTTCAATAGCAAACTCCATTGGTAGTTTATTTAGTACTTCTTTACTAAATCCATTTACAATTAAAGCAATTGCTTTTTCAGTATCTATACCACGTTGGTTGCAATAAAATATTTGGTCTTCACCAATTTTGCTTGTTGTTGCTTCGTGCTCTATTTGTGCAGTCTTATTTTTAGCTTCTATATATGGGAAGGTGTGTGCACCACACTCGTTACCCATTAACAAACTATCACATTGTGAAAAGTTTCTAGCATTGTCTGCACGACTACTAATTTGAACTAAACCACGATAAGAGTTTTGTGATTTTCCTGCAGAAATACCTTTGGAAATAATAGTTGATTTGGTGTTTTTACCCAAATGAATCATTTTAGTTCCAGTATCTGCTTGTTGGTGATTGTTAGTGACAGCAATAGAGTAAAATTCGCCTACAGAATTATCTCCTTTTAGTATACAACTTGGGTATTTCCAAGTTACAGCACTTCCTGTTTCAACTTGAGTCCAAGAGATTTTAGCATTTTTTTCGCATAAACCACGTTTAGTTACAAAGTTGTAAACACCACCTTTTCCTTCGGCATTTCCAGGATACCAGTTTTGTACTGTACTGTATTTTATTTCAGCATCATCCAAAGCAATTAGCTCTACAACTGCTGCGTGTAATTGGTTTTCGTCTCTACTAGGCGCAGTACAACCTTCTAGGTATGATACATAACTACCTTCATCTGCTACTAATAATGTGCGTTCAAATTGTCCTGTACCACCTTGATTAATCCTGAAGTATGTTGATAATTCCATTGGACATTTAACACCTTTAGGAATATAACAAAAAGAACCGTCACTAAATACAGCACTATTTAATGCTGCATAAAAGTTGTCTGTTGTTGGTACGATGGTACCAATGTATTTTCTGACTAATTCTGGATGTTCTTTTATGGCTTCAGATATTGGCATAAAAATAATACCTTTTTCTGCTAAAGTCTTTTTAAATGTTGTGGCAACAGACACAGAGTCAACAACAATATCCATAGCGACATTGTTCATCTTTTTTTGTTCGTCTACAGATATTCCTAGCTTTTTATACATTGCTAGTAAATCTGGATCTACATCATCTAATGTCTTGTTTGGGTCCACAGCAACAGGAGCAGAGTAATATGCAATTGCCTGAAAATCTGGTTTGGTGTAATTTACATTAGCCCAATCCGGTTCTTCCATTGCTTGCCACACTTTAAATGCTTCAAGTCTCCATTCTGTCATCCATTCTGGCTCTTCTTTTTTCATAGAAATAGCACGAACGATATCTTCGTTTAGACCAATAGGGAATGTTTCAGATTCAATATCTGTAAAAAAACCATATTCGTATTCTTTGGTTTTTAATTCTTCTCTAAGGTCGTCCTCTGTATATTTTGACATAATTTGTCTATCAGTTTAATTATAGTGAAAATGATTCGCCACAACCGCAAGTACGGTTAGCGTTAGGGTTATTAAACACAAACCCAGTTCCGTTTAATCCGCCAGAGTATTCTAAAGTGGTACCTATAAGATAAAGAAAACTTTTTTTGTCTACAATAATTTTAACGTCATTGTCTTCAAACACTTTGTCTTCATCTTCTTTTGCTTTGTCAAATTTTAAATCATAAGACAATCCAGAACAACCACCACTTTTTACACCAACGCGAACGTAGTCTGTGCTTGGGTTAAAGCCATCATCATTCATCAATTCGATGACTTTCTTTTTAGCGGTATCAGAAACTTTTATCATACTTGTTAATTAGATTTTATCTAAATAGAGTGCAAAGATACAACATCAGTCGCTTTTTACCATATCAACTAACATTATATTAGTATATGGTTTTATAGGTTTTTCTTATTCAGGAATAAATGCTGGATTGTTTAAAAAAGAAGGGTCAGAAAGCGTTAGCAAAAAGGCCTTTAGGTCAGCTTTGTCTTGTGTTGTAAGATTAACACCTCCTTGTGTCACTTTTTTCATTAAAGGATCAATGGTTGAAGACGCTTGTAGCCCTGTACTGTAATGCTCTATAACTTGATCCAATGTTGCGAATCGACCATCATGCATATAAGGAGCAGTGTAGGCTAGATTACGTAAAGATGGTGATTTAAATTTACCATTATCATTAGGATTACCAGTTATTAAACCAAATCCTAAATCTGAAAATGTGGCATCCAAACCGTTGTTGTGAAACTTATTATCTGTCCAAAGTGGATTGTTTGGATTACCATGACAATGAAAACAATCACCTCTAGTTTCGTCCATAAAGACATCTAATCCATTTTGCTCTTGTGGTGTTAGGGCTACTTCTCCGTTAGAGAATTTATCAAATTTTGAGTTTCCTGAAATTAAAGTGCGTTCAAATTGAGCGATTGCTTTTGTTACTAAAGTTTTAGTAATTGTTGAGGATCCAAATGCTTGCTGAAACAATTGTGGGTATTCTGGGTGGTTGTTAAGCTTAGCCTCTATTGGTTGCCAGCTATCGTTTCCAAGCTCGTTAGCATCTATTACTGGTTCTAGCGCTTGGCTTTCTAATCCTAATGCGTGTCCATCCCAAAAATATCTGTCGTCAAAATTCCAAGCTAAATTAAATAGAGGCATGCTATTTCTGGTGCCTTCAATGTTTGTCACACCAACACTAAACTGATTTGGATCAGCAAAAGCATGTTGTGGTGAATGGCAACTAGCACACGCTTTGGTGTTGTTAACGGATAATATGTTGTCAAAAAATAACTGTTTGCCTAATGCCACACCTTCCACAGTTAATTTGTTACTCACAGGAATTATGGGATCAATTAATTTGTCTTCAAATAGTGAAGGTATTTCTAATTGAAACGGAATAGGTACATAGGCGTTGTCATGCGATGCTTCCTCGGAAGAGCAACTAAAAAGAATTATAAAAAATAGGCTGTATGTTAACCAGTGTTTCATTAGTTATTGTGTGATTTCGCCAATAGTAAACACACTTAAAATGTTTTCTTGCATCATTTTTTGAGCGTCATAATTAGGCATTAAAGGTGTGTCTAATACGTTTAAGTCCCATGTGTTAGGATTTGTAAATAGCTCAGCGATATTCATTTTAACCTCTATAGTAGCTTCATTAGTGATAATTATTGGTGTGTCTAATACTATGGTTGCAAAATTTTGTTCAAATAATCCATCTTCAACTCTTGCTGTACCATTATGATAGTTAAAAGGTAAAGGGTCTGGTGTGTCTACATTATACATACCATCAAATTGTAAAAAATGATAACCACCACCTAACATTTCTGGCCAATTCCAACTGGCTGTATTTAATAATGGATAGGCTCCATTAATATTATCTTCTTCATCAAAACCCCAGACAAAGCTTAAAGTGTAAGTTCCGGAAGGAATTCCATTTATGTCTGGCGCAAAATTGTATGTCTCTTCTACTGCTAAGTCTGTAAATTTAAAGCCTTCAAAACTGTAGGTGTCTCCTGCTGTATTTGTTAGTTTGAATTTAGATGTTAAATATCTAAATCTAACCATGTTTATTACTTCACCATTAGCATTTGTAACTGTTTCTGTTTCTAGATTGCTACTATTAATTAGAGTGTCATTCCAATCATGAGTAAATTTAAAGTTAACGCTTGCAGATAATGTTGTGTTGTCATCCATATCCTCGTTACAAGAAAATGTAATTGCTAAAAGCAATATAAGGGCAATTGTTTTTTTCATTTTTATTTTATTTCAATTAAGAGTAAGTCTGTAAATCCTTTATTTTCAGTTATATCAAAATCATTACTGCTGGATTCTCCAACAGATATTATTGTGCCATTATTAAGTTGCGTAATTCCGTATAAAAAGTCAATGTTACTACCTCCAATACTTTGTTGCCATTTTAAGCTACCATTAGCGTCGATTTTCAAAACCCAACCATCATTTTGGCCTTTATTATTAGTTAAATTTCCGGTTAAACTTCTTGAGCTTCCGCAGATAACAAATCCATTGTCTTGAGTTGAAGAGATTGCTCTACCAACGTCAAAATCTTCTCCTCCATATGTTTTTTCCCAAAGTAATTCTCCTTGCGGAGAAATTTTTATTAGCCAGACATCTGCAGCTCCAAAATTTGTGCTTACGTCAATATCTTCGCTTCTGGTATCTCCTATAATTAAATAGTTTCCGTCTCCTGAAGGTATTATTGCTCTTGCTTCATCAATTTCATCTCCTCCAAAATTTTTCTCCCATTCTAAGTTACCTGAGCTTGAAATTTTAACAACCCAATAATCATATGACCCTTTATTGTTGGAAATATCTGTATCTGCACTATCTGAAGAACCTACAATAATAAAACCTTGATCTGTTGTCTGAATAACATCGTAGGCAGTGTCTGAGAAAAAACCACCAAAGTATTTACTCCATTCTAACGTTCCGGATTGATCCAATTTTACAGCCCAATAATCTCCGCCAGCATGTAATGTTTGGTTGTTTCTGGTATTTCCTGCTCCATTGGATGCTGTAACATCTAAAACTCCGGTTACAAAGAAACCATTGTCGCTAGTTTGTATAATAGAGTAGCCTGTATCTATACCTGAAAAGCCATACGTTTTTTGCCAAATCAAGTTACCTTGAGCGTCTATTTTTATAATCCAAAAGTCTTCCTGCCCATTATTGTTAGTGATGTCTCCATCGTTACTGTAAGTAAATCCAATTATTGCATAACCTCCATCGTTGGTTTGAATAATGTCATTACCTCTTTCGTCACCTGATCCTCCATATGTTTGAGACCATTGTAATTGGTTGTCTTGATTGTATTTTACAACCCAAACATCATAACTGTTATCTAGTTTAGTTGTTACGTCACCATCTGTTGACTGAGTAAAACCTAATACAATGTATCCACCATCTGTTGTTTTTTTGACTGCTTGTCCGCTTTCGTTTTTGGAGCCACCAAAAGTTTTTACATTTTCGATAACACCTTGAGTGGATGTGGTGATATTTGGTGATGCGTTATCAGTATCGTTATTACACGATAATAGGATTGCGGCTAAACAAATAATTATTGTTTTATGTATTGTTTTGTGCTTCATTTAATTAATTGCTTTTACGAACAATTAGTAGTCCTCCTTCAATATCTCCTATAATTATATTGCCACTTTCAAAATAAGGATAAATACTCCAAACACCATTAAATGCAGCACTATTACTTGATGGATAAGTGTCAAAATATCCGGTTTCTGTCATAGAATTAGTTGTAGATGCTATGTTGGAAATATCTAAAACTCGTAATCCTGCTCTGTAATTTGCTAAATAATATTCGTTACCCTTAACGTAACCATTGTGGTCAATTGCAGCTGTTGGTCCAAGATAGGTTGCGTGTGCAATTGGATTGTCTAAGTCTGTAAAGTCGAAAACAAGTGTTTTAGTATTAAAACCAAAATTAAGTTCGTCTTGTTCGTCACCTAAAATAAAATATTTTTGGTCTTCTGTAAACCAACCTTGATGCGCATAAGCGGTTTGAGGGTAGGTAAAACTGCTTATTTCTATGACATTGGATTTATCTGTAACATCTAATATTACGACTTGATCTGTGTTACCATTGCTACCAACATAGATTTGTTTTCCAGTATAATCTAAATCAGGACCAGAATAAGTGACTACTTGTGCGTCATGCGTGTATCCTACAGCTGTGTAATCTCCCAAATTTACCGGATTTGTAGGATTGCTAATATCCACAAATATAGGTCCTCCGCCATTTGTAGAGGTGCATCCTACAAGGTAAGCCACACCTTCAGATTCGTTAATTACAATATTATGGCAGCTGCCAACGTCATTAAATAGAGCGTCTTCAGTAAAATTTTGTGGCGCGTTAATTACATTTCTTAATCGCGTTAAATCAAAGACTTGCATACCATGTGCTCCAACATTATCTGCTACTATAAATGCATGATTATTATAAGTTTTAACATCTCTCCAGGCGTTTGATCCAGCACTTGAGTTTAATCGACCTAAAAATATTGGATTTATTGGGTCAGTTACATCCACAAAAGCTGTACTATTTGATAATCCAATAATGGCATATTCTTTTCCTTCTAAAGGGTCTGTCCAACCCCAAATGTCACTTCCTTCTTGGTTAGTGCTACCGCTTAATATATTAACATTAATTTGTCCTAATAAATCATAACCATTGCAAGGATAAGGTCCTGCCATACCATCTACACATGGATACAGAGGAGCATTTTCTACATCACATGCATCTCCAATTCCGTTATTGTTTTCATCTTCTTGTCCAAGATTAGGAGTTAAAGGACAGTTGTCTAAATTATTAGGGATTCCATCGTTATCTAAGTCATCATCACAAACATCTCCAATACCATCGTTGTCAGCATCCTCTTGATTAGGGTTTGCTATATTAATACAGTTGTCAATATTATCTGCTATACCGTCTTGATCAGCATCTGCAATTGTTGCTATAGGTGTACCTGTTCCGTTTTCGTCATCTTTAGAACAACTTTGGTATATGATAAAAAAACAAAGAACGCTTAGGCTAAGCAAAAATGGTTTTACTGTTTTAGAAATGTTTTTCATGGTGTTAATTGTTGACTATTAGTTTTTTGGAAACAGAATTGTTGATTTTTACTAAATAAATTCCGTTAGATAAATCAGGAATAGGTAAAACGTACGAATCTGTGTTTATATTGCTTTTAGAAATTAGCTTTTTACCAAGTATACTATAAACTTCTACTGTGTTTATAGTAGCTGAAGCTTTAATTGTTACACTAGATTGTGTAGCTGGATTTGGAGATATAGAAATAGTGTTGTCAAATTCAAAAGTTTGTGTGCTTAAAGGATTATCGCTAGCACGTACTACAAATAATCCTCTTTCAATATCACTCACTATAATATTTCCACTTGAAAAATATGGGTAAATACTCCAAGCTCCATTAAAATTGGCGCTATTACTAGAAGGAAATGTATCAAAATATCCAATTTCTGAATTAGTGTTGTTGGTAGAAATTAGAGTAGGAATATCCAATACACGTAAACCTGCTCTGTAATTTGCTAAATAAAACCTGTCGCCTTTAACATAACCATTATGGTCGATTGCTGTAAATGAAGCTTCGTAAGTTGAAATTAATACTGGATTATCTAAATCTAACATGTCAAAAACAAATGTTCTGGTTCCGAAACCAAAATTTTGCTCATCTGTTTCGTCACCAAAAATAAAATATCTGTGATCATCTGTAAACCAACCTTGATGTGCATAACCTGGGTTAGGATAAGAGATTTCTGAAATAAATTGAGGATTGTTTTTTTCTGTTACATCTAATAATACAACTCTGTCATTTGAGCCACCATTACTAGCTAGTAAAATTTCGCGACCAATATAACTAGATACACCACTTACTGTAGGGCTTGTTACGTTATTATCTGTTCCGTTGTAGGTTATAACTTGCGCGTCATGTGTGTACCCTTTTTCAGCATAACTACCAACTACAGTTGGGCTTGATGGATTTGTAACGTCTACAAAAACAGGTCCTCCACTTGCAGCTCCACTACAACCAACTAAATAGGCTATGCCTTCAGATTCATTTATAACAATATTATGGCAACTTCCAATGGTTAAATCGCCAGAGCCTCCATTTCCAGTAAATCGTAATACTTGAGGACCATCAAAGGTTAAATCGCTATCCACTCCATTTCTTAAAATGGTTAAGTCAAAGACTTGCATGCCATGAGCACCTACACCATCTGCCACAATGTAAGCATGGTTATTGTATACTTTAACATCGCGCCAAAACGATGTGTTATTGTTTACGGTTTCTATTCGGCCTAAAAATATCGGGTTTATTGGGTCACTAATATCTACAAAAGCAGTACTGTTAGTGGTTCCTATAATGGCATATTCTTTACTGTCTAATGGGTCTGTCCATCCCCAAATATCACTTCCTTCTTCATTACCTAAAGTTGTAGCTAATGTAGAGATTGGAACTCTAGATAATAAATCATAACCATCACAAGGATAATTAGTTGTAACACCATCAATGGTATGCGATGCAAATCCGCCTACACATGGACTTTGTGCAAATATTATAGAGCTAGTAGCTAATAATAAGATAAGGAGTAATTTTTTTGAAATATTCATTAGGTTAAGTTATTCATAATTTTTGGACACAAATTAAGCAGAAATAGCGATAAAACTTACTTTTAACTTGTTAAATTGATGGATTAATTACATTTGATACCTCTTGTTTTTAATAATTAAACAATTTAAATGCTTTTTTTGTTAAGATTAAATTAAGCTTAGTATTTTTGCAGTATGATAGAAGATAAAAACCAACAACGTACAGATTTAAGCCAATTAGGAGAATTTGGATTAATCGATCATTTAGCTAAAAGTTTTGAGGTAACTCAAAAATCTACAATTATGGCAATAGGTGATGATGCTGCTGTTTTAGAATTTGATAAAGATAGAGTAGTAGTGTCTACAGATTTTTTAGTTGAAGGTGTCCATTTTGATTTAAGCTACATGCCTTTAAAGCATTTAGGTTACAAAGCGGTAATTGTCAATTTATCAGATATTTATGCCATGAATGCAGAGGCGACTCAAATAACAGTGTCGATTGCTGTATCTAATCGTTTTCCTTTAGAAGCTATAGAGGAGCTTTACGCTGGTGTGCAAACTGCTTGTAAGTTATACGATGTTGATTTAGTTGGAGGTGATACGACCTCTTCGACTTCTGGATTAATTATCTCTGTGACTGCAATTGGTCAAGTAAAAACAGGTAAAGAGGTTTATAGAAGTGGAGCCAAACCAAACGATTTATTAGTAGTGTCTGGAGATTTAGGAGGTGCTTATCTAGGTTTGCAAGTTTTAGAACGCGAAAAAGAAGTTTTTAAAGTGAATCCTAATAATCAACCTGATTTAGATGGGTATACTTATATAATAGAGCGTCAATTAAAGCCTGAGGCAAGAAAAGACATTATTAAACTATTAGAAGATTTAGAAGTTAAACCTACTGCTATGATTGATATTAGTGATGGCTTATCTTCAGAAATTTTACACTTGTGTAAAGCCAGTAAAGTAGGTTGTGATTTGTATGAAAATAAAATACCTTTAGATCCTCAAGTTATTTCTACTAGCGAAGAGTTTAATATGGATAGTACTACTATTGCTTTAAGTGGAGGAGAAGACTATGAGTTGTTAATGACCATATCTCAAGAAGATTTTCCTAAAATTAAAGCGAATCCACATTTAACTGTAATAGGTTATATTACAGATGAAGCTTCAGGTGCACATTTAGTTACAAGAGGTGATCAAAAAATACAACTAACAGCTCAAGGCTGGAATAGTTTTGAAACTAACTAAGATGTCATTTTTAAAACAGGTGATTGTATAATTTGACTGTTGCTATATCTTGTTAATTTGTTTTGATGAATACGCTCTAACATTGAGTTAATTTCTTTATACTTTGGTGTCAAGTCGGTTAAGTATCCTTTGCTGTTTATAGTCATTTCTTTTTTGCAATGACAGCACTTATACTCTTTAATATGATAGGTTACTTTTTTGCTTACGCTAAAATTGTGTCCAAAAACAGAACAGTATAAACGTCCTTTTAGTGATGGTTTTTGTTGTGCATTATTCATACTTATAGGCCTTTTTGTAATCAGATAATTATGGTTAGGTCTTAGAAATCTGATAGATAGCGATTCCGAATATATGAACAATATTTTAAAAATCGGTCAAAAAGCTATATTCATTCGCTAAAACGCACTATTTCTTGTAGAAATTCTTCTTTATTTTCTATGTGAGACATGTGTCCACCATCTAGAATAGTAATTGTAATACCGTTTAATTGTTCCAGATGAAGTACGTCCGATTTGGATAAAATAGGATCGTTTTTACCTGCTATAATTAACTTTTTACAGTTTAGGTTTTCTAAAATTGCAGTTCTGTCAATTCTAATTTTCATGCCTTCTTGCGTGGCAACGTAACTTTGTAGTGGTGTTTTTAAAGCTTCGGTTTTAATGTGTTCAATTTCTTTTTCAAAACGTAATCTGTTATCTTCAAAAAACAGATTGCTTATAGACATACTCACTAGGTTTTCATAATTGGATTTTGCGACTTTAATGGCTCTGTTTCGAAGTAAGATACGCTCTTGGCTATCTGCAAATGGCGTCGAGTTCATTAAACACAGCCCTTTTATTAGTTCTGGCTTAATTTCGGCGAAAGCCAAAGCAACATAACCACCTAAGGAATGACCAATAAGTGTTGTGCTTGTAATATTTAAATGTGTCAATACGACGTTTATTGCATTTGCAAAGTCTTCCATAGTATGCACATAGCCTAAACATTCCGTTTTGCCATGACCTAATAAATCTATGGTAATAACTTGATGTGTTTTTTCTAATACTGTCACTGTGTCTTTCCACATTGTGCTGTTTTCTAAAAAACCATGTAATAATGTGACGGTTTTACCTTGTCCCGAAACAGAGTAGGCAATTGATATCCCTTTGTAAGTTAAAATCATAGCCTGCAAAGATAAGATTTGTACTGTTTTTAGTCTGTTGTTTTGAGTAAGTATTTACTATATTTGATTGCCAAGATGCTAAATAATATAATTATGAGATTAAATACGATTCTTTACACTTTTGCTTTTTTAACATGCATGACGCTATCTGCTCAAATTGAGGAAGATAAGCTAGACCAACTTGTTGAAAACACCTTAAAAACTTTTGATGTTCCTGGAATATCTGTTGGTGTAATTAAAGATGGTAAAGTAGTGTATGCTAAAGGACATGGCGTGAGTGCATTATCTAATAAAAAAGCAATGGATAAAAGCACTTTGGTTGGTGTAGCTTCCAATAGTAAAGGGTTTACTTGTTTTGCATTAGCTATGATGGTGGACCAGGGTAAGCTTAATTGGGATGATAAAGTTAGGCAACATATTCCAGAATTTAAACTACAAGATGCTTGGGTAACAGAACAGTTTACGGTTAGAGATTTAGTTACGCATAGAAGTGGAATGGGACTTGGTGCAGGAGATTTAATGTTTTTTCCGGAAGCTAGTTTTAAGGTGGAAGATGTTATTAAAAATGTACAACATTTGGAGACAGAAAGCTCTTTTAGAAGTCAGTTTGCTTACAATAACAACATGTTTATTATTGCTGGAGAAGTTTTAAAACGTGTAAGTGGTTTGTCTTGGGAAGAGTTTATTGAAACCAAAATTATGAAGCCTGTAGGGATGATTAATAGTAAAGCGTCTTACAATCGTGTGACTGATAAATCTAATATTATTGAAGCACATACATTAGCAGATGGCAAATTAGTGCAAATTCCGCATGATTGGAGTCCGACTGCAAATCCAGCTGGAGGTATTGTTAGTAATGTGGATGATATGTTGACTTGGGCTCAGTTTTTAATGAATGATGCTGTGACTACAAAGGGAGAACGTTTGCTTAGCGAAAAACAGTTTAATGAACTTTGGCAATTGCAAACACCTTTAAAAGTAAGTGCTAATGATAGTTATGATTCTAATTTTAGAGGTTACGGTTTAGGTTGGTTTGTAACTGATGTAAAAGGTGGATATAAGCAAGTATATCACACTGGAGGATTATTGGGTACAGTGACGCAATTTACTATGATTCCGGATTTAGATTTAGCAATTGTAGTATTAACTAATCAGATGAACGGTTCGGCTTTTAATACCATTACTAATACCATTAAAGATAGTTATTTAGGTTATGAAGACCGTAAATGGTTAGAAAAATTAGGTCGAAATAACAAGGAGTGGTACCAATATAACGATAGTCTTAAAACTGTAGTTTTTGATCAGGTAGCTAAAATGAAACTTAGTAGTAAAACTATGGATGTATCTGCTATTACAGGTACCTATACTGATGCTTGGTTTGGAAATGTTAGTATTACACAAAGTGGAAATGATTTACGAATTACTTCAGAGAAATCTAATACATTAAAAGGGAGCGTGTTACCATACAATGCAACTACTTATATTGTTAAATGGGATAATAGAAGTTACGATGCAGATTGTTTTATGCAATTTAGTTTTAATGAAAAAGCTAAAGCGGTAAGCGCAACATTAAAGCCAATTGCTCCTGTAACAGATTTTAGTTTTGATTTTGAAGATTTAAAATTAATTAAGCAAGACTAATTTTGAATAAAACGAAAGATCTTTTAATAACAAGCTTTGCATTATTTTCGCTTTTTTTTGGAGCAGGAAATTTATTATTGCCTCCACTTTTAGGTTATAATGCTGGTCAAAATTGGTTTTGGGTAACCTTAGGTTTTGTTATAACAGCAGTAGTAATACCTATTATTGGTATTTATGCGCATGCTAAATTACAAGGGACTTTATATGACTTTGGTAAAAAAGTGTCTCCAATATTTAGTTTTATTTATTGTGTTTTAATTTATCTTATTGCAGTAGCTATTCCGTCACCACGCACAGCAGCAGCAACACATGAGATTGCAATACATCCAAATTTTGGTACTTCGCCTTTATTAACTAGTAGTATATACTTTATTTTAGTATTGGTTTTTGCTTTAAATCGCTCTAAAATATTAAACATAATAGGTAAGTATCTGACGCCTTTTATAGTAATTATGTTGTTGTTGGTTATTGGTATTGGTTTGTATTCCGCACAAATGCTTACTAACCCAACGCAAATGGATACTCCAATTGTTGTTGGTATTTTAGAAGGGTATCAAACTTTTGATGCTATTGCAGCAGTAGTCGTTGGGGCAGTTATTATTATCTCAATTAACATTAAAACTGACGCTACTTTTGAAGCTAAAAAGGACCTGATTAAAAAATCAGGGTTAATTGCTGGTTTTGGTTTGTTTATAATTTATGCAGGATTAATTGCAGTTGGTGCTTCATATGGAGCCGAAATTGAAATTAATAGTAGTATAAACAACGACATGCAACGTGCTAACCTATTAACAGGTATTAGTGTTAAGGCTTTAGGTGATTTTGGATATGCAGTGCTAAGTGTTTTAATTGCGTTGGCTTGTTTTACAACAGCTGTTGGTATTGTGACAGGTACTGCAGATTATTTTAAAGGTTTAATAAATAACTCTCAGACGGTTTATGTGGTAACAGCAATAATTGCTAGTGTGTTTGGTGTTGTGGTTGGGCAATTAGATTTTAATACCATTATAGTTATTGCTTTACCAATACTTTTATTTATTTACCCAATAACTATTGTATTGATTATTCTAAATGCAATACCAAATAAATATGCTACATCTTTAGTTTTTAGAGTTGTTGTATTATTGACGTTTGTGTTTAGTATTCCGGATGTTGTAGGTGTTATAAGTCCTTCAAAAAATTTGTCAAACGTGGTCAGCTTAATTCCTTTTACTCAATATAGTTTAGGATGGTTTTTACCAGCGCTTTTAGGATTTATTTTTACTAATTTACTAGTTAAAAAGACTTGATTTTTAAGTATAAGTTTTTAACTTTGTATAACAACTAAAACATAATGTTATGAAAAAAGCAGTATTAACTTTAGTATTTTTAAGTGTATGTTTTATGTCTTTTGCTCAAAGCCAGCCCAAAGTAGGTGATGTTTTAGAGGTAAAAGCTCCTAAGGGAGAGCACTACAATCATATTGATTTTCCAAGATTAAACATTTTAGTCAAACGTGGTAAGCTAGCAAGTTATAAGCCTGTTGTAAATACTGTCGTTTTGATTGATGATGTAGTTGCTAAAGAAAATAAAACCTACGTTGTTTTAAAGAAGAAAGATGGCACTAAGTTTTTTGGACTTCAAACTACTGTAGAAGCGGATTATCAAAAGGCTTTAGATTCTGGTGAGTTGACTAAGGTTAACCCTTAGTTTTTTAGGTTTTTAATAACTGAAAATGCTTTGTCAACCACATGGTCCTCTACTAATACAGTAAACTCGTTTGTGGTCGAAACGACTTCGTAAATCGGAATGTTTTCCCAAGCTAACCGCTTAAATATTTGGTAATATAATCCAGATATTTTGGAGTTATCTTTTGGTAAGCGCACGCTTATTGCAGACAGACCTTCTTGTAATCCAATTTGTTTTTCATTAGAAAAACATTTAATAACTTTTTTATTTTCCGAACTTGAAATAATAATATTACTTTCAAAAATTCCTCTTGTAAAGGCGTAAAAAATATCTTTATTAGCTTCTACTTGATCTAAAATTTTGGTGTGACTTTGTATTAGGGTTTCAGAATTCTGAAATGTAAAATCACTTAAGTTAGAGCGTACCGTGATATCTCCTAAATTCTGTAGCGTACTTTTTAATTTTAAAGAATGACGTAACGTGTTTGGTGTGTTGTATCTGCGTAAAGCCATCATAATAGCTCCAGATTTTACGGGTTTACGTAACATGGCACTAATTGGCGCGTTCAATTCTTCTGCTAAAGCAGAATAATTAATAATACTTCTAGACAACGCTTCTTCTAAAAACGGTTGCGTGATTAATATGTCTTCTACGCAAGAGGCTATGGTTTTCATTATGTTAACTATTTAACAATTTGTGTAAAAATAGTACAATTTTTTCATTTTTATGGCTAGCTAAAAGTCCCTAAGTAATTTAGCAGTATAAATGTAAATAATATGCTGGTATTAAAGTTTGGAGGAACATCTGTTGGGTCTATTGAAAATATGGTTAATGTTAAAAATATCATTAATAATGGACAACAAAAAGTTGTGGTTTTATCTGCTATGTCAGGTACCACAAATGCCTTAGTCAAAGTTGCGGATTACATAAAAAATAATAAGCCAGAGGACGCTTTAATTGTTATTGATGCACTTAGAAACACCTATAACACGACCGTAAAAACTTTAATTACAACACCAGAAATTTATAAAACGGTTTTTGTGTATGTTAATAATGCGTTTAATTCACTTGAGGTTTTGGTCAATAGATTGTATGACGATTTATTATACAATCAAATAGTGTCACAAGGCGAGTTGTTATCAACATTTATCTTTAGCCAATATTTACATCAAGAAAATATAAATGCTGTGTTATTACCAGCTCTGGATTTTATGCGCATTGATAAAACAAATGAGCCTGATAATTATTACATACAACAAAATTTAAACCGTGTAATTAATGAGTCGCCAAAAGCAGAGATTTATATCACGCAAGGTTTTATTTGTCGTGATGTAAAAGGAAATATTGCCAATTTGCAACGAGGAGGAAGTGATTACACTGCTACTATAATTGGAGCTGTATTAAAAGCAGAAGAAGTGCAGATTTGGACAGATATAGATGGTTTTCATAACAATGATCCACGATTTGTAGAAAATACTACAGCTATTTCTAATTTGTCTTTTGATGAGTCTGCGGAGTTGGCCTATTTTGGAGCCAAAATATTACATCCGCAAACCGTTGTGCCTGTGCGTGAATTAGATATTCCTGTGCGATTGAAAAACACCATGTTACCAGAAGCACATGGTACATTAATAACAAATCAAGTCCATGGTGATGGTATTAAGGCTATAGCTGCAAAAGATAGTATTACAGCTATAAAGATAAAGTCTGCCAGAATGTTACTTGCACATGGTTTTTTAAAAAAAGTATTCGAAATTTTTGAGCGTTATGAAACGTCTATAGACATGATTACAACATCAGAAATTGCTGTGTCATTAACTATTGATGATACCACGCATTTAAAGGCTATTGTTGAAGAATTGGAACGATTTTCAGTAGTTGAGGTTGATAATTATATGAGTATTGTATGCTTAGTTGGTAATGCTATAATATTTCATCCAGACACGCCTAATTTGTTTCAAATATTACAGGATGTTAGCGTGCGAATGATATCTTATGGAGGAAGCAATAATAATATATCATTGCTTATTAATACAAGTGATAAAAAAGAAACCTTGAAAAAGCTACAACGCTATGTTTTTGAGAGTCATACAATATTGGTCTAAAATAAATAAAAGCAAACTTTAGGGTTTGCTTTTTTATGAGGTAAACAAAGTTATATATTATAATTTAATTATTTATAATTAAACATTTTTGATTGACTATTTAGGTAATCACACAAAACAGATAAATTAGTAACAGGCAACTACAATTAATTTATATTGAAAGCTTAATGTGAAACTACTTTAAGTCCAATAATTGAGGTGATTAATGTTGTGATAAAAAACAGTCTCCAAAATGTTGCAGGTTCTTTAAAAACAAAAATCCCAACCAATACTGTGCCTACAGCTCCTATACCTGTCCAAACTGCGTATGCAGAACCTATTGGTAAATGTTGAGTTGCTTTTAGTAAAAGTCCCATACTTATGCTTAAGCAAATTACAAACCCAATATACCAATAGGTGGACTCCATTCCTGTAGCTTCTTTTGCTTTTCCAAGACAAGTTGCAAAAGCGACTTCAAAAAGTCCAGCAATGATTAATAATATCCAATTCATTTTTAAGGTGTAATTTATTGTTTGTACATGCTGTATAGCTAAAGAATTTAACCTTACTTAGAGTAGGAGTTTAAAATATCTAATGCTTTAGTAGTGTCCTTTATGTCTACAAAGATATGATCGTGATAATATGCTGCAACCACATTACAACTAATGCCATTTTTAGACAAAGCTTCAGAAAATGCTGCAGTTAAACCAACTGCTTCTAGGGACGAGTGTACTGTTAGCGTTATCCAAGACGCAATAAAAGTATAATCTAAATTTAGTTGGTCTGCAACTTCTTTTTTAGCAATAATGGTAGTGCTTTCTTCTTCCCTAAAAGTCATTATAATTTGACTTAAATTAATTTGATTTCTATGGTCTGTTTTACAAAACACAAATTCGCCTAAATTATGTTTAGGTTTCAAGGTTTTTAAAAGTGTTTTTAGATTTTTTTCTCCACTCATTTATTAGTTTTTTTTGTTAATCTCTGTAGTTCTATTAAAGTTGCAATACCAACGCTATAAGCAGATTGAGGATTTTGACCAGTTATTAATCGTTTGTCAATAACGACGTGCTTGGTAAATGGTGCTGATTTTTCAAAAATTGCTCCACGTGCTATTAATTGATCCTCTAATAAAAATGGAACGACATCTTCTAGTTTTACTTTTATTTCCTCTTGGTTTGTAAATGCGTTTACTTTTTTACCATCAACAAGATATGATCCGTTACTTAGTTTGATATTAACAAGTCCTGCAGGTCCATGACAGATAGCGCTTACAATACCATTGTTTTCATAAATTTGCTTAGCAATTTCAGCTATTTCTAAATTATCTGCAAAGTCCCACATTGCGCCATGACCTCCTGCATAATGTATAGCCACATAGTCCTTTGGGTTAATTTGATTAGGTGTGTTGGTGTTTTCTATTTTGTTACGATAGGTAAGGTTATTCCAAAATTTGTTGTTTATGGAATCTGTTAGGTCAAATGCATCTACAGGTGCTTTTCCTCCTTTTGGACTTACAAAATCTATTTCGTAGCCAGCAGTATGCAATACATCCCAAGGATGCGAAACCTCTCCTAAATAATAGCCTGTTTTTTCACCAGTGCTTCCTTTTTTATCATGGCTAGTAACTACAAATAGCACTTTTTTTAAAGGGGTGTTTGCAGCTGTTTTGGTTAAATTTTCTTGATTGTTTTTATTATCACAGCCTATAAAAAGTATTGTAAATAGTAAAATGAAAGGTAGTGATCTGTTTTTTATCAAATTTGACATATTTAAAGCTGTATTTAAATTAAAGTTTTAACTATTCTAAAATTAAAAGGGGAAATTTTTCAGGTAACTTTTAATTTAGAGTAATATTGAAGACAAAAGTCTTAAATATTTAAGATAAACTATTTAACAAATGATAAAAACGAAAGTTATTTTATATTGGCTCTTATTCTGCTTAAGCTAACCTGTGTAATACCTAAATAGGATGCAATATGTGATAATTGTACACGTAGCAAAATACTAGGATAATTTTTGATTAGTGATAAGTATCTATCTGTCGCAGTATTAAATTGTAAAGCGATAAGGCGTTTTTCTGATTTTATAAGTTCTAATTCTGAAAATTTTCTTCCCCAATTAGCAATTTGGATATCCTTTAAAAATAGCTCTTGAAGTTTTTCTGTCTTTAATTCGTACAGTTCGCAATCTTCCAATAGCTCAACATCTTCATAGCCTTTTTGATTATTAACATAGCTTTGCATGGATACAATAGGATCACCTTCTTGGCCAAACCAAAAAGTAATTTGGTTGTCCTCGGAGTATGCGTAGGCTCTTGCTATTCCTTTTTTTATAAAGTATATGCTATTTTCAATTTTATCTGCTTTAAATAAAATATGTCCTTTAGTAAACTTGGTTTCAATTATTGACTCTTTTATTAAATTTTTAGATGTTGTAGAAAGAGGGTGTATGTTGTCAATAATTTGGTTTAATTCCATAGCGTAGTAATATATTGTATTTAAGATAACCTTTAACGGATTTAAAAAAAAGCGAGCTCTAAGCTCGCTTTTTTAATATTAAAATATAAATTTTACTTATTCATTATATCCTCAATCTCTTCAATTTCAATTGGGATCTCTCTCATTAAATTAAAAGGTTCTCCTGATTTTTGGATAACAACATCATCTTCTAATCTAATACCAAAACCTTCTGCAGGAATGTAAATTCCAGGCTCAACAGTAAACACGTTGTTAGCTTGCATTGGCTCAGTTAAAATTCCGTAGTCATGCGTATCTAATCCCATATGGTGTGACGTACCATGCATAAAGTATTTTTTGTAAGCTGGCCAATCTGGATTTTCGTTTTGTACATCTGCTTTATCTAATAAGCCTAAACCTAATAACTCACTAGTCATTATTTTACCAACTTCTACATGGTAATCTGCCCAGATTGTTCCAGGAACTAACATTTTTGTAGCTTCGTTTTTAACTCTTAAAACAGCATTGTAAACTGCTTTTTGTCTGTCGTTATATTTACCAGAAACAGGAATTGTTCGTGTCATATCACTAGCGTAATTAGCGTATTCTGCTCCAGCATCAATCAATATTAAATCACCAGCTTTACACTCTTGATTATTTTCTATATAATGTAATACGTTGGCGTTATTACCAGAACCAATTATTGGTGTATATGCAAACCCTTTAGAACGATTATTTAAAAACTCATGCATAAACTCGGCTTCAATGTTGTATTCCATTACGCCAGGTTTAACAAAGTTTAAAACACGTCTAAAACCTTTATTTGTAATATCGCAAGCGGTTTGGATTAAGTCTAATTCAATTTGATCCTTTACAGATCTTAAGCGTTGTAATATTGGATTGCTTTTAGCAACACTATGTGCAGGATATTTATCTTTTATCCATTTAGTAAAACGGTCTTCTCTTGTTTCGGTTTCTACATTAGCTCTGTAATGTTCATTGGTGTTTATGTAAACGGTTTCGGCTTGTGTCATCATTTCAAAAACAACTTTTTCTAAGTCTTGTAACCAATAAACGGTTTTAATTCCGCTAGTAGCCAATGCAGCCTCTTTAGTTAGTTTTTCACCTTCCCAAACAGCAATGTGTGCATTGGTTTCTTTTAAAAATAAAACCTCTCTGTTTTTGGGATTTGGACAATCCGGAAATAAAACCAAAATACTTTCTTCTTGATCAACACCACTTAAATAAAAAATATCGCGTTGTTGTTGGAATGGTAAAGTGCTATCTGCACTAATTGGATAAATATCATTAGAGTTAAAAAAGGCAATACTTTTTGGCTTCATTTGAGAAGCAAAATTTTTACGGTTTTTTATAAATAATGACGAGTCGATTTTGTGATATTTCATAAGAAAAATTTAATTTTTAATTTCCACAGTAGTGAAAAAATGTATTCATAAAATTTGAGTTATAATTTTTTCCGTCAAGCGGAAATTATAACTAGCTGTAAAAATAAGAACTTTAAGATAGATAAGTTATAAATCCATCTTAAAATCTGTTTGCTTTAAGGTTTTTACTTTGTTAATTTTACTTTTATCTGTATCTTCAAAACTTATAATAAACAACCATGATTTATAGACTTTTTTTATTTTTATTTGTCGTTACTTCTGTAAGTGCACAACAAACTACGTTGGCAGATAAAGCCCAATTACAATCAAACTCAATAGTTAAAAATGTAGCGTTTCAAAACATTGGACCAACCGTTATGAGTGGTCGTGTTGTAGATTTGGATGTAAACCCAGAAAACCCATCAGAGTTTTATGTTGGATATGCTTCTGGAGGTGTGTGGCAAACCATAAATAATGGGACAACTTTTGAGCCTATTTTAGATAATTCTCAAACCCAAAATGTAGGTGATATTGCTGTGCATTGGCAAACCAGAACTATTTGGGTTGGTACAGGAGAGAATAACGCGTCTAGATCGTCTTATGCAGGAGTTGGTATGTTAAAGTCTACGGATAATGGTCAAACTTGGCAACATGTTGGATTACCCAATTCTCAACATATTGGACGTATATTGATTAATCCTAATAATGTTAATGAAGTGACTGTTGGTGTCACAGGTGCTTTATATTCTAAATCTGAAGACAGAGGTGTTTATAAAACCACAGATGGTGGCCTTAATTGGACTAAAACATTGTACGTGGATGATGTCAGCGGAATTATTGATATGCAACATGTACCTGGAAATTATAACACCATGTTTGCTACTGCATGGACAAAAGATAGAAAGGCTTGGAATTTTGATGGAAGCGGAAACAACTCGGCTATTTATAAAAGTATCGATGCTGGAGATACTTGGGATAAAATATCTACAAAAAACAGTGGTTTTCCAGTAGGTGATGGTGTCGGACGTATTGGATTGGCTATTTACGATAATGATAATATTTACGCAATACATGATAGTCAATTTAGACGACCGTCAAGCGGAAATAATGCAGTGAGACGAGGTTTACAAAAAGATGATTTTAAAACAATGAGCACGACTGAATTTTTAAATTTAGACGATAAAAAACTGAATGGCTTTTTAAAAATGAATGGTTTTCAGGAAAAATACAGAGCAGAAAACGTGAAGCAAATGGTACGCAGCGGAAATGTTAAGCCAATTGATTTAGCTCATTATTTAGAGGATGCAAATTCAATGCTATTTGATACACCAGTAATTGGAGCTGAAGTTTATAAAAGTACAGATGGTGGACAAACGTGGTCTAAGACACACAGCGATTATTTAGACGATTTATATTATAGTTATGGGTATTATTTTGGACATGTATATGTGTCTCCAGCAAATCAAAATGACATTTACGTTTACGGAGTGCCAATTTTAAAATCTAAAGATGGAGGTAAAACGTTTACGTCTATAAGTGCAGAAAATGTACATGCAGATCACCATGCGCTTTGGATTAACCCTAAAAATCCTAACCATTTAATTAATGGTAATGATGGAGGTGTTAATATTACTTATGATGATGGTGTTAATTGGATAAAAAATAATTCGCCATCTGTAGGACAGTTTTACGCTATAAATGTAGATAATCAAGAACCGTATCGTGTGTATGGAGGCTTGCAAGATAATGGCGTCTGGGTTGGAGCTAATAATGCACCAGAAGATAAAAGTTGGCACCAAAATGGAGAATATCCTTGGAAAAGTTTAATGGGTGGAGATGGTATGCAAATCGAAATTGACAATCGTAATCCAGATATTGTGTATACAGGCTATCAATTTGGAAATTATTATAGACTAAACAGAGCTAATGGAGAGCAAACTTATATTCAACCAAAACATGAGCTAGGCGAAAAACCATATCGTTTTAATTGGCAAACACCAATTTATTTGTCGGATCACAATCAAGATATTTTGTACTTAGGTGGTAATAAATTAATGCGATCTTTAGATCAAGGTAATACCTGGAAAGCTATTAGTGATGACTTAACACAAGGTGGAAAATCAGGGAATGTGGCTTACGGAACATTGACTACAATAAGTGAATCTCCTTTTGAATTTGGTTTATTGTACGTTGGAAGTGATGATGGATTAATACATGTGTCAAAAAATCAAGGTGCAACTTGGGATAACATTTCTGCAAATCTACCTAGCAATTTATGGGTAACACGCCTAGTGGCTTCAATGCATAAAAAGGAACGCGTTTATGCAACATTAAATGGTTACCGATTTGACGATTTTTCTACCTATGTTTACATGAGTGACGATTATGGTCAAACTTGGAAGTCTATAAGTGCTAATATTCCAACAGCTCCAGTAAATGTAATTGTAGAAGATCCTGTAAAGGAAAATATACTGTATTTAGGAACAGATAATGGAGCCTATGTAAGTTTTAATAATGGAGACCAATGGGAAGCGTTTTCTAAAAATTTACCAGCTGTAGCTGTGCATGATATAAAAACGCAAAAAGAAAGTAATGATTTGTTATTAGGTACCCATGGTCGTGGTATCTATAAAACTAATCTTTCTGCGTTGCAAAAGTATGATTCTAGCATGGCTTTAAGTAGTAAAATGACCATTTTTGATCTAGAGTCTATTAGATGTTATTCACGTTGGGGAAATTCATGGAGCAAATGGATGCAACCCTATGAGCCTAGTACGACTATCCAATTGTATAGCACTATTTCTGGTAAGAAGGAGGTTGAAATCCTTACAGAAAGCGGTAAGCAAATACAAGCGTTTTACGTGAATTTAGATAAAGGATTTAATTTTATTGATTACGATTTAACGATTCATGAAAAAGGTAGAAAAGTAATCTTAAAAGAAAACACTGCTATCGACATTAATAAAGCTAAAAATGACAAATATTATATTGCAAAAGGAAATTATAAAATTAAAATTGATGGTGTCGAAAAAGCTTTTGAAGTCGAATAATACCAAAAACTGTAACATTTTTTTAAATGAAGTCTCTTTTATAGTAAATCGTCCATATGAAACAGGCAACATTAATTATAGTAATCATTTGTTTAAGTTTAAGTAGTTGCAAAAAAAGCATTGCAATAAAAAAAGAGTCCTACAGTGTTTTAATTGATAAGGCAATGCAATTGTCAAAGGACGAAGATTCTTTAAAATTAAAGGAAGCACTTGTTGCTTATCAAAATGCGTTTAATAAATATCCAGATAGTTTAGACGATTATTCTAAGTACAATGCAAGTGTAATTGCTAGTCGTTTAAAAATGAATGATGTTGCTTTTAAGTACTTACAACCATTGGCAGAATTAATAGAGGATGATGAAGGTTATCCAGGTTGGGATTATATTTTAGGAGACTATGCAACAGAGGACTATTCAAATTTATTTAATGATAAACGATGGTCTAGTTTAAAGCAAGCTGCAATATTAAATCAAACACAGTTTTTTGATAAATTGGCATCAGATGAAGCTGAATTTTTTAGCACTAAAAAAGGCGCTTCAATTGATAGTCTAAGTGCAGAGCAACTTTATAATTATATTAAAAGTCAAAACAATTTTTTGCCTAAAAAAAAGCAAGATTATTCTATTTCATTTCAAATAAATGATACGTCTAGTACGTCTTATTTTGTGCATCTACCCAAAACGTATAATCCAAAAAATCAATATCCAATGTTGGTTTTTTTACATGGAGCAATACGCTACACTACATTATCGGATTATGAGACAAAAAGTAATTTAAAATACGCTAATACAAAATATACCAAGCGTGCAGACGCTAATGATGTTGTTTTAGTGTTTCCAAAAGCTGATAAAAATTTTAATTGGATGATTGGAGATGAAGGCTTTTTTATGGTTCCAGAGATTATCAAACAAATAAAATCTGCAATTAATATTGATGATGATAAAGTGTTTGTCACTGGGCATTCTAATGGAGCAACGGGTTCGTTTTCATACTTAATGAAGCAACCAACACAATTTGCTGGTTTTTATGGTTTTAATACACATCCAAAAGTCTATACTGGCGGAACGTTTATAGAGAATGTAAAAGCTAGAAGTTTTATTAATTTTTCTACAGATCAAGATTACTATTATCCGCCAAATGCAAATGATAGCTTAAATAGCATTATGTCTAAAATTAAGGCGGATTATAAAGATTACAGATATAATGGCTTTCCGCATTGGTTTCCTGATTTTGATGAGGCAGAACCTGCTTATGATATATTGTTTGAAGATCTTATTAATCGAAAAAGAAATCCTTTTTCAAAAACATTGCAATGGGAGTTTGACGACAATGCACATGGCACTATTGATTGGTTAAATACTATTAAATTAGATACTATCAAAACGACTAAAGTGTCGCAAAGACCAACTAATTTTAAAATTACAAAATGGCTAAAATTAGATGATAATGATAATGCTATAGCGATTGATGTTAATCAAAATGCATTTGATTTTCCTAGGCAGTCCGCAAAGATTACTGCTAAATTTACTGATAATGTATTTGATATACAGACAGAAAAGGTTGGGTCGTTCAATATTTATATTTCACCAGAAATGGTGGATTTATCTAAACCAGTAAAAGTAATAGTAAACAATGTTTTAGTTTTTGAAAAAATCATAGGTTATGATGACGCATTTATGATTGACCAGTGGAATACCAACATGGACAGATCTCAACTATGGGTTAATAATATAAATATTACCTTACATTAAGGATTTATTACTTAAACCCATTCTAAATAGTACAAAAAAGTTTTAAAATTTGTTAGTATATCGCTTGTGGCTTATCTTTGTATAACAAATAATTAACTTCAATTATAATGAGCGGAATTTTAAATTCTTCAATAGGGAGAAAGTTTGCTATGGCACTTTCAGCACTCTTTCTAATGATTTTTATTTTACAACATTTTGCAATTAATATTCTTTCTGTATTTAGTCCAGATGCTTTTAATGAAGCGTCTCACTTTATGGGAACGTTTTGGGCAGTACAATATTTACTGCAGCCAGTATTAATTCTTGGTGTAATATTCCATTTTGTAATGGGATTTGTTTTGGAAATCAGAAACAATAAAGCAAGAGCAATTAGCTATGCTAAAAACAATGGAGCTGCAAATTCTTCTTGGATGAGCAGAAACATGATTTGGAGTGGAGGTTTTATACTTGTATTCTTAATCATTCACTTCATCGATTTCTGGATTCCAGAAATTAACACCAAATATATTGTTGGTGACATGTCTGGTACATTACCAAGTGGCGAGTTTAGATACCACGAAGAGTTAGTACACAAGTTTAAAGATTTATGGCGTGTAGCGCTATACTGTGTAGGGTTTGTATTTTTATCATTACACCTTTTACACGGTTTTAATTCTGCTTTCCAATCAATTGGAGCAAATAACAAATACACAAAGGGATTAAAAGGATTTAGTAAAATTTATGCAATTGGTGTGCCAGTAGGTTTCATCTTCATTGCTGTTTACCACTTTTTAAACCACTAAAAAATAAGAGATATTATGGCTTTAGATTCAAAAATACCTCAAGGTCCAATTGCAGACAAATGGACTAACTATAAAAATCATATCGACTTAGTAAATCCAGCTAACAAGCGTAACATAGATGTTATTGTTGTTGGAACAGGATTAGCTGGTGGATCTGCTGCTGCTACTTTAGCAGAACTAGGATATAACGTAAAAGCATTTTGCTTTCAGGATTCTCCAAGACGTGCGCACTCAATTGCAGCACAAGGAGGTATTAATGCAGCAAAAAATTATCAAGGAGATGGTGACTCAACTTACAGATTGTTTTACGATACTGTAAAAGGTGGAGATTATCGTTCTAGAGAAGCTAACGTTTATCGTTTAGCAGAGGTTTCAGCAAATATTATCGACCAATGTGTTGCTCAAGGTGTTCCTTTTGCACGTGAGTATGGTGGATTATTAGATAACCGTTCATTTGGTGGTGTATTAGTATCACGTACGTTTTACGCAGCTGGACAAACAGGACAACAATTATTATTAGGAGCTTACTCTGCTATGAACCGTCAAATTGGTCGTGGTAAAATCAAAATGTACAACCGTCATGAAATGTTAGACGTTGTTAAAGTTGATGGAAAAGCTCGTGGAATTATAACACGTAACTTAATTACAGGAGAAATTGAAAGACATTCAGCACATGCTGTAGTCCTTGGTACTGGCGGTTATGGAAACGTTTTCTTCTTATCTACAAACGCGATGGGAAGTAATGTAACAGCAGCATGGAAAGCACACAAGCGTGGTGCCTTTTTCGCAAACCCTTGTTACACACAAATTCACCCAACATGTATTCCGGTTTCTGGAGATCATCAGTCTAAATTAACATTGATGTCTGAGTCTTTACGTAACGATGGACGTATTTGGGTACCAAAACATATGAAAGATGTTGAGGCTATTAAAGCAGGAACATTAAAACCTGTACAATTAGCTGAAGAAGATAGAGATTACTACCTAGAGCGTCGTTATCCTGCATTCGGAAACTTAGTGCCTCGTGATGTTGCCTCTCGTGCAGCAAAAGAGCGTTGTGATGCTGGTTTTGGTGTAAATGCAACTGGAGAAGCTGTATTCTTAGATTTTGCTTCGGCAATTCAACGTTACGGTAAAGAAGCTGCTCATGTTAAAGGTTTAGACGAAAATGATGCTGCACTTGTTAAAAAATTAGGACAAGAAGTAATCAAAAATAAATACGGAAACTTATTCCAAATGTATGAGAAGATTGTAGATCAAGACCCATACAATACACCAATGATGATTTATCCAGCAGTACACTACACAATGGGTGGTGTTTGGGTTGATTATAACTTAATGACAACTGTTCCTGGATTATATGCAATTGGAGAAGCAAACTTCTCTGACCATGGTGCTAACCGTTTAGGTGCCTCTGCTTTAATGCAAGGTCTTGCAGATGGATATTTTGTGTTACCTTATACTATTGGAGATTACTTGTCTGATGATATTAGAACAGGTCCAATTTCTACAGATACAAAAGAATTTGTTGAAGCTGAAGCGGAAGTAAGAAAGAATATCGATCATTTAATAAATAACAACGGGACACATTCTGTTGATTATTTCCATAAGCGTTTAGGTAAAATCATGTGGAATAAATGTGGAATGGCAAGAAACGCAGAAGATTTAAAATCTGCAATTACTGAAATTTCTGAACTTAGAGCAGAATTTTGGAAAGACGTTCGTGTGCCAGGAACACAAAATGAGTTTAACGAAGAGCTTGCTAAAGCAGGTCGTGTAGCAGATTTCTTAGAATTAGGAGAGCTATTTGCAAAAGATGCTTTGCAGCGTGAAGAGTCTGCAGGTGGTCACTTTAGAGAAGAGTACCAAACAGCAGAAGGTGAAGCGATGCGTCGTAAAGAGTTTCAATACGTATCCGCTTGGGAATACAAAGGAGAACCAAAAGATGCTATACTTCATAAAGAAGAATTAGCATACGAGAATATTGAAGTAAAAGAAAGAAGTTATAAATAAAGAAAAGCTATGAATTTAACGTTAAAAATTTGGCGTCAAGCAAACGCTAACGATAAGGGGAAAATGGTTGATTACCCAATCAGCAATATATCTCCAGATATGTCTTTTCTAGAAATGTTAGACGTTTTAAATAACGAATTAATAGAAAAAGGAGAGGCTCCTGTATCTTTTGATCACGATTGTCGTGAAGGGATTTGCGGTTCATGCTCATTATATATTAATGGTGAAGCTCATGGTCCTGACCGTTTAATCACAACGTGTCAGTTACATATGCGTACGTTTAAAGATGGTGAGACTATTACTATTGAACCATGGAGAGCTAGTGCTTTTCCTGTAATTAAAGATTTAGTAGTAGACAGAACAGCTTTTGACCGTATACAACATGCAGGTGGATTTATTTCGGTAAACACATCTGGAAACACAATTGATGCTAACACGATACCTGTAAATAAACAAGACGCAGATGATGCTTTTTCAGCAGCAACTTGTATTGGGTGTGGTGCTTGTGTAGCGTCTTGTAAAAACTCTTCTGCAATGTTATTTGTTGGTGCTAAAGTATCACAATTTGCATTATTACCTCAAGGTAAAGTTGAGGCTACAGAGCGTGTTTTAAACATGGTTAAACAAATGGATGAAGAAGGTTTTGGTAACTGTACTAACACTGGAGCATGTGAAGTAGAATGTCCTAAAGGAATTTCTTTAGAGAATATTGCTCGTATGAATCGTGAGTACTTATCTGCTGCCTTAAAAGGATAATATATTTCTGCGAAAGCACAAATAATAATACACAAAAACCCAAGCCAAATGCTTGGGTTTTTTTATTAGATTTACCTCTTAGAATTAACTATAGATTTATGAAAAAAATAAATATATTATACATAGCAATTATTGGTTTAACAATAGTAGGATGCAAAACACAAAACGCGTCTAAACAAAAAGAAGACGCTGTAAACACCTCAGAAACTATTACAAGTACTAAGTCAGATATCGATTATTATTTTGACACCAACGCCTTAATTGAAAATATTAAAACGTTATCATCAGATGTATATGAAGGTAGACGCACAGGTACAAAAGGTGCAGCTTTAGCCAAGGATTACATCATTCAAAAATTTGAAAAACTAGGTGTAGATCCTTTAGGAAGTAATTTTCAACAGCCTTTTACTTTTGAAGCAGGTAAAACATACAATGCTGCAAATATTTTAGGAGTTATTAAAGGTTCCACACATACATCAAAGTATATTGTATTATCTGCACATTACGATCATGAAGGTGTAAAAAATGGTCAAATATATAATGGAGCAGATGATGATGCATCAGGAATTAGTGCGTTGTTCGCTTTCGCGGAATATTTTGCCAAATACCCACCAAAACATAATGTTATTTTAGCAGCTTTTGATGCTGAGGAGTTAGGTTTAAAAGGTGCTTACCACTTTGTTAATGACAATGTTATTCAGCAAAAAGATATTGTTTTAAATTTAAATATGGATATGATTAGCAGAAGTGATAACAATCAACTATTTGCTGTTGGATCAAGATATTATCCTCAATTAAAGCCAGTTTTAGAAAACTTTAATGATATTGGTAAAGTAGATCTTTTAATTGGTCACGAAGGTTTAGGTGATGGGGATAATTGGACTTATTCTAGTGATCATGCAGCGTTTCATAAAGCTAAAATCCCGTTTATTTATTTTGGTGTTGCAGATCATAAAGACTACCATAAACCGACTGACGATTTTGAAAATATTGATCAACAATTTTTTAAGGATGCAGTACAAACAATTATAACCGTATTTACCGCATTTGACAGTTTAGAATTTTAAAAAAAATGGCAAACCATTTAGAGTATTATAAAAGCAATATAGATAACTATACTAAGGAAGTATCAAAGCTTTACAAGCAACTTACAACATTAAGTATAGCAAGACTTTTAGTGTTTATAGCTACAGGAGTTAGCGTTTACTTTGCTTTTGGAAACTGGCAAATTTTGATTGGGATTGTTGTTATAGGTGTTATTGGTTTTATTTATTTGTTAAATAAGTACACCGATTTAAAACGTACATACGAACTAAAAAAAGTTTTAGTCACTATTAATACTGAAGAAACACAGTTTGCAAAAGGTGATTTTTTTGATAAAAGTGAAGGTTTACAATTTCAGGATGCCAATCATAATTATGCTTTAGATATTGATTTATTTGGTAGAGGAAGCTTTTTTCAATTTATAAATAGAACAACCAATAGTGAAGGGTCTAAAACTTTAGCTAGTTGCTTGAAAGCAAATAATACAGACGCTATTGTATCAAGGCAGGATGCTATTAAGGACTTAGCTAATATGTCTGATTGGAGACAAGTATTTCAGGCTAATGCTAGCTTAATTAAAGTTGATACTAAAGCTAGTACTATTTTAAGTTTTTTAAAAACGCATAAGTCGTTTATACCTAAATATTTTAAGGTGGTTCCGTTAATTATTAGCGCATTTTCACTAATAATAATCGGTTTAGCTGTAGCGCAAATTATTCCTGCTGCAATTATAGGGTATTGGTTATTTGTAGGTCTGTTTATTACTGGACGCTACGTAAAAAAAACAAATGCATTATCTGCTAATACAGACAGGATGCGAGACACGTTTAGACAATATGCATCACTTTTAAGTGCTATTGAAAATGAATCGTTTACTGCACAATTACTACTTGATAAGCAGGCTCAAATTAAACTTAAGGATAAAAAAGCATCTCAAATATTACACGAATTGTCTAAAGCAATGGATGCGTTAGATAATCGTAATAATTTAATTTCTGCCATTTTTGGTAATGGTTATTTTTTAACAGATTTAAAAAACGCCTATCGTATTGAACAATGGTTGGAAAATTACAAAGACAAAGTTGAAGATTGGTTTGAGGTTGTTGCGTTTTTTGATGCTTATAACAGTTTAGGAAACTATGCTTTTAATCATCAACAGTACATCTATCCTCAAATTGTGGATAAACAAAGTGACACAAAAGTAACGCAACTAGGACATCCTTTATTAAAAACAGAGAAAAGAGTTGATAATGATTTTGAAATAAAAAATCAGCAGTTTTTTATTATTACAGGAGCAAATATGGCAGGTAAAAGTACATTTTTACGTACAGTATCTTTACATATTGTAATGGCTAATGTTGGTTTACCGGTTTGTGCAGCATCATCAGTTTACAGTCCTGTTAAATTAATTACAAGCATGCGTACAAGCGATAGTTTAACAGATGATAGTAGTTACTTTTTTTCAGAATTAACGCGTTTAAAATATATTGTAGATGCTATTAAGCAGGATAATTACTTTATAATTTTAGACGAAATCTTAAAAGGAACAAATAGTACAGATAAAGCTATTGGGTCACGTAAATTTGTCGAAAAACTAGTCGCTAGTCATGCAACTGGCATTATTGCAACGCATGATTTAAGTTTATGCGAAATAGAAAAGCATTTAGAAGAAGTAAAAAACTACTACTTTGATGCGCAAATTATTAATGACGAATTGTATTTTGATTACACCTTTAAAAAAGGAATTTGTCAAAATATGAATGCTAGTTTTTTGCTTAAAAAAATGGAGATTGTTTAAAGCTTAATTTGTTAAATAAAGACACTATGAAAATTAAATACTTACTTTATTTTGGAATATTAGTAATGCTAGGATGTGTTTCAAGCGATGCAGTTACAAAAACATCTAAGCGCACAACCTATTATAAATGTTTAGATACTATTGAAGCTAAAGCTAAAATGAAATTTTATAGCATGACTATTCCTGATAGTTGGTGTACTTATGTAGGGTCTCATGATGTTGTATCTCATGCTCCTAATAACTTAAAAGACTTGAGAGAAAATGAATTTAAAAACGGGATATATGTTATGTCTCCAAATTCAGAGTCATTCAAAAGTGAAAACATAGAAGAGGCATTAGAGCGTCATTTTTTAAGTGTTAAAAATGCTTCATTTTTAACACCAAAGGTTAGGTCACAAGTGCATCCAATTTATGGAAAATATTATATTGTTACATCAAAAAGTATTACAGATGGTTTCAAAGTAATTAGATTATCAACCTTATTTAATCATAACAACAAGGATTATTTAATCTATTATTCAGTTCTTGAAAAAGATGTCGATACTTATATTGAAGACGCTATGTCAATTATTGAGACCTTTAAAATTATAGAGCAATAAAACCATTAAGGGTTTTACAAGCATAAAAAAAGCCTGTCAATGTATACGTTACACGACAGGCTTTTTTTGTAATTATTTAGTGGACTATTTTTTCTTAGGATGTACTAATTTCATTTCGTCAATTAAGTGTGTTGCTCCAGCATATTTGTCTACAATAAAAAGGACGTAGCGTAAGTCAACCATAATGTTTCGGCAGATTTCAGGATCATAATTCATATCACTCATTGTACCTTCCCAAACACGATCAAAGTTAAGACCTACTAGGTTTCCGTAAGCATCAATTGCTGGACTACCAGAGTTTCCTCCTGTAGTGTGGTTAGTTCCTAAAAAGCAAACTGGTACTTTTCCGTTACTGTCTGCATATTGACCGTAATCTTTGTTTTTATGTAGCTCTAATAATTTTTCTGGTACATCAAACTCGTAATCACCTGGTACATATTTTTCTACAACACCATCTAGGTAACTTACTGGATTATAATACACAGCATCTCTTGGAGAATACCCTCTAACCTGACCATAAGTAACACGTAAAGTACTATTGGCATCCGGAAAGTAGCGTGCATTAGGTAAAGCTTCCATTAAAGCTGTCATATACTTAGTTTGTAAAGCAGTTATAGGTTGGTTTTTTTCTTGGTAAGCTTTGTCAATAGTATTGTAAAACTCAGTAATCATTGGTTTAGCGTATTGATAAGCAGCATCTTTATTCAATTTTTTTAATACCTCTTTAGCGTTACCTTCTAATAGCTTTAAAGCTTGATCTAAGTTAGTAAAGGCTGTTTTGTCATAAATAGAAGCATCAACATTTTTATTGTAGAAAGGCATTACATTTTTAAAGACACCTTTGTCTACATCTGCATCATAATTTTTATGAATACCTTGTAAAGTACTAATAAGACGCGCTTTTGCTTTTTCAAAATTCTCTGGGTCAGCTTTTATAGCTTCTTCCATTTGATAAACTCTAAAGGTCATTTGCATTAACTCATTGGTAACCAAAAAGACTTCAACAAAATTTCTGCGTTTAATATTAATTGGACCAAAATCTTTGTAAAGGTTATCAAACTCAGGAAGGATGTTTCCATATTTATCTTCTAGATTTTTTTCTTTTAAAGCTTTAGTAAAAGTAGCTTCAAAAGCACGTCTTTTAGTAACAGCATCACTTTTTTGGATTCCTAAATTTTCTCCAATCCATTTTTTCCAAGCGTTTGCAATACGTGCTTGTTTAGATGCGTATTTAATACGTACAGCATCGCTTTCTTTCATTTTAGCGTCAATGACTTTTAAAGCAGCTTCACGAATAGCAATATTTGTAGGGTTAAATTCTTCTGTAATGTGTTGTATTGCTACAGCAGGAAGATACTCGCTAGTTGTACCAGGAAAACCAAATACCATTGTAAAGTCACCTTCTTCAACGCCATCTAAAGAGACTGGTAAAAAATGCTTTGGCTTGTATGGTTTGTTGTCTTTACTGTATTTTGCAGGTCTGTTGTTAGCGTCTGCATAAATCCTGAACATTGAGAAATCTCCTGTATGTCTAGGAAAAACCCAGTTGTCTGTATCGCTTCCAAATTTACCAATGCTTGTTGGAGGAGCACCAACTAATCTGATGTCTTCAAAACGCTCTGTAACAAACAGGAAGTATTGGTTTCCTTCGTAAAATGATTTTACTTTAGTGTCTTGCCACGCTTCTTTAGCAACCGTTTTTTGGTAAGTATTACTATTTCTATCTATTGATGATTGTTTTTCTTTTTCAGTCATACTGTCTGTAATTCCAGCCAGTACTTGTGATGTTACATCTTCAATTCTAACAATAAACTCGATATATAAACCTTCATTTGGCAATTCTTCGTCCAAAGACATTGCCCAAAAACCATCTTTTAAATAATCGTTTTCTAAAGACGAATGCGATTGTATTTGACCAAAACCACAGTGATGGTTGGTTAAAATTAAACCTTTATCGCTAATAATTTCGCTGGTACAACCACCATTAAAATGTCCTATGGCATCTTTTAAGCTAGAGTTGTTTACGTCGTAAATATCTTTAGCAGTAAGTTTACTACCAAGATTAGTCATTTCGGTCTCATTCATACCTTCTAATAACGAAGGAATCCACATACCACCTTGTTGTGCGGACACTTGGATGGTAATAAACAGTAAAAGGAATTTTAAAAATTTCATATTTTTTTGATTTTATATGCCATCAAAGATAAAAAACCAACAAATAATAAATTGTTAAAATAGATTAAATAGTAAGCATTTATTGCTTGTTTGCTTGATTGATTTTTTGAATCATTTCCAAAGCATTTTTATCCTCTGGCTGCAACGCTAATACTTTATTGTAATTAATTAAGGCTTCAGTATAATTATTGGTAATAAAAAAAGCTTCGCCTAAACTATCATATACGTTTGATTTATACGGAAAAATTAAAGTGTTTAATTTAAAAGTATATAACGCTTTATCAAATGCTTTTGCACGCAAATACACGTAGCCTAAAGTATTTAACTCACGACTACCTTTGACAAACTCTGATAGTTGAGCGACTAATTTTGTTTCCTCTGTATTTAGTTGCTCTATTGTTTTAGTAGATAGTAAATATTGGATATAATCTGCAGCAATGTAATTAAAACTATAAGGTTGGTTGGTTACAATTTTTTCAATATCACGTTCTAGGGTTTCTATTGGATGCTCTACAATGCGGTTAATTTCTTTACCATCTTTATAAAAAATAAAAGTAGGCACACGATGGATATCGTATCCTTTTTCTTCTCCATTTGGTCCTTGTTTGTAGTGCTCTTTTTGATTGTCTAAAGCAACAACTTCTAGATTATCTAGATTATAATTTGCTGTTTCTAATACTTTGTAAAAACGCGGAACTTCTTTTTTGCTATCACCACACCACGTACCTAAAAATACTTTGATAGTATAATCTTTTAACGATTCAGAGAAAGTTTCTACCAATTTATCATTAACAATATAATGGTCATGGTTTGTATCAAACCACGCTTTGTAAGTGTCTTTTTGGAGTCCTTCTTTGTTAATTACACCTAATAATTTGGGTTTTCCGTCAGGATCAATAACCTCTTGGTTTAGGGTCTGTGCAAATGCAGTTGCATAACTAATAATAAAAATAAAAAGGGTGACTAATGATTTCATAATCTATTGGTTTTTTGATTTACTCAAACCTATTTATTATATTTTTTAATAAATAAAAATGTTAACCAACTGCGTACTTAAGATTACAAACAACAATTATTTATGCAGTTTGCATTGCTTTTATTGGCTTTTGTACTTTGTTTTTTGATGGTTTTAGGTTTTTAGATTACTTTCAGGCTTGTTATGACAGATTTAAAAAAACATACGTCACAAATTTTAGTGCACCTCTTGGGATGGATGCTATTTATATTTGTATCGCTATATATATTTTCTAGATATTATTGGGCTGAAAACCCTTTTTTGCAGTATTTATCTATACTTGCAGTAATTGTATATATTAATCATTTTATACTCTTGCCATTTTTTGTAAAACGAAAATGGTATATTTTTTATGGGTTGTTATTTATGACAATTTCATTTTTAGCCACACAAGTCTATTGTAATGTTTTTGCACAGTGTGGTTGCTCTATAATGAAATGCTTAAGTGATTATTTATGGCAAACCTTGGTGCCATTAATATTTTTCTCGTTTATATGGATGTTGTTTCGTTTTTTGGACGAACAAAAACAAAAAGAAGACATGATAAAACAACATACTGAAATGGAGTTGAAGTTTTTGAAATCGCAAATTAATCCACACGTATTGTTTAATAATTTAAATACGATTTATTCTTATTCTATTGAAAAACCTACCGAAACTCCAGAACTTATTTTGATGCTGTCAGATAATTTAAAACACGTGTTGTATGATAGTAATGCGCAGTATGTTGATTTAAATAAAGAACTACAGTTTTTAGATAATTATATTAAGTTTCAAAAAATTAGAACCGAAGGTGTAAAGCAAATTAACTATACGACAAGTATCACATCTAATCATTTAAAAATAGGTCCATTATTGTTAATTACCATTATTGAAAACGCTTTTAAACATAGTGTGTTAAATAGTATTATTTCTATTGAAATTATTGAGGAAAACAACCTTTTAAAATGTACTTGTATCAACGACTTTGAAAATAAAATTACGGATACTACACAATTTAAAATAGGGTTAATAAATTTAGAAAAACGGTTACAATTATTATATCCAGAAAAGCACCAATTAGTAATAGAAAACTCTGATAAGTTTAAAGTTGTTTTAACACTACATTTAGTATGACTTGCATAATTATAGAAGACGAATTACCTGCACAAAATTTGCTTAAAAATTATTTAAGTAAAATTCCGGAGTTGCAATTACTAGCTACTTTTCAGGCAGCAATGGATGCCAATAATTACTTTAAAACTAACATTGTAGATTTGGTGTTTTTAGATGTTAATTTACCTGATATTTCAGGATTAGATTTTATAAAAACGGTAAAAAATCCACCAGCAATTATTATGACTACTGCTTATCCAGAATATGCAGTTAGCAGTTTTGAGTTGGATACCATTGTAGATTATTTGGTTAAACCCTTTGGTTTTGATCGATTTTTAAAGGCTGTAAATAAGGCTGAAGACCGATTTGTAAAACAAGATGTTGTTAATCCAACTACTGAAGATTCTATTTTTTTAAATGTGGATAAAACACTTCATAAAATAATTTTAAAAGATATTTTGTTTTTAGAATCTGATAGAAACTATATTACTATTACCACTAAAACACAAAAACTATCCTTTATAGATTCACTTAAAAACTGGATCGAAAAACTACCTAGTGCTCAGTTTGTTCAAATCCATAAATCATTTATTATAAACACTAAAAGTGTGACTAAAATTTCAGGTAATGAAATCTTTATAACAACCCACAGATTGCCTATTGGAAGAACTTATAAAGGTGAGCTACTTAAAAAGTTAAGAATACTTTAAACTAGATTATTTTGTAGGAAATTCTCCTTACTTTTACTTTCTAATTTATAATTAAAATGAAGACAATAAAAATGCTTTTAATACTACTAATTACAGTAGTATCTCATACACTAACTGCTCAAGAAGTGACTTTTGATAATCAATCTTATGTGGTAAAAAACAAAGTTATTAGCTTAAATGGTAAAGATGTTTCTGAAACATTAACTGAATCTCAAAAAATAGAAATTTATAATTTGGCAGACACCAAGAAAGCCGAAATTAAAGCTGCAGAAGAAGCAGTTAAAGCAGCAGATAAGGAAAAACGCCAACAAGAAAAGCAAGCTAAAGCTGAAGCAAGAGAAGTTAAGGCACAAGAAAGAGAACGTAAAGCTGCTGAAAAGGAACGTAAAAGATCTGAGAAAGCTAGAAAAAAATCGGAGAAAGCGCGTCAAAAAATTGAAAAGGCTAATGCTAAAATAGAAAAAGCAGAAAGCAACTTGGAAAAAGCTAATGCTAAATTAGAAAAAGAAACTAAAAAATATCAAAAGCTTGAAGCTAAAGGAAAGCTGTCTCCAAATGACATTGATAAATGGGAAGGTAAACTTGAAAAGTTAAGATCAAATATTACTAAGGCAGAACAAAAACTGAATAAACTAAAATAGTGGATGCTGTATTAAATATTGCGATGATTCAGTCTGATTTGGTTTGGGAAAATCCTGAACAAAACAGACTGAATTTTTCAGAAAAAATAAATGCAATATCTGATACTGTAGATTTAATTGTTTTACCAGAAATGTTTACTTCTGGATTTACTATGTTTCCGCAATTTGTTGCAGAAGCTATGGATGGTAAAACCATACAATGGATGCAGTCCTTAGCAAAAGCAAAAAATGCAGCAATAGTTGGTAGTTTGGTTATTAAAGAGCATGATAATTACTATAACAGACTAGTTTTTGTGCATCCAAATGGACTTATTGATACATATAATAAGCGACATACGTTTACGTTAGCAGGAGAAGATAAAGTATATAAAAAAGGCAATCAAAAACTTATTATTAACTATAAAGGTTTTAAAATTAGACCTTTAATTTGTTATGATTTACGCTTTCCGGTTTGGTCCAGAATCTCTGAGGATTACGACGTGCTTTTATACGTGGCTAATTGGCCTAAAAAAAGGATTAAAGCTTGGGATACTTTATTACAAGCAAGAGCTATAGAAAATATGTGTTATTGTATTGGTGTTAATAGGGTAGGATTGGATGCTAATAATTTTGAGTATCCAGGACATTCTGCTGTATATGATGCTTTAGGCGAAAAATTGGTAGATGTCAACCCAAATACCGAAGCTGTTAAGCTAGTGGCTTTAACTAAATTTCATGTAGATGCTACCAGGAAAAAACTACGTTTCTTGGACGATAAAGATGGTTTTATTTTAGAATAAATTCTTCAATTAAATCCCAACCAACTCTAACCTCAATAGGTTTTTCAGAATAGCTTACACGCTCTGGGTTTTTAGAAGTTAAATAGACTCCTGTATCATATATTTTATTTTTGTTGGTGTCAAAAATGGCTCTTATATAATACTTGTTAGGTTTAACTAAAAAGAAATCTAAGGGTTCTGGTTTGGTGATATACTTTTCGTATTTAACCTCATTTTTGTCATCTACTAATTGCACAATCAAAGGGTAAACACCATTTTTAATATTAACACGTACGTTTCCTAAACTAGATGCTTTAACGGTAGATAAGTTAAAGTTTAAAGTGTCATTGGTATTGTCAAAAAAGTCGGTTACAGTATTTGGTAACAATCGGACTTTGTATTTATTATCTTCTTTTTTATCAAATAAAACCTCTATTGTATTTTGTAATGTGTCTAACTTGGTTGTAAAAACAACATTAGTAGAGTCTTTATCCATGATACTAATTTGATTTTTGTCAAATTTGGTAATCGGGATATTTGCCGAAATTTTTAAAGTTTCAATAAAATCTATATTACTATTTGGTGTCGCTTTAAGTAATAACGAATCTTTTTTATTGTCCTTAATTCTAACCGTAAAGGTGTCAATTTTAGTTTTGTAACTAACTTTAAAAACTAATGAGTCGACTTCTAGTTTAGGTTTGTAAAAGTAGTTTAAACTGTCTGTTTCTTGATCTTTAAAGTAGCTTGACGTGTAATCTGCAGGAACCTCTGACAGTAGATCAATACTCATGTTTTTGTAATCTTTACCTTCAAAACCAAAAATAATTTTTTCGCCAGAAACTAGTTTGGGTTTTTCAGCTTTATAATTTATTTCTTCTTTAAATAATTTTAATTCATAAAAAGCAGAACTGTCTGTTGATACAGTAATAAATTCTTCTTTAAAACCAATTTTATCTGTTTTTTGGTCAAACTTATTATTGCTGTTATTGTCTTTTAAAGCAATTAGTTTGTAAGTTCCTGCTTTTAAGTTTTCCAACGTAAAATTTGTGGTACTATCTAAAGTGTTGGTTACGTATTTTGGATTTTTTTTATAGACAACAGAGTCTGTGTAAGTGGAATCCTTTTCATATAAATTAACAGATATAAAAGGGTCTGTGGTACGGTTTAATGCATCCATTACTTTACCTTTTACTTTTAAAGAATCTATATAATCACCTGTAGAAAATACATATTTATAATACGTGTATGGGTTTTCTTCGTTGTTGTCTACTATACTATTACCAAAATTAAAAGCATAGGTGGTATTTGGTTTTAAAGTATCAAATATTTTAATTTTTATAAAGTCGCTAGAGCTTCCTAAAGGTGTTATCTCTGGCGTGATATCCATTGGTGGCGAAATAATAAGCTGTTTAGACAGGTTTTTAATTTTAATATACTCGTCAAAATAGATTCTTATTTCTTTACTATTAAAGTTAGTAGAGTAATTTTTAGGAAATGTTTTTGTGATTTTTGGAGGTGTAATATCCTTTTCTCCTCCAGTAATATTTCCTCTATTAGCACAATTGATAAAAGAGAGCGTTATCACGCACAAAAAACAAAAATTTAAAAGACGATTTTGCATACTAATTTAAATGAAGATACAAATTAACAACATATTATTCGTTTAACGAAAAATGCCTTAAGCTATTGCCATAGCAGCAATACTTATTTTTATGTTTTTAGCTTTATTTAATTCTATAATACATGCCTCTAGGGTATTTCCTGTGGTAATAATGTCATCAACTAACAAGATATGCTTGTTGTGTAGTTTTTCTAGTTTTTTTACAGCAAAAGCTTCATTGTTTAATTCCCAACGTTCCAATCTAGTTTTTCGCGCTTGAGATTTTGATGGATTTGTAATCTTAATCAAAAGGTCTTCATTAAAATCCGTATTAAGTAATGTTGCAATATTTTTACCAAACTTGGAGACCTGATTATAACCTCTTTTTTTAATTTTTTTTGGATGTAATGGTACAGGAATTACTACATCTATAGCTTGATATTCGTGATTAGTTTTTAGCTCTTCGCCTAACCAATCACCTAAAAATGATCCTATAGCTTCATTTTTACCATATTTTAATTGGTGTAGTAAATGTTGTACTATTCCTTTTTTTTCAAATCGTAGTAAAGCAGTTGCAGATTCTATTTTTGCACGACCATAAAAGACGTTTTTAACAAAAGGATCTTGAGTTAAATGGAAGTTTGTAGTAGGTAGATTATGTCTACAGTTGGTACATAAAAAAGATTCGTTGTCTGTTAAAGTGTCCTTACAAGCATTACATACCAAAGGAAAAAACAAATTGGCTAAAGCTTTTAAACTCATGTTTACGATTAAGGATTTTGGATTAAAAATTAATGCTTAATAGATACAAAAAGCTGTAATAGTCTAGTTTTTAATGAAAAACATGTTCAAGTTATCGAAAAATTCTTACAATTCCATTAATTTATATTATTTTAGTGGTAATTATTAAAACTCATGATTATTAAACCCCAAACCTATAATCTTAAGTTAGTTATCATTGCGCTACTAACTATACTATGTGCGCTTGGTTTATATAGTTATTATAATTACAGCTCTTTAAATCAATATAAAAACTTTCTTGTAGATGAAAATGCTTTAATAGAAGCAGAGCTTAATCAATTATCAATCGATTTTAGTGCACTTAAAACGGATAACCAATTATTAAGTGATAGACTAGAGCAATCCAAGATTAAAATCATTCGTATTTTGGATTCTGTTAAGCATATAACACCAGATATTAAGCTGTTAAACCATTACAAAAAACAATTGCAAGCTATAAAACTTGAAAATTCTAAAATATTAGAATTAGTTAATCAATTAAATAAAGAAAATAAAGTACTACAAGAAGAGGCACGATTAGCTGATGAAGCAATGGATAAAACGATGTTACAATCTAAATCTTTAAGGCAACAAAATAGAGCTTTGTCAAAACTTAATACTGAATATTTAAATGAAATAGATAAAGCAAAAATGATAAGTATTAGTGATATCTATGTTGAAGGTGTCAAACGTATCACTAACAGTGGCAATATTAAAACAACCACAGCTGCAAAACGTGTTAAGATGCTAAATATTTGCTACACAGTGGCTAAAAATGACATAGCTACACAAGGTAAAAAAGAATTATACTTTCAGGTGTTAGATCCTAAAAATAACGTAATTGCTTATAAAGGAGATGTTACTATTAGTGATACTTCTTTGATGTACAGTCAACTGGATGTTATTAATTACAATAATAATAGTTTGCAGACATGTGTTTTTATTAACCTTTTTGAAAACGAAATTTTATTAAAAGGCGAGTATTATATAACCATATATCATGATAATCAATTAATTGGAAGTGCTAAGTCAACTTTTAATTAGTGTAACTTATAAATATTAATCCATTTATTAAAAAACGCTAAGTGCAGAAGTGCACGAGGCGTTTTTTTTGATTTTAAGAGAGTTAAACAATTTTTTTACCTCTTCATCGATTTTAAATTGACACCTTAATAAATAACAATATTTTTATTTTTTAAAATAAAATTAAATCATGTTAATTTTTCCTCATACATATAACTATAGGATAATTATAGGCTCATTGATTGTTGTTTTTGTAATATTAGGATCTTACACGTTTTCTAACTATAATCAACTAGTAGATTATAAAACATACGTGTCTCAAGAAAAAAAACTATTAGAAAACGAATTATCAGATATGGTAATACGTTATGATAATATAAAGGTGGATAATGATTCACTTCGTAATAAATTACAACAATCAAAACTTAATGTAGTGCATATTCTAGATTCTATAAAAACGTTGCAGCCAAGCGCTTCGTTATTATCATTATATCGTTCTAAGATTAATCTTTTACAAAAAGAAAATGCAGCATTTTTAAATGTTGTATCTACGCTTAAGACAGAAAACAACCGTTTAGCATTATTAACCCAAGCTGTTACACAAAACTTAAAAGTAGCAAAAAACAATACCTCAAGTTTATCTACTAAAAATAAAGGATTGGCTACTGCTAACGCTAAAATGTCGACTGCTTTAGACAAAGCAAGTCTTTTAAGCATAGCCTCTTTAGACGCAAAAGCAGTAAAACGAGTTACTAAAAAACGCATAGTAAGCACATCAAATGCTAGTAAAGCTAATAAGCTATATGTATCATTTACGTTGGATAAAAATAAATTAGCATCAACAGGAGTAAAAGATTTATACATTCAAATTTTAAATCCTAATAATAATGTTGTTGCAGACCAAGGATCAATATCTTTTGGAGAGCAGTCATTAATTTTTAGTAAAAAAATTAAAGTTGACTATAAAAATGAAGCTATTGATGTTAATACATTAATAACTACAGATTTAGATGAGCCTTTAACTAAAGGCGTCTATTTTGTAAACGTGTTTTACGATAATACAAGACTAGGAAGCACTTCTATAATGCTTAAGTAATAGTTAAACAATAATTAAAAAGCACCATTGTCATTTACATTGGTTTTAATTTAGCATTTTATATCAAATAATAAAAAAGCTTATATTCGTTTATATTATCTCTAAAAACCCCTTTTTTGAACAAAATAAATTTTTTAAAAGAATCCTTAAAAAGCTTAAAAACTTCAGGCACTTTGTTTCCAAGCTCTAGATTCTTAGCGTCAAAACTATTAAAAGGGATAGATTTTAGTACAGCTAAACTAATAGTGGAGTTTGGTCCAGGTAATGGTGTCATTACTAAAGAGATTTTAAAACGATTGCAACCAGATGCCAAGCTAATTAGCTTTGAAATTAATGAAACCTTTTACAAAGATTTATTAAAAATAGAGGATCCAAGGTTTATTGTTTCAAAACAATCTGCCGACAAAGTACAAGAGGTAATTAAGCAACATGGTTTTACAACTACAGACTATATTGTTTCCAGTTTGCCTTTAACAAACATTCCTAAGCCAATTACTCAAATTATTATGGATAGTGCCTTTAAAAGTTTAAACTCAAAAGGCTACTTTTTTCAGTTTCAGTATAGCTTAACATACTACGCAGCATTAAAAGAAAAATTTAATGGCAATATTACATTAGGTTTTGAGCCATTAAACGCACCTCCAGCATTTATTTATACTTGTCAAAAAGACTAATCAATTTTTGGTTGTACACTTTTATTTATCGTTTATCTTTGTACTATTATGGCAAACAACGACGATCAATTTAAAAAAGTAATCTCTCACGCAAAGGAGTATGGTTACGTATTCCAAAGTAGTGAAATCTATGATGGACTTAGCGCAGTTTACGACTACGCTCAAAATGGAGCAGAATTAAAGAAAAACATACGTGACTATTGGTGGAAAGCAATGGTACAGATGAATGATAATATTGTAGGTATTGATGCTGCAATATTTATGCATCCAACAACATGGAAAGCCTCAGGACACGTAGATGCTTTTAGTGACCCATTAATAGACAATAAAGATTCTAAAAAAAGATATAGAGCAGACGTTTTAGTAGAAGACTATTGTGCTAAAATTGAAGCAAAAATCGATAAAGAAGTCGCTAAAGCGGAAAAACGTTTTGGCGAAGCTTTCAATAAACAAGAATTTATTTCTACTAATCCAAGAGTTGTTGGATATCAAGAAAAAATTGATACCATCTTAAAACGTTTAGGAAAATCTTTAGAAGCTGAAGACTTAGCAGATGTTAAAGCATTAATTGAAGAGTTAGACATTGCTTGTCCTTTATCAGGAAGTAGAAACTGGACAGACGTTAAGCAATTTAACCTAATGTTTGGTACCAAACTTGGTGCTACAGCAGAGACTGCAATGGATTTGTATTTACGTCCAGAAACAGCTCAAGGTATTTTTGTAAACTTTTTAAATGTGCAAAAAACGGGAAGAATGAAAATTCCTTTCGGAATTGCACAAACAGGTAAAGCGTTTAGAAACGAGATTGTTGCAAGACAATTTATTTTTAGAATGCGTGAGTTTGAACAAATGGAAATGCAATTTTTTATTAAACCAGGTACACAAAAAGAATGGTTTGATTACTGGAAAGAAACCAGATTAAAATGGCATAAATCTTTAGGTTTAGGCGAAGATAATTACCGTTTTCATGACCACGAAAAATTAGCACATTACGCAGATGCTGCAACAGATATCGAGTTTAAATTTCCGTTTGGTTTTAAAGAATTAGAAGGAATCCACTCGCGTACTGATTTTGATTTAAAACAACACGAAGCCTTTTCTGGTAAAAAACTTCAGTATTTTGACCATGAAGACAACGCAAGTTATACACCATACGTTTTGGAGACTTCTATTGGTTTAGATAGAATGTTTTTAGCAGTATTTTCAAACTCATTAATGGACGAGACTTTAGAAGATGGTAGTGTTAGAACGGTTTTAAAACTACCAGCAGTCTTAGCTCCAGTAAAAGCAGCAGTTTTTCCTTTAGTTAAAAAAGATGGTTTACCAGAAATAGCTAAGCAAATTATTGAAGATCTTAAATGGGACTTTAATGTGTTTTATGATGAAAAGGATGCTGTCGGCAAACGTTACAGACGTCAAGATGCTAATGGTACACCATTTTGTATTACAGTAGATCATGAAACTATAGAAACTAAAACTGTAACTATAAGACATAGAGATACTATGGAGCAAAAACGTGTTGCCATCTCAGAGCTTAAAGACATCATCAAAAAAGAAGTTGATGTTAAAGAGTGGTTAATGAAGATGTAAAGTATTATAACAGGAATTTATAAAAAAAGCCCAAACTAATTAGTGTGGGCTTTTTTATTTATTTTTCTAAATTTTAGAATCTAATTCCAAAATTAATTCCAAATCTTGGCTCAACATTATCCAAGTAATCATCATCAATACTACCAAGATTTCTTGCTATTTCTCCGTTAATTCCCAACGTAAAAGTGTCATTAAACACCCATTTATGACCAATACCAAAGCCTAAAGAAAAACCGTCTACATCATACGTATATTCTTCTTCTACATTAGTGTCACTAACATAGTCGTAATAGTAATAATCTTCTACAGTTACAGTTCCTGTTCTAAGTTTGGCTTGCGGATAAAAGTAAAAACCAGCATGATCTTTTTTCTTTGAAAAATAGATAACATATGCTGCTTTAAGACTAATAGCGTCAGAGTCTTTTATATATCCAGTATCATAGTAAGCATAAGTGTCAAAAAACGTTGCTCCAATAAAAAGCGACTGATTTTTTTCTAAATAACGTTCGTAATTAACGTTAAATGATCCTGCGACTACTAAGTCAAATAAATTTGATGAAATTTCATTTTTTTTTGTAGTTGTTTCAATGTCTTTTTGAGCAAATCCATAAAAGGATGTTAATAATAAAACGAATAATAAATGTGTTTTTTTCATAAATTAGGTTGATTGATTAAAGCGTATAACTTATCAAAAGCCATACCATTATTAGATGTTAAATGTAGTAAAAGGTTGCGTAAGTAAATATGGTTTTATAAATGTTCTTTATAACCTAGTAAACGTAAAGCATTCAAAACAACCACTATGGTTGACCCTTCATGAAATAATACAGCTAATCCAATATTAGTTAATCCCAAAATTGTAACAGGAACAAGTATAGCGACAACGCCTAAGCTTATAAAAATATTTTCTTTAATAATGCGTTTAGACGCTCTGCTTAACCCAATAACAAAAGGTAAGTTTTCTATTTTATCAGACATTAAAGCAACGTCTGCAGTTTCTAAAGCGACATCGCTTCCTGCTGCTCCCATGGCAACACTAACTGTACTTAAAGCCATTGCTGGTGCATCATTTACGCCATCTCCAATCATGGCGATTTTCCCGTCTGTTGCTAACAAATCTTTAATAGCTTTGACTTTATCTTCTGGTAATAAATTTCCTTTTGCTTCTGTTAAACCTATTTGTTTTGCAATGGCATCACCGACATTTTGATGATCTCCTGTTAGCATAATCATACGTTTAATACCAATTGCTTTTAGCCTTTTTAATGTGCTTTCTGCTGTTTGTCTTGGCGTATCCATAACACTAATTATACCTATTACTTCATTTTTTAAAGCAACCAACATAACGGTATGACCATCTTGTAAAAGACCATCCATTGTTGTGATTAAAGTGTCTTCAACAGTAATGCTTTCGTCTTGCATTAATTTTAGATTACCAATAAACACTTTAGCGTTGTCATATATAGCAGTAATTCCTTTTCCTTGTATGGCTTCAATGTTTTTAGCAATGCCTTTAAAACGTATGTTATGTAGCTTTTCAATGTCCTTTGCTATTGATTTTGCTAGTGGATGATTGCTTAAACTTTCTACTTCTAAAACAATTTGTAGAAATTCATTTTCATCAAAATTATTTATAGCAATCACATTGGTTAATTTTGGCTTTCCTTCAGTTAACGTTCCTGTTTTATCAAACGCAATTGTGGTAATGCTTCCTAAATCTTCTAACGCTTTTCCGCCTTTAATTAACACCCCTTTTTGTGCTGCTCTTGCAATTCCGCTAAGGACTGCACTTGGTGTAGATATGGCCAAAGCACAAGGACTTGCTGCTACCAAAACGGTTATAGCTCTATATAAACTTTCGTTAAACGTTTCGTCTATAATTAAGTAGGCAAAACAGAGTAAAACAACCACAATTATTACAATTGGGACATACCATTTTTCAAACTTTTTGGTTAAACGTTGTGTTGGTGATTTTTGGGTTTCCACCTCACTCACCATTTTAATTAATCGTGCCACTGTAGAGTCATGACTAAGTTTTAAAACATGCACTTCAATAGTGCTATCTCCATTTATAGTACCTGTAAATGCAATATGTTTTTTATCGATGTGTTTAAACTCTGGTAAATTGTTTAAAGTTGCAATTGCTGTTTTGTCAACAGGCATGCTTTCTCCAGTAATTGGTGCCTGATTAATACTGCTGTTTCCACTAATTATTACGCCATCTGCTGCAATTTTAGTGTTTGGTTTTATTACAATTGTATCTCCAATTTTTAAATCTTCAATTGGGGTTTCAATAAGCTGATTTCCGTTTTTTACTAATGCTGTTTTTGGTGATAAATCACTTAATGCTTCAATAGATTTTTTAGCTTTATTCATCGCGTAATGCTCTAACGCATGACCTAAACTAAATAAAAATAAAAGCAAAGCACCTTCTGCCCAACTACCAATGTATGCAGCTCCAATTGCAGCAGCAATCATTAAAAAATCTATATCAAATTGGCCTTTTGGTATTTTTTTTAACGCTTCAATAAAAATAAAATAACCACCAAAAAAGTATGAAACCATGTAGCTTATTAATGATGCCCAAGCTGGTAAATCGGTTAGTTTTTCAATAGTAAATCCAGCGACCAAAAAAACACCACAAAGTAAGGCAAAATAGAGTTCTGTTTTGTTACCAAAAATTAAATTATGATTGTGGTTATGTGTGTCGTTGTTATGGTTGCTCATGTAATGTATGCTGTATGATTATGGTTAATGACTGTGTCCTCCTTCGCCATTATTTAGTAACATATTTGTGCCTTTAACTACTATTTGTTTATCCTTTAAAGCTGCAGAATTTAAAATTTCGACATAGGCTTCGGTTTGTTTACCAAGCTCTAATTTAAACGTTTCAAAATGAAATTCATCTGTATTTTCTTCGTCTAAAATTAAAACAAAAAACTCATTATCAACTTCAATCAGTGCTTCTTTTGGCAATCCGAACCCTTTTTTACTATCTATAAAAATATCAGCATCTACAAACATACCAACAATAAAGTTTTCCTTGTCGTTATCTACGTGTCCATGTACTTTAACACGTCGTGTTTGCTCATCGATTGTAGTACCAACTAAATGTACTTCTGCTTCAAAGGTTTTATCTGATGCTTCAGGAATGGTAAACTCGATTTTTTGATCTTTTTTAATTTGCATGATGTCCTTTTCAAAGACTAATAGTTCTAAATGAATGTGGTCAATATCCACAATTTCCATGATAACATCGCTTGGCGAAACATAGGTTCCGTTACTAACATTAACCTTTGTAACATGTCCGGAAATTGGTGCATATAAGTTTATAGTTGAAGCAATGCGTCCTTGTTCTACGCTACTCGGATTAAGATTTAACATTTGTAATTTTTTGCGTAATCCGTTATAATGCGCAAGGTTGCTTTTGTAAGCACTTTCGGCTTTTAAATAGTTTTTTTCTGAAGTAATTTTTTCATCAAACAATGTTTTTTGTCTGTTAAATTCAGATTTTAAATAATTTAATTGCTCTGAAACTTCCAAGTAATTTTGCTGAAGCTCTACAAATTCTGGATTTTCTAAGGTGACTAAAAGCTGTCCTTTTTTTACCCTATCTCCAACTAATAATGGTGTTTTTGTAATATAACCACCTGTAAAAGTAGAAACACTAGATTTGTTTTTTGGTGGCACATCTATCATTCCGTTTACTTTTACGGTTTCGTTAAAATCGTATTCGGCTAAGGTGCCAAAAGCCATTTTTTCGCCGTCAAATTGAGCTTTTGTAATTGTAATGTCGTCGTTATGTGATTCCGTTTCAGGAACTAGTTCTGTTGTCTTTTCTGAATTTCCGCAGGCTACTAAAACCAGCGAAAATAATAGGATATATATCTTGTTCATCTCTTTATAGTGTTAAGTGATTGATGGTGATTACGGTTTGATTGTATTGATTTAATTGCTCCAAATAGCTAAGCTGAATATCTTTTGCAGTCTCTAAACTTTGTATGTATTGAAAGAAATCAATTTCACCTTCTTTAAAGGTTCTATTTGCTGTTTTTATAATTTCTTCGGAAAGGGTTTTTCCTTGCGTTTCGTAATAATTAATAGCGTCTTCGTACTGCTGAAGCTTTGCCAATAACGATTGATATTCTGCATTTAATTTAGCCTGATAATCTTGTTTTTGTTCGGCAATAATATCTTGTGTAATTTTTGAAGCTTTAATTTTTGAACGTTGACCACCAAATAAAATAGGAATTTTAAGGCCTAATTGATAGCCTTTAATATTATCGTTTAAAGTACTGTTTGTACCTTGAAAATACTCCGCATTTAAATCTGGAAGCATACTTTGTTTTTCTAATTTAGTTTGTGCTTTTTGATAATTTATAGACGCATCAAAAACCGATAAACCTACATTCTGATTAGGAGATAATTGTGCTACTTCTAGTTTTTGAAGCAAACTGTCTTTAATAGAAATAGAATCTACTTGCACTATTTTTTTGAGTTGTTCTCTATATAAAACAACGTCTTGAAGCGACTGTTTATAGAGTGTTTCCAACTGTTTTTGTTTGGATTGTGCAGTAATCATTTCTAAATAATTAGTTTCGCCTAACTCAAAACGACGCTTTGCTTTTTGAGCAAAATCTTTATACAAGCTGTCTAAATACTTATAATTTTTGGCTTTGTTTTTAGCATAACTTAATTGGTAATAATTAGCGTAAACTTGTTTTTTTATTTGCTGTAATTGCAAACTAAAATTAGCTTCTTGTAAACTAACTTTAGATATGTTTACTCTCTTTTCAGCAAAATAAACTGTTGGAAATTTAAAGTCTTGTGAGATTCCAAAAACTTTAAGAGGTTGATTGTTTATCGCTAAATTACTTTCGTCATAATTATAATAAACACTCGTTTTGTCAAACGTAAAAGCCGAACTAACTAACGCGTTAGATTGGTCAATTTTTAAGTTTTCAGCTTTTAAATATGCATTATTCTCTATTGCCAATTCTAAAGTCTGTTTAATAGTTAAAGGGTTGTTTTGCGCTTGAACACTAAAAGTTAATAGCAAAACAATTATTGAAACTATTGATTTTTTATTCATTTTAAGCGCTTTTTTTTCTTCAAACCAAGCATATAAAACAGGTAATACTACTAAGGTTAGTAAAGTTGCAGTAAACAAACCACCAATAACAACCGTTGCTAAAGGACGTTGTACTTCTGCACCAGCATTTGTAGAAACAGCCATAGGTAAAAACCCTAAAGCTGCAGCTGCTGCAGTAAGTAAAACTGGGCGTAAACGCTCTGTAGTTCCTTTTTTTATACGTTCGTTTATATTGCTGAAACCTTCCGCTTTAAGTTCTTTAAAATGCTCGATTAATACAATTCCGTTTAGTACTGCAATTCCAAATAATGCAATAAAACCAACACCTGCCGAAATACTAAAAGGTAAATCTCGCAACCATAATAATAGGATGCCACCAACTGCAGATAATGGAATTGCAGAATACACAATTAGTGCTTCTTTAACCGAGTTAAATGCAAAATAAAGCAGAATAAATATTAATACTAAAGCTACAGGAACAGCCACTAATAAACGGTCTTTTGCACTTTGAAGGTTCTCAAATTGTCCACCATAAGTAATGTTGTAACCAACAGGTAGTTTTAACTTGCTTTCAATAATTTGTTGCACGTCGTTTACAACAGATTGTAAATCTCGGTTTCTAACGTTAATACCAACTACAATACGACGTTTGGTGTCGTCTCTAGATATTTGTGCTGGACCAGTGGTATAGTTGATTTCTGCTAATTCGCTAAGCGGAATTTTGTTTCCGTTTGGTGTATCGACATAGAGGTTTTGAAGACTTTCCATGTTTTTTCTATTATTTTCTTGAAGTCGAAGCACTAAGTCAAAACGTTTTTCACCTTCAAAAACACTTCCTGCTGTTTTACCAGCAAATCCCATGGAAATAACATCGTTTAAATCGGAAATATTAAGTCCGTAACGCGCAATTTTACTTCTCTTGAATTTTACACTCATTTGTGGTAAGCCTTCTACTTTTTCGACTGAAATATCTGCAGCACCTTCTACATTTTCAATAAGTCTTTTAATTTCATCTGCTTTATTAGCTAAAATGGTTAAATTTTCTCCAAAAATTTTAATAGCAACATCTGCACGAACACCAGTAACTAGCTCGTTAAATCGCATTTCTATAGGTTGGGTAAATTCTACTTCTATTCCAGGAATTACGGTTAAGGCTTCCTTGAACTTATCTGCTAATTCATCTTTACTATGTGCAGATGTCCATTCTTTTTTAGCTTTCAGTTTAATAATCACATCACTTTCTTCCATAGACATTGGGTCTGTTGGGACTTCTGCAGCGCCAATACGTGTAACCACTTGGTCTACTTCTGGAAAATTATCTAAAAGAATTTGTTCAATTCTTGTTGTGATTTCTATCGTTTTTCCAAGTGAAGTTCCTGTTTTTAATACAGGCTGAATAACAAAATCGCCTTCGTCTAAAGTGGGTACAAATTCGCCTCCCATTTTACTAAAAATCCATATACTAGACGCTAGTAAAATTGCAGATAATACAACTACTATCTTTTTGTTAGATAAAGCCCAATTAATAATAGGTTGGTATGCTTTATTAAGGAAGTGCATTAGTCTAACCGAAATGTTTTTTGCAGACTGTTTGCTTGGTTTTAAAAACAACGATGAGACCACAGGAACATAGGTTAAACATAAAATCATGGCGCCTATTAAAGCAAAGCTGAAAGTCATTGCCATAGGTTTAAACATTTTACCTTCAATACCACTTAAAGATAGAATTGGAATAAACACGATTAATATGATTAATTGCCCAAAAATGGCTGAACTCATCATTTTTGAAGCGCTTTTTAGTGTTATTTGGTCAATTTCGGCTTGTTTTTCGTTTCTATTAATTTCGGAAAGATGTGCAGATTTGGACATGATTTGAAACGCAATAAACTCGACAATAATAACAGCACCATCAATAATAATCCCAAAATCGATAGCACCTAAACTCATTAAATTAGCATCGACACCAAATTGACGCATTAAAATTATTGCAAACAATAAACTTAACGGAATAACCGAAGCAACCACTAAACCAGAACGCCAATTACCAAGTAATAAAACCACCACAAAAATGACAATTAATGATCCTAGAATTAAGTTTTCGGCAACTGTAAATGTTGTTTTTGCAATCAATTCACTTCGCTCTAAAAAAACATTAATATAAACGCCTTCTGGTAATGTGCTTTGTATGGATGCGACACGTTCTTTTACAGTGTCAATAACTTCTTTAGAGTTACCATCTTTGAGCATCATGATTTGTCCTAATACTTTTTCGCCTTCACCATTCCCAGTGATTGCTCCAAAACGTGTTGCGCTTCCAAAGTCAACAATAGCAACATCTTTAATGTAAATTGGTGAGCCATCATTTTTAACGACTATGTTTTTAATATCTTCTAATGTGCCTACCAAACCTTCGCCACGAATAAAAAAAGCTTTGTCATTTTTTTCGATATAACCACCACCAGAAACACTGTTGTTTTTTTCTAAAGCATTGTAAATTTCTGCAATAGAAATATTCATTGCAGTTAGTTTGTTTGGGTTAATAGCAACTTCGTATTGCTTTAAAAATCCGCCCCAAGTATTCACTTCAACCACTCCAGGAATTCCTGACAATTGACGCTTTACAATCCAATCTTGGATGGTACGTAAATCAGTTGTGGAATATTTGTTTTTGTAACCAGGTTTTACATCTAAAATGTATTGGTAGATTTCGCCCAAACCAGTAGTTATTGGTCCCATTTCTGGAGAACCAAAACCTTCTGGTATTTTCTCGGAAGCCGATTTTATTTTTTCAGCAATAAGCTGTCTTGGTAAAAAGGTTCCCATGTCATCATTAAAAACGATGGTTACTACGGATAATCCAAATTTTGAGACCGATCGGATCTCTTCAACACCTGGTAAATTAGCCATTTCAAGTTCCACAGGATAGGTTATAAATTGCTCGACATCTTGCGTAGATAAATTACGCGATGTGGTAATAACCTGTACTTGGTTATTGGTAATATCTGGTACTGCACCAATTGGTATTTTGGTTAACGAGAAAATACCGAAGCCTACAATAAAGGCAGTAAAAAGGAAAATTATCAGCTTATTTTTTAAGCTGAATTTTATGATGTTTTCTAACATAATTCATAAAAATTAAGAAATAATAAAATACCTATTTTAAGTAAATAGGATTAAGATCTAAATTGAATTATGAAGCTCTGGGTGGCTGAAAAATAGAAGTTTTAACAGCGTCTGTTACTGTTTCGTTATAGTGAAAGTTAAAAGGGATTTCAATAAATTCTTGGTAGTTAATCGTGAAGTTGTTTGCAATACCTATAAAAGAGGTATTAATATGTGTACACATATGATGGCTATCCTTAAAAGGAAGATCTTCGTGTTCCTTATGCTCGTTATCATGCGTATCTCTAGCGTCTCCATAATGTTCTGCTAAAAACTCAAAAAACGTATCACCATAATTTGCTTTATGGAATTCGGCATGCTCTAGCAACGCACTAAACTTGGAAATATCTTCCAAGTTTATGTTGAAACTCTGCACGAGAATCAAAAGTGAATAGGTGATGGCTAGAATTTTGCTCATAATAACAATCAAATTTACAAAATTAGATGTGTCTTATGGTAACAAAAGTTACAAATGTCTTAAAAATAAGCTTTTAGTTGTACGTTTCCTGTATGTATGGTCTTGCTGGTTTCAGTCTTACGTCCAAAATACGTTAGGTTTAAATCTAAAAATTTGGTTAGTTTTTTTTGTGCTAATAAGGTCCAAGTAAAGTTTTTTCCGGGTTGTAAACCTTCAAGCATTTGGAAAGCGACAGGACTGTTAGCGTTACCTTCAAAGGTGTTGTTAAAAACATTAAATTCGCCAGAAATGGCACCAACTTGAGCATTTCCTTTTGGAGAATATGCAAAAGAAAGACCATATTTTTGCTGTTTTAAGGTTTCTAAATTATTAATAGTATTGTCTTTGTTTGTAAATTGATAAAACACATCAAATTGCACATTGTCGTTTAATAAATAGGATAACTTAGGGTTGAGTTTATTGGTGTCAATATCAAAGTTTTTACTGCTGAAATTTTCGCTGTTGCTAAATTGTTGTTCCAATGCTGAAGTCACAGTTACTAACCAACTGTTTTTAATTTTATGTATAAAATTTAACTGATGACTTTTAAGATTATTCTCTATAAATCCGAAGCTTAATGTGTTTTCGCTACTATTCCATAAATAGGTGTAAGACGTGGTGTAACGTTGTTTTCCACGATTAAAAAATAAGACATTTCTAAAATTAAGTGTTAAGCCTAGTTGGTTGTCTTCGCCTTGCTTAAATGGATTTAAGTCAAAATCAGCATCGTCGCGTATAATTTTTCGATCAATTAAATAACTACTTTGATTATAAAATTTAGAGAATATGTTTTTGGTTTTACTCTCTGCGTTTACCCAATCAATAGGGTTTAGGGTAAGGGTTTGACTTAACCTATTTTGATGTGTTTTAATAAAAACTTGATTAGGTAAAAGGACTCTAATATATTCACCTTGATCTTGGAATTGCGCTATTTCAAACTCTTCAAGTTCTTGGATTCCGTTTTCATTATAATCTATCCATGTATACGCACCTTGACCAGGTTCGACTTGCACATAAGTAAAATCTTGTTGAGGTAAGGTTCCGGAATTAGTTTCAAAAGCAGTGTTCCAAATAATACCATTTTTAAAAAAACGCTGATTAAATAATAGGCGAGAGTTTAATGAGTTTTCGTTTGGTTGCTCTTGGTCTTCATTTTTTAAAGTTCTGTAATTAACATATAATGACAGATTTGTTTTTTCGTTTTTAAGTAATCTAGTGTCTAAATAATATGTGTTTGAGCTGTTTACACGATCTAGTTTACCGTTACGTAAACTGTCATTTACACGATGTTTATAGCCAACTTCTGCGTAGACATTTGTACTATCACCAATACCTGTAAAAGCTTCGTAAGCAGTAAAACGTTGTGTTAAGCTGGTAAATTGTTGTGTTTGGTTAACACGTTCTTTGTTTTCTTCTGCAGAAAAACCTGTTCCAATCCATTGTTTTTTTAGGTTGTATATGGCTTTATTATAGGTTCTGAAAAACTTAGAGGAGTTTGTTGTTCCATTTGCTTTTAATATACTAGATGCAGTGTTTAATCGTATATTGCCAATGTTTAAATTGGCGTTAAGATTATGTTTGTTTCCATTAAAATTTTCGGAATAATTTAAATGTTGAAAATTATAATTGATTTGACCTTTTTTATAGTGATAACTTTGTAATCCTGCAGTTATTAATGCTTGGTTATCAAGGTTGACATTTAGTAGGTTTGAATTGTCTTGGCTCAAATTCCAATCACGATTAAACTCTGGAGCATACAGACGTTGTATAGTTTTAAAATCTTGTTGAATATAATCTGCATCAAAAACTGCATTTACATTCCATAAGCTATCATTTTTTATTACGTTTTGCTCTACTGTTAATTTGGTGGCTAAGCCATTATTGTTGGCATCGTCTAGACTAGAAAATAGGTTTAGATCGTTTTTACTGGCAGCAACTTCAAAACCAACTTTTGTCTTTTTAGTAGGTTGATAAACTCCGTTTACGGTTGCTATTTGCAATAATGTTGGCGCTACTAATTGTACAATTGGTGCGTAATTACCTTGTTTTACGCCTACAATAGGTGGCGTAAATTGATAAATGTTATTTATAGCATTGCTAGAAGATAAAATATAATCACCTTGATTGTCTCCAACTAATGTAAAAGTAACACCAAATAAGGTGTCGTCTGGATTGTTGGAAAACACATAAATAGTGTCACCATTAAAATCTTCTTTTTTATATAAAATCCTATTCTCGTTGTAGGTTTCTGGTACTTCAGACAAGGCAACCATTTGTTGTGAGTCGTCTCCTGCGCTACTTAAAATTGCCACTTGTTCTTGCGATAGGTTTTGTTGTAAAGGATTGTTTTTTGAGTCATTTTCAGAATACACTGAAACGCCTAATTTTAGTTTTTCGCTTTCATGATTTCCACCACCATAAGCTACAATTCTAGAGTAATTTCTTTCAGAGTATTGAAAATCTATGCTAATTCTCATCTCGGAAGTCATTGGGTAAGTGGCATTAAAAATAATTTCGCCTGCGTTATAATCTATAATATAATCTTCGTTTTCGCCACGCTTTAATGCTACACCATTTACATAAACGGTTTCGCTACCAGAGACAATTAGTACAAATAATTCTCCGTTTGGACCTTGCAGTTTGTAAGGACCTTGGTTACCTTCTTGAGCAGTAAATTGATAATTAGTAAATTGACCACGCACTAAAGCGCCAGATGCAAATACGTTAGTCTGTTGGTCGTCGTCTCCAAATTTAGCTTTGACTTGTAATCCTTGTACACGCTTTGTAAAGGATGCAAAGTAGGATTGGTCATTAATTAAATCTATATCTCCAGCACGAATAGCCCAATTGTCAGAAAATAATTCTAAAAACACTTGGTCAAACTCATCTAAACGTTGCGAGTAACCGGTTTCTTGTAAAGGTATATTGGCGTCTTGTATGCTGGCGCGAAGCGAGACGTTATCGTTTAGTTTTCCTGTAATTTGTAAATCAAGCTCACTGTTTAAAACTGAGTTTTGATTATTACCAATAGTTACACCACGACTAATACTTCCAGAGGTTGTTAAGCCATCAAACGGTTTGTAGCTGCTGTTAGTGTTAGGTTGTGTTAGTTGGACTAGTTTATTAATATTGTCTGTGTTTTCTACAATAACACTTTTGTCAAACTGTTTGTAGGTTTTGGTTAAAAATTCGGGATAACTTTGATAATTGATTATTATGGAATCTGTGGTAACAGGTTTTAAAAATGTAAGTGTTGATTTTCCAAAGTCTACTTTATAATAACTTGTGTCTATAACAGCACCTGCTTTGGTTTCAATTTTAAAACCAATGTTATTAATACTTACACTGTCAATTTGGATGTTTTTACTAGTAGCAAAAACTTTTCGGTTTAACCCATTAGTTTGTTCTTGCGCAAACGCAAAAATTCCGAAGAAAATAAAAAAACAAGTAATGGTTAATTTCATCTATATCTATAACACCAATATAACTAGATTATTTTGTTAATATTTTTTCAGTAAAAATGGCGTAATTCATCTTGTAAAAGTAAAGCATTATTTAATTTAGCAGAAACAAATATTTTTAGTGCAAAACTAGCTGAATAAAAAGCTAGTAAATAAACAAAAACATCAAACTAATACACATGAAAATTATCTCATATAACGTTAACGGAATTAGGGCAGCAATTAATAAAGGATTTATAGAATGGTTACAAAGTGCCAATCCTGATGTGATTTGTTTACAAGAGATAAAAGCAATGGAAGAACAGTTGGATTTAGATTTGTTCAAAGACGCTGGTTACCATTATAACTATTGGTTTAGCGCTCAAAAAAAAGGCTATAGTGGTGTTGCTGTGTTGTGTAAAACAAAACCTAATCATGTCGAGTATGGAACAGGAATAGAGTCTATGGATTTTGAAGGACGTAACCTTCGTGTAGATTATGACAATGTTTCAATTATGAGTATGTATTTACCTTCTGGTACCAATGCTGCAAGATTAGAGCATAAGTTTGACTACATGGATTTAATCCAAAAGTATTTAAACAAATTAACCGATACGTTACCCAATTTAGTAGTTTGTGGAGACTACAATATATGTCATGAAGAAATTGATATCCACAACCCTAAAATGAAAGGTGTTTCTGGTTTTTTACCGGAAGAGCGTGAGTGGTTAGGCGATTTTATAGAGTCAGGTTTTATAGATTCGTTTAGGCATTTAAACCCTGAGCGTCAAGAGTATTCTTGGTGGAGCTATCGTGCAAATGCAAGAGCTAATAACAAAGGTTGGCGTTTAGATTATGCAATGGTTAGCCAACCATTACAACAAAAAATAAAAAGAGCAGTTATATTACCAGAAGCTAAACATAGTGACCATTGTCCTATTTTAGTCGAAATTGAATCATAATCCCAAATAATAACAATGAAAAACAGAATTTCAGTAATCCTATTAGTGCTTTTAGCAACCAGTTGCGTATCTCCAAAAGTGTATAAGGAGTTAGAAGGTAAATATGCAACCTTAAAAAAAGAAAACAGAAACCTAAAAGATGAAAACAATGACTTGTTAAAAGCTAAAAATAAAGCTAGTAATGATTTAGCACAACTACAAGCAAAATATGACGATGCAGTTAAACGTCGTGACCAACTAGAAACAGATTATGCAGTAGCACAAAATAAATATGATGCCCTAAAAGCTTCTTACGACGCGTTAGATGCTAATAGCAGTTCTGCAATCGCTGCAAACACACAAAAAAACAGAGAGTTATTAGCGCAACTAGAAACTAAAGAGCAGGCATTAGCTGCAGAAAACGCAAGACTAGCACAACTTAAAAAAGAGTTAGAAGCACGCTCGCAACGTGTAGCAGATCTAGAAAGCATTATCGCATCCAAGGAAGCAGAAATGACAGCTCTTAAAAATGCAATATCAAGTGCCTTAACAGACTTTGAAGGTAAAGGACTAACTGTAGAGCAACGCAACGGTAAAGTCTACGTCTCAATGGAAAACAAATTACTTTTTGAGTCAGGTAGTTGGGCAGTAGGTACACAAGGACGTAAGGCAGTACAACAATTAGGAACCGTATTAGGTGACAACCCAGAAATATCTGTACTTATAGAAGGTCATACAGATAATGCACCATATCCACCAAAAGGAAACATTAGCAACAACTGGGACTTGTCAACAAAACGCGCCACAGCAATTGTAACCATTCTACAAGAAAATACAAATATTAAAGCGGATAACTTAACAGCTGCAGGTCGTGGCGAGTTTGCTCCAATTGCACCAAATACAACAGCAGAAGGTAAAGCTAAAAACCGTCGTATCGAGGTTATTTTAACACCAAAATTAGACAAGATTACCAACCTGTTAAATAATTAATTTAAGCGCGTTACCACAAGGGTCAGGCTATCCGTTATATCTTTTTTTGCCATATATGGCAGCAAAAAAGGATGCCACTTCTATCCTTAACGCAAACCTTAACAAACATTTGACCTTTAATTACTAACAATAATTAAAGGTCTTTTTATATTTGTTTAAAAGCTAAACAATCAAATCGATGAAATACACAACACTTCCAAATACAAACATAAAAGTCAGTAAAATATGTTTAGGCACAATGACTTTTGGAAATCAAAATACCGAAGCCGAAGGTCATGCACAATTAGATTATGCAGTGGAGCAAGGTGTTAATTTTATTGATACAGCAGAGCTGTATCCTGTTCCAGCAACAGCCGAAACATCAGGTAGAACAAGTAAGATTATTGGGACATGGCTTAAAAATAAAAAAAGAGAAGATATAGTTGTTGCCTCAAAAATAGCTGGTACAGGAGATTATACAGCACATATACGTACAACAGGTTTTACAGCAGAATCAATTAAAGAGGCTGTAGATTTAGAGTTAAAAAGATTACAAACAGACTATATAGATCTGTATCAATTACATTGGCCAGAACGTCAAACCAATACCTTTGGAGTTAGAGACTACAAGCATAACCCAAACGATCCTTGGATAGATAATTTTAAAGAAGTTCTTGAAGCTTTAAACCAAGTGAAAAAAGAAGGAAAAATTAGAGAGATTGGATTGTCCAATGAAAAAGCTTGGGGAACTATGCGTTATCTCGAGGAAGCTAAAACTAATAACTTACCAAGACCAGTAACCATCCAAAATGCTTACTCGCTTTTAAACCGTGTTTTCGAAGGAGATATGGCTGAGGTATCTTTAAGAGAAAATATTGGTTTATTAGTGTATTCTCCTATGGCATTTGGAGTGTTGTCAGGAAAATATGTAAAAGGGATTGCTGGAGATAATTCTAGATTAAAATTGTTTCCAAGATTTGCAAGATATAGTAGTGAGCAATCTACGCTAGCAACAAAAAAATATTTAGAATTAGCCGAGCAAAACAATCTGTCATTGGCCCAAATGTCGTTAGCATTTGTAAATCGTCGACCTTTTGTAACTAGTAATATTATAGGTGCTTCAAGCTTAATTCAGTTAAAAGAAAATATTAATTCTATAAATTTAACATTAAATGAAGAATTAATGGAACAGATAGAAAATATTCATGCCATAATTCCAAACCCTGCACCTTAGTTGTTGTAGGCATTTACTGCTTATTTTAACACGCTTTATCGATGAAATTAGCAGTTAATCTATAATAGCATTTTTAACAGTTTTTCACGTTGTTTTTTTTTTAGTTTAGGTGATTAAATTAACTAACGATTTCTCAAACTAATGAAAAAAACTACGTTCATTTTAGCTTTGCTACTATTATTTATAGGATGGCAAGCTAATTCACAAATTACAACTTACCCTTATTCAGAAGATTTTGAAGCAGGTGATGGTGGTTGGGTTGCCGATAATACCAATGATGGTACTTGGGCACTTGGTCTACCAGCTGCAGTAGTAATAAATAGTGCAGCTTCAGGTGCTAACTCCTGGGTAACTAACTTAACAGGCAACTACAACGCTAATGATGATTCGTTTGTTACAAGCCCAGTGTTTGACTTGTCTTCTTTAACTGCACCAACAGTATCATTTAATATATGGTACGAGTCTGAATTTAGTTGGGATGGTGCTGTATTCCAAAGTTCAATAGATGGAGGGACATCTTGGCAGAATGTAGGCGCTTTAGGAGACCCAAACTGGTATAATGATGGAACTATTACCGGTAATCCAGGAGGACAGCAAGTTGGATGGACTGGACGTAATGGTTCAGGTTCAAATGGATGGATTAATGTTAATCATGCATTAGATGGATTAGTTGGTCAGACAAATGTAATCTTTAGATTTGCTTTTGCTTCTGATGGATCAGGTCAGGATGACGGTTTTGCTTTTGACGATGTTTCAATATTTAACACGGATTGTCCAAATCCATCTGCTATTACAGCAGCAGGTATAACATCAACATCTGTAGATTTATCTTGGACCTTAGGAGGGACAGAAGCTGCTTGGGAAGTAGTTGTTCAACCAGCTGGAACAGGAGCTCCAACTGGAGCAGGTTCTCCAGCAACAGATAATACATT
>NZ_JBAKAO010000014.1:0-38951 GCF_038154885.1 Olleya sp. Ti.3.14
TCATTACCATTAGCAGTAATTGCAACAGAACCGTCAGTCGATTCTACTGTTTGAATTTCATTAGTTGCATCAGTATCTTCATCAGCAGTAATATGATCAGCTATTGCAGTTTCATTAGCAGTAATAGTAGTGTTTTGCGTGATTTGCTCAGCTTCTAAAGTATCAATACTATCTGTATTAGTTGTGATGTTTGCAGTATTATCAGCTATAGCAGTGTTTTGCGTGATTTGTTCAGCTTCGATTGCATCAATATCATCAGCGTTTTCTGTGATTTGAGATTGCAATGCAGCATCATCAAAAGGAGTTACGCTTAAATCGAAGTCGTTACCATTAGCAGTAATAGCAACAGAGCCATCAGTAGATTCTACTGTTTGTAATTCATTAGTTGCGTCTGTATCTTCATCAGCAGTAATGTGATCAGCTATTGCAGTTTCATTAGCCGTAATAGCAGTGTTTTGCGTGATTTGTTCAGCTTCGATTGCATCAATATCATCAGCGTTTTCTGTGATTTGAGATTGCAATGCAGTATCATCAAAAGGAGTTACGCTTAAATCGAAGTCATTACCATTAGCAGTAACAGCAACAGAACCATCAGTCGATTCTACTGTTTGTAATTCATTAGTTGCGTCATTATCATTATCAGCTATAGAAAACGTAGTAGAGACATTGTCTTCATTTATATAAGTAAAAGTTTGATTTCCGTTATCAGTAAGAGAAGTCGTCGTTTCTAATGAAGAAATGTCGAAAGTAATCGGGTTTCCATCATTATTATCAAATGTGAAACTTCCATCTGTATTTTCTGTTAATGTAGCTTTGCTAACTAAATCAATAGTTCCATCAGGTTTAATTAAGCTAAATGTCCCGTTATTGTTATCAATTAATTGAATGTTATCTACATAAGACTTAGGAGTTGCATCAGTTGCGTTAATAGGGTTTCCAAGATCTGTAACGGTATTTCCATTCATATCTAGATTTCCAACCATAGTATCTCCAGTTACGTTTACATATCTAGGATCATATAGCGCTGCGTTAAAAGGATCAATTGCAATCCATTCCATATTATCTGCATCATATATGTAGGTGTTTCCTACTTGAGCTGGATCTGGAGAGTCGCTGTTTACTACATATATATCTCCTTCTTGTGGTGTTCCACCAATTTCAATGGTATCAAAATCTCCTGTTGAGGTGGTTGGTCCAGTATATACGTTTCCAATTGGGATATTTACATTACCACTTTCGTCAGGAACGCTTCCGTTAACAGTTGCTACTCTTGGTCCATAAACCCATTGTGAACCATCCCAATATATTTCGTCATTAGCATTTACTCCATCTGCAAACATTGGTAACGTAATTTGTCCTGTTAGATCTACAGCGTTATCGGCAGTTGCGGGATTAGATAAAACTAATTCTGGACCGTTTAGTGAAAGATCTTGAAGCTCATTTGTCGCATCAGTATCTTCGTCAGCAATAATATGATCCGCTATTGCAGTTTCGTTAGCAGTAATTGCAGTGTTTTGAGTTGTTTGCTCAGCTTCAATAGCATCAATACTATCTGTATTGGTTGTAATGTTTGCAGTATTGTCAGCTATAGTTGTGTTTTGCGTGATTTGTTCCGCTTCAATAGCATCAATATCATCAGCATTTTCTGTGATTTGAGATTGTAAAGCGGTATCATCAAAAGGAGTAACGCTTAAATCGAAGTCATTACCATTAGCAGTTACAACAACAGAACCATCAGTCGATTCTACTGTTTGTAATTCATTAGTTGCGTCTGTATCTTCATCAGCAGTAATATGGTCAGTAATTGCAGTTTCGTTAGCAGTAATAGCAGTATTTTGCGTGATTTGCTCAGCTTCTAAAGTATCAATACTATCTGTATTGGTTGTAATGTTTGCAGTATTGTCAGCTATAGTTGTATTTTGAGTTATTTGGTCCGCTTCAATAGCATCAATATCATCAGCGTTTTCTGTGATTTGAGATTGTATAGCGGTATCATCAAAAGGAGTTACGCTTAAATCGAAGTCATTACCATTAGCAGTTATAGCAACAGAACCATCAGTCGATTCTACTGTTTGTAATTCATTAGTTGCATCAATGTCTTCGTCAGCAGTGATATGGTCAGCAATAGCAGTTTCATTAGCAGTAATAGCATTGTTTTGAGTTAATTGTTCTGCTTCAATAGCATCAATATCATCAGCGTTCTCTGTGATTTGAGATTGTAATGTTGAGTCATCAAAAGGAGTAACGCTTAAATCGAAGTCATTACCATTCGCAGTAATTGCAACTGAACCGTCAGTCGATTCTACTATTTGTAATTCATTAGTTGCATCAATGTCTTCGTCAGCAGTGATGAGGTCAGCAATAGCAGTTTCGTTAGCAGTAATTGCAGTGTTTTGAGTTGTTTGCTCAGCTTCAATAGCATCAATACTATCAGTATTTGTTGTAATGTTTGCAGTATTGTCAGCTATAGTTGTGTTTTGCGTGATTTGTTCCGCTTCAATAGCATCAATATCATCAGCATTTTCTGTGATTTGAGATTGTAAAGCGGTATCATCAAAAGGAGTAACGCTTAAATCGAAGTCATTACCATTAGCAGTTACAGCAACAGAACCATCAGTCGATTCTACTGTTTGGATTTCGTTAGTTGCATCTGCATCTGCATCACTTAAAGAAATTATAGTGTTTGTTCCAGATTCGTCTGTATAAGTTAGTGTGCCATCGTTATTAGATACAATTGAAGTAACCGTTTCATTAGCCATGACATCAACACATAGACTATTCCATGCATTATTATTAAACTGAAATAAACAATCTTCATCAGTGTTATAGGCTATTGCACCTTCAAGAGGTGTGATAGCATTCATTTGTGCAGTTGTAATCCTTGTAACGACAAGCGTTTTGGTTGTGCTTTCTAATTCAAGTACTGAATTTTGGTCAATGTTTTGAGGATTATCACCAATCTTGACTTGGGCTAAAGCATTTGTCGTGATTAGGATTGTTAGAATAAGTAGAAATTTTTTCATCTAAGGGGTTTTTTATGTAAACATATGTTTTATAACTCTATATCTACGTAAAAACAGTCCTTTGCGTTTTGTGTATCGATGAAGCGTTTAAAATAATCGATAAAAAACAAAATAAAAATTGAAATAATACTTGTTAATCTAACAATTAGTACTATTTTTGCCACCGGAAATGCGAGAGTAGCTCAGTTGGTAGAGCGTCAGCCTTCCAAGCTGAATGTCGCCAGTTCGAACCTGGTCTCTCGCTCAAAAGCTTCATCATAACGATGGAGCTTTTTTTTTTGGAATACAGTTAGATGTTATTTATCCTATATCATCTAACTATATTCTATAAGGTTTAAAGTTAGCTTTCAATAAAGCTCATGCTTTAGTTTTATTTTAATTCATTTAAAAAAGTGTCTGTTTCAATTTCATAAGGCTCATTTCCATGTTCAAAAACTCTAGCATTTAATACACCTTTTAATTGAATAGACTGCCCTTTTACTTCTAACCAACTACCTTCCCTAAGTCCAATAACTGGTTGTGTGTTAAATTTATGAAACTCTTTTATCCTAGTTTCTCTAGTTTCGCCCATATGTTTACTAGAAGGATCTGGATCTAAATAATGAGGGTTAATATTAAATGGCACAAAGCTTAGTGTTTTAAAACTTGGCGGATAAACAATTGGCATATCATTGGTAGTACACATGGTCAGACCACATATGTTACTTCCAGCACTTGTACCTAAATAAGGGGTTCCGTTTTTAACAGCAGCTTTTAAGGGATTGATCAACTTAAATTTATACAACGCATTAACTAAAACAAAGGTATTTCCGCCACCTGTAAAAATACCCTTCGCATTAGTAATAGCTTCTACTGGATTTTTAAACTTGTGTAATCCTTTTACTGTAATACCAATTTTAGAAAAAGCTTTTGCTGCTTTTTTTGTGTATTCATCATGCGTTATACCACTTGGTCTCGCATAAGGTATAAAAACAATGTCGTTTATATTTTTAAAATGAATTTTTAAATCGTCTAATAAATAGTCTAAATATTGACCAGAATGAAGGGTTGAAGTACTTGCGATTATTAATTGCTTCATAATTTTAGTTTTTGTAAATTTAGGTATTAGAAGCTTTTAACAAAAGATTATAGATGCTTAACACAATAATTTAGTCTAAAAGTTTTTAATTTACCTAAAATCAACCAACATGAAATCATATATTATTGCATTTTTTATTCTAGCTTTTAGTTTTGCTAATGCTCAAGACAGCACCAGAGTCGAGCTTAAAGGTAAGGTTATTGTCGCGTCTCCAGATTTAGAAGGCATAACCATTTATAATTCGTCTTCAAATAAAGGAACAGTAACTAATGCAGACGGAGAGTTTACTATTAGTGCAAAACTTAATGATAAAATTAGTATTTCGGCTTTACAATTTAAAGACTTTACGGTATTAGTCGCTCAGGAGGTTTTAGACTCTAAACAAATGAATGTCTTTTTAGTAGAACAAATTAATAAGCTGGATGAGGTTGTTATTTTACCATACGATTTGTCCGGAGTATTAGATGAAGACATTGCAAACGTTGAAACCTTTAATCCAGATTTAGATGCTATTTATTTTGGAATTGGTGATATAAGTCTTTACGAGTTTGCTGATGATGAATATAGTAAAGTAGAAAATTTGGCAGCTATGAGTCAGAACGATAGATTGCGATACCAAGCCAACGGAATGTTAATTTTAGGTAGCTTAGTGGATTTGATTTTTAGTAAAAAAAATAAAAATAGAAACGAGACCAAAGAGGTTTTATACCAATCTTCAACTTTAAGTGATACTTATGATCATAAATATTTTACAGACAATTTTAATATTCCGGAAGCTAAAGTAGAAGCCTTTATGGCCTACGTTGAAAGTAACAATTTTGATGTTAATTTATTGAATAAAGGTAACGAAATGCAATTAATAGAGCATCTTAATACAGAAAGCAAAAACTTTTTAAAAGAGAAAGTTGAAAAAAAGTAGGCTTTTTTTATGTTTCTTGTTATTTGTGATGTTTCAAATGATACACGCTCAGACTATTGAGCTAAATGGGACAATCACTGCTGAAGATGATATTGAAAGTATTCATATATTAAATAAAACGTCTTTAACTAATGCAACATCAAGCAAAGACGGAAGCTTTGTTGTTAAGGCTAAATTAAACGATACCATTATATTTTCTGCAGTACAATATACATTGCTAACCAAAGTGGTTAATCAAGAAGATATAACTTCAAAAACAATTGCAGTCACTTTAAAATTACAAACCAATCAATTAGATGAAGTGTTTTTAAAAAGGTCTTTGTCAGGAGATCTAGAAGACGATTTGTTGCTTTTAGAGGCTAAACCAGTAATCAATTTTTATGATGTAGGCATACCTGGATACCAAGGAAAACAAAAAACATCTGCCGAAAGAGTCTTACATGAAGCAACAACAGGAGGAGGTTTTATACCATTAAATCCTTTGTTAAACGGTATATCAGGTCGCACCAAAAAGCTAAAAGAAATTGTAAGACTAGAAAATGATGATGCCTTATTAGTAAGGCTTAAAAACGACCTAAAAGAAGCTTTTTTTAAAGACAATCCTTTAGACCAAAAACACCACATAGATTTTTTTTACTTTGTACAAGAAGATCCAGACTTTAGAAGTGTCTGTAGCAAAAGTAATTTAGATGCTTTAGCTTTTTTTCAAAAGAAGTTAGACCAATACAAAACAAATTTAAACACTAAAGAATAAATAATTATTTGGAATACTTTTTGCCATTAATCCATTAGATTTGTAACTACATTATACTTATGAAAACACTAAAACAGCTTTTATTTATAACCGCATTTGCGCTATTATCATTTACATCAGTGCACAAATACTATGTTAGTATCACGCAAATTGAATACGTAAAAGAGAAACAATCACTTCAAATTATTTCAAGAATTTTTGTAGACGATTTTGAAAAATTAATGCGTAAACGTTACGATAGTAATATTACTTTAAATAATGGTGGTAACGAGGAGGTTATCGATCAATACGTTAAAAAGTATTTATTAGAAAAAATGGAAATTTCGATAAATGATGAGCTAAAAAAAATAACATTTATAGGAAAAAAATACGATGACGATATAATGTATTGTTATTTAGAAATAGAAAACATTGCATCAATCAAGAGCTTTCAAATAAAAAATAAAGTGTTGTTTGATCTATTTGACGATCAAAAAAACATTGTTCGCACTAATATTAACGACAAAAATAAAACCTTTGTGTTGATAGCAGAGAAAGATAAAGGTTTGTTAAACTTTTAACAAAGATTTTAAACAACGTTAATTTTTGTTAAATTCACGTTCTTAAAGTAACAAACTATCACAATGAAAAAACTAAAGTATTTATTTCTTTCAGCTTTATTTTTGTCCGTAAGTGCTTTTGCACAGGACCAAAATGAAAAGAAAGAACGTCAACCAGGTCATACCAACAACAACAAGTTTAAACAGTTGTATGACGAGTTTTCAACACCAAACATGTACAGAGCAGCATCAGGTGCTCCAGGTTCTGCGTACTACCAACAACAAGCAGATTACAAAATGGACATCCAATTGGATGACAAAAACGCAAAACTTTATGGTTTTGAAACCATTACTTACACCAATAACTCACCAGATAATTTAAATTATTTATGGGTACAGTTGGATCAAAACATGCGTGCTAAAACATCTTTAACACCTTTAATTCAAGATGACGCTGCGCAACCAGCTGATACACCTGGTAATTTTGCTAATAAATACTTAACCGAGTCTTTTGATGGTGGATTTAATATCCAAGAAGTAAAAGATACTAAAGGTAACGCACTAGCGCATATGATTAACCAAACTATGATGCGTGTAGAGATGCCTTCAGTTTTAAAATCAGGAGAATCTTTTTCGTTTTCAATCAAATGGTGGTATAATATTAATGACCACGTAAATGGTAGAGGTCGTTCTGGTTACGAGTATTTTGCTGAGGATGATAACAGAGCATACGTTATCGCTCAGTTTTATCCAAGAATGGCAGTTTACAATGATGTCGAAGGATGGCAAAATTCTCAGTTTTGGGGACGTGATGAGTTCGCGTTACCTTTCGGAAACTTTGAAGTAAACATTACAGTTCCAGAAGATCATATTTTAGATGGTACAGGAAAGTTGACTAATAGAAAAGATGTGTTTTCAAAAGAAATGATGAAACGTTATGAAAAAGCACAAAAATCTTATGATGAGCCTGTAGTAATTGTAACTCAAGATGAAGCAATTGCTAAGCTAAGCACAAAAGCAACTAAAACTAAAACATGGAAGTTATATGCAGAAAATGTACGTGACTTTGGTTTTGCAACATCAAGACGTTACATCTGGGACATGATGAGTGTTAAGATTGGTAATAAAGACGTTATGGCAGTATCATTATATGGTAAAGAAGGAAACCCATTATGGGAAGACTGGTCAACTAAAGCAGTAGCAAGTACATTAAAGTCTTACTCTCGTATGACTTTTGATTACCCTTACCACAAAGCAATATCTGTGCATGCTAAAGAGCAAGGAATGGAGTATCCAATGATCTGTTGGAATTATGGTCGTCCTGATAAAGACGGGAATTATAGTGACAGAACTAAATTTGGAATGATGTCTGTAATTATTCATGAAGTAGGTCATAACTTTTTTCCTATGATTGTAAATAGTGACGAGCGTCAATGGACTTGGATGGATGAAGGTTTAAACACATTTGTACAATATGTAGCAGAACAAGATTTTGGAAAATGGTATCCAGATGCCTTATCTGAAGGACAAACAGCATATCCATCACGTCGTGGACCAGCAGCAAACATTGTAAGATATATGGGTGGAGATCAAGATTACATTGCTCCAATTATGACTAAAGGATTAAATACTTACCAATTTGGTAATAATGCATACGGTAAGCCAGGAACAGCACTTAATATTTTACGTGAAACTGTAATGGGACCAGAATTATTTGATTATGCATTTAGAGAATACTCTAACAGATGGATGTTTAAACACCCAACACCAGAAGATTTTTTCCGTACAATGGAAGATGCTTCAGCTTTTGATTTAGATTGGTACTGGAGAGGTTGGTTTTATACAACGGACTACGTAGACATAGGTGTTAAAGAAGTTAAAAAATACTTTGTATCTAACGAGCCAAATGCTGAAATTAAAAAAATGGCTGAACAAAGAGGAATGAAGTTAAGTGACTTACCACCTTTAGTATTTTTTGTAGAAGAAGGTGCGGATGATTTTGATACTAACTTAAAAGGAAAGTCTGCTTTGGAAAACTCTACTACTTTAAATGAGTATGTAATGGACAACTTTACAGCTGAAGAGCGTGCTAAAATAAAAGAACCAAAATTCTTTTATAAAGTAACTTTTGAAAAGCCAGGAGGATTAGTGATGCCAATTATAGTTGAGTATACTTATGCTGATGGTACATCTAAAACAGAAACGTATCCAGCACAAATCTGGAGACTTAATGATAAAGAAGTAGGTAAAACGTTAGCAACAGAAAAAGAGATTGTAAGCATTACTGTAGACCCTAAATTAGAAACTGCAGATGTTGACACGTCTAACAATTCTTGGCCACGAGAAATGAAGGCTAGTGAGTTTGACAACTTTAAAGAGCAAAACAAAAACTAAGTACTAGTTTGTTATACTATTGTAAGCCCTTAAAAATTAAGTTTTAAGGGCTTTTTTATTTTGTATATTTAGCATTATAAAATAATATTATGTACACATACAAAGCAAAAATAATAGCAGTTTACGATGGTGACACTGTAACAGCAGTTGTAGATTTAGGGTTTCTACATTCTCAAGAAATGAAATTACGTCTGTACGGGATTGACACACCGGAAATGAGAGGAGCAGAAAAAGAAGAAGGGAGGAAGGTTAGAGATATTGTTAGGAGTATGATATTGGATAAAGAAGTTACTATTCGATCCTATAAAGATAAGCAAGGTAAATATGGACGTTATTTAGCCAATATTATATTAGAAGATGGATTAGAACTAAATCAGTGGTTGGTAGATAATGGTCATGCTAAACCTTATTTGTTGTAATCTTTAATTTAAATACAACCTATCCATTTATTTATAAATTATAGTAAGTTTATTATGAGATTAAAAATAACAATTAGTATAATGTTATTTGGTGTGTTTGGTTTAAACGCACAAATACAATCCATACAGTTGCCTAAAAGCGAAGATGTAATCAAAATTTCTAAAACTAGTATTACACCAATCTATAGTATTTATATAGATAAAAATGAAACTATTTACTTAGAAGATGAAGCGATTACATTATCTGATTTGGCTAAAACCTTAATGTATAATAGTAGTCAATTAAAGGAGTGGCAAAAATATCAAGTCAAGATTTTCTTATATATTGATCAATCTGTAAAACATAGTATTGTAGATAAAATTAAAACAGAATTAGCTTCTGCCAATTTTTATAATTTAGTTTTTAAAACTAATACCATAAAAGATAAAGATATAGTATCTGGTTTCTCAATAAAGAATCATCAGTCATTCTTTCATTTAGAAGATTTAAAAAAGGTGCTTACAAAAAAACAAGAAGCTAAAAATAAGCGCTATAACGATAGTATAGCTAAACTCAGTAAAGATGATTCAGATTCATTTTTAATGTTTCCGCCACCACCTCCAGCTCCTGTTGATGAGATGTTCGCGTTAGGTTATAGAGTTTATACTAATCAACAAGAAGTTATTGATGAGGTTTTACAAGGCAAAACTTATAATAAATTAGTGTTATCTAACAGTGGTTTAAAATATGGAAAGAATATTATTAAAATAACCGATAACGCTCAGTTTATTGAAACCTTAAATGCAAAAGATTTTGCTTTTATTAGTTTTGATCCAGCATTGACTTATTCAAATTATTTTAAGTTTATTACGCTTCATAGACAATTATCAAAAAAAGGATGGGTTACCAAACCTTATTTGGAATTATCCAATGAGATAATCAAAATTCACAAAAAAGCTAATATTAAATTGTAGGTTAAAAAAAAGCGACTACTTATTTAAAGTAGTCGCTTTTTTATATTTTAAACTATTATTATTTTTCCATTCCTGGAGGGTATTTTTCCATAATCTTAGTTACAAACTCTTTAATACGTTCCTCTTTTTTATCTACATTTTTAGATAAGTATCCGGTACCTTGACCTTGCCAAACTAATTCTTTTTTATTAGCGTCAATTAAGTCAACATACAAAACACCTTGAGTAGTAGTAGAGACTGTAGGTTGCATATTCCAACCCCATCCCCAACGAGGTCCACCCCAACCCCAAGCACCAACTCCCCAATTGTTGTTGTAAACATCAACACGTTGATTGGATTTAGTAAAAATACTAACTAGTAAGTCAGGGTTTTGAGATTTAGTATACCCTTTAGCTAGTAACTCAGACTCAATAGCTCTAAGGATGCGACGTTTGTCAATATCATTAATTTCGGCTTTATCAATTCCTGATTTAAAAAAAGCAAAAGTTTTGTAGTTGTTAAAATCTACAGCTTTATCATAATCTGCTGCTACTTTAACTGAGCTACAAGAGGTAAATGCTATAAGTAATAGCAATGCTGGTAAAATTCGTAATGTTTTGTTCATGGCGATAATATTTATAGTTTAACTTAATTTAATAAAGCATCATCAACAAGATTAGGTAAAGTTACTTTTAGGTTTGGCTCAGACGCCATAGCGCGTTTAATAGCAAAAATAGCTTCTTCGTTTCTAGCCCAACTTCGTCTTGATATTCCGTTATTTACATCCCAGAACAACATTTGTTTTAATCTTTTTGATGCTTCTTTAGTACCATCAAGAACCATACCAAATCCACCATTTATAACTTCACCCCAACCAACACCACCACCATTGTGGATGCTTACCCAAGTGGCACCTCTAAAACTGTCTCCAATAACATTTTGGATAGCCATATCTGCTGTAAAGCGTGATCCATCATAAATATTAGACGTTTCGCGATAAGGACTATCTGTACCAGAAACATCATGGTGATCACGACCTAATATAACGGTATCAATTTCGCCTTTTGCTATAGCTTGATTAAACGCTTCAGCGATTTTCATGCGACCTTCTGCATCTGCATATAATATTCTTGCTTGCGACCCTACAACAAGTTTGTTTTGTTGTGCACCTTTTATCCATTGAATATTATCAGCCATTTGCTGTTGTATTTGTTCTGGCGAATGTTGCTTTATGTCTTCTAAAACTTGACAAGCTATAGCATCCGTTTTTGCTAAATCTTCAGGATTACCTGAAGCGCAAACCCATCTAAATGGGCCAAAACCATAATCAAAGCACATAGGACCCATAATATCTTGTACATAACTAGGGTATTTAAAATCAATACCGTTTTTAGCCATAATATCTGCTCCTGCTCTTGATGCTTCTAGTAAAAAGGCATTTCCGTAGTCAAAAAAGTAAGTGCCTTTTGCGGTGTGTTTATTTATTGCGTCAGCATGACGACGCAATGTTTCTTGTACTTTTTCTTTAAACAAATCAGGTTGATTGGCCATCATAATATTAGCTTCGTCAAAAGTAATACCTACAGGATAGTAACCTCCAGCCCAAGGGTTGTGTAATGAGGTTTGATCACTACCTAAATCAATATGTATATTGGCTTCATCAAATTTTTCCCAGACCTCTACAATATTTCCTAAATAAGCAATAGAAATGGTTTCTTTTTCGGCTTTAGCCTTATTAACACGAGAGACTAATTGGTCTAAATCTGTAATCTTCTCATCAATCCAGCCTTGATCTAAACGTACTTGTGTGATTTTTGGATTGACTTCAGCACAAACAGTAATGCAGCCAGCAATGTTACCCGCTTTGGGTTGTGCGCCAGACATTCCGCCAAGTCCTGAGGTTACAAATAAATTACCTTTAGGCTCTTTTTTAATTTTTCTAAATCCGTTTAAAACTGTAATAGTGGTACCATGCACAATACCTTGTGGACCAATGTACATATAACTTCCAGCAGTCATTTGACCATATTGCGTAACACCTAAGGCATTAAATTTTTCCCAATCATCTGGTTTGGAGTAATTGGGTATCATCATTCCGTTAGTAACTACAACTCTTGGCGCTTCTTTGTGACTAGGGAATAATCCCATTGGATGACCAGAGTACATGACTAAAGTTTGCTCATCATTCATCTCTGCCAAATACTTCATGGTTAAGCAATATTGTGCCCAATTAGAAAACACACCACCATTACCACCATAAGTAATTAACTCATGTGGATGTTGTGCAACTGCATAATCCAAATTATTTTGAATCATTAACATAATAGCAGCTGCTTGTTTGGATTGTGCAGGATACTCAGATATTGGTCTAGCATACATCTTATATTCCGGTCTAAAACGATACATATAAATACGACCATAAGTATCTAGCTCTGCTTTAAACTCAGGTAATAGTGTTTCGTGATGTTTTTTGTCAAAATAACGCAAGGCATTTCGTAAAGCTAATTTTGTCTCCTCACTACTTAATATTGCTTTTCGTTTAGGTGCGTGATTTATGGAGGGATCAAAAGGTTTTGCTTTGGGTAAATTATCAGGAATTCCTTGTAATATTTGCTCTTTAAATGTCATAGTAGTTAGTTACTTTACTTGTTTTTAATTGCGTTAGTTTTGGCGTCAAATCCGTAAGGACAATGTCTACAACCACTTTGGCAGCAGTACCCACGTTTTAAATGGTATTGTTCTGTAAAACAGCGGTAACCTTCAGGTGTAAGGTAAAAATCGCCTTCTTCAACTGGAATTATCTTCTTCATATCACAAAGATAACGTAAATTGGAATATATTTTGAAAGACAGTAATCATGATAATAGTATCTAAATATTTAGTACCTAAAGGTTATACAGGTATGACTGTTTTTCCGTTTATATTTTTAAAATCTAAAGTTTTAAAACAGAGTGAGACCTTGGTCAATCACGAAAAAATTCATTTAAAACAGCAATTAGAGTTATTAATAATACCGTTTTATATCTGGTATGGTTTAGAGTTTGTTTTTAGGTATATCCAACACAAAAATTGGTATTTAGCTTACAAAAATATAAGCTTTGAAAGAGAAGCCTATTGTAATGACCTAAATCTGGAGTATCTAAAAACTAGACGTTTTTGGCAATTTTTAAAGTATCTTAGCAAGCATGAAATTTAAACCAGAACTTAGTGTTAATCAAAAAATAGAGCTTCCATTTAAAAGTTCTGTTTCTTTATATATAAAGCGAGAGGACTTAATTCATCCAATTATATCTGGTAATAAATATAGAAAGTTAAAATATAATATCGCTTTCGCGGAAACGCTTAATCAGGATACATTACTGACTTTTGGTGGTGCATTTTCTAATCATATTGCAGCAGTAGCAGAAGCAGGACGTGTTTATGGCTTAAAAACAATTGGAATTATCAGAGGTGAAGAGCTTAACGACAAGGTCTTGGATAGTCCAACTTTAAAGTTTGCACAGTCTTGTGGTATGCAATTTAAATTTATAAGTCGTGAAGCATTTAGACTAAAAGGAACGCAGTCATTTTACGAAAAAATTAAAAAAGAATTTGGTGACTTTTATTTAATTCCTGAAGGCGGAACCAATGATTTAGCTGTTAAAGGATGCGAAGAAATTTTGATAGAAACAGACCAAAATTTTAATTACATATGTGCTTCCGTAGGAACAGGAGGCACCTTATCAGGCTTGATTAATAATTCAAACACGTCACAAAAAGTTTTAGGTTTTTCAGCTTTAAAAGGTGACTTTTTAAAAGAAGATATTAGTAAATTTGCAAAACAGGATAATTGGCAATTAATGACAGCGTATCATTTTGGTGGTTATGCTAAAATAAATGCAGAATTAGTAACGTTTATTAATAGCTTTAAAAAGCAAAATAATATTGCATTGGATCCTGTTTACACCGGAAAAATGATGTTTGGTATTTACGATTTAATTAAACGTGATTATTTTGAACCAAATTCTGAAATATTAGTGATTCATACTGGAGGTTTGCAAGGTATTGTAGGTATGAATAAAAGGTTAAAACAAAAACAACAACAGTTAATTTTATAATTGATGAAAAAAATAATTACCATGCTTTGTCTTACTTTATTAATTGTAAGCTGTGGCTCATCCAAAAAAGTAGCTACAAAAAAAGGTAGGCAAAAAACAGTTAGGGTTGTACGAAATAAAAAGGATACAAAAAAAGACACCAAAGAAGATGTTATTGTAGTAGCCACTCCAATAAAAGAAACACCTGAAGTGTATGCTAGTAAAACGGACGAATATATTGCTATTTACAGTGATATAGCTCAAGACGAAATGCGTAATTATAACATACCTGCAAGTATCACTTTAGCACAAGGAATATTAGAGTCTGCTTCTGGACAAGGACGTTTATCTGTAGAAGCTAATAACCACTTTGGAATTAAGTGCCATGAGTGGACAGGTGCAAAAATTTATCATGATGATGATGCCTCTCAAGAGTGTTTTCGTAAGTACAAAAATTCTAAATACTCGTTTAGAGATCATTCACTATTTTTGACAGAACGTAAACGGTATTCAAAACTATTTATGCTAGAAAAAGATGACTATAAAGGTTGGGCCAGAGAGCTTAGAGCAGCAGGTTATGCTACAGACAGAAAATATCCAGATAAATTAATAAGCCTAATAGAGCGTTATCAATTATATCGTTTTGATGCTGTAGTTTTAGGTAAGCAAAATGTAGCAAACGACAAGCATACTGTTGTAAAAGGCGATACATTATATTCGATATCAAAAAAATATAACCTAACTGTAGATACTATTAAGTCTTTAAACAGTTTAGAAGGCGATAACCTATTTGTAGGTCAAGTGTTATTTGTAAAACCAATTCCAAAAGATTTTTAAAGTCTATGATTTATAAACGTAGTAGTGCTTTGTTTGCAGAAGCAGAGCAAGTAATACCAGGAGGAGTAAACTCACCTGTAAGAGCATTTAAAGCAGTAGGTGGAACACCTATTTTTGTTAAAGAAGCTAAAGGTGCTTATTTATATGATGAAGATGATAATAAATTAATAGATTACATCGCATCTTGGGGACCAATGATTTTAGGTCATGCACACAAACCAGTGGTAGATGCAGTTATTGATAAAGCAAAAAAAGGAACATCCTTTGGAATGCCAACTCAAATTGAAACTCAAATTGCAGAGTTAGCTGTGTCAATGGTACCAAATATTGACAAAATACGTTTTGTTAATTCTGGTACAGAAGCCTGTATGAGTGCTGTTAGATTGGCTAGAGGATATACAAACAAAGACAAAATAATCAAATTTGCTGGTTGTTATCATGGTCATTCAGATTCATTTTTAATTCAAGCAGGAAGTGGAGCAGTAACTTTTGGATCACCTAATAGTCCTGGAGTTACCCAAGGTACAGCAAAAGATACCTTGTTAGCAAAGTATAATGATTTGGCTAATGTCGAAGCTTTAATTAATGCTAATAAAAACGAAATAGCTTGTATAATTATCGAGCCTGTTGCTGGAAATATGGGTTGTATTCCTCCAAAAGCTGGGTTTTTAGAAGGTTTACGTGACCTTTGTGATGCTAATAACATACTGTTAGTTTTTGACGAAGTTATGACTGGCTTTAGATTAGCCAAAGGTGGTGCACAAGAATTACTAGGTATTAAAGCAGATATTGTATGTTTTGGTAAAGTGATAGGTGGAGGATTGCCTGTTGGTGCTTTTGCAGCTAGAGCTGAAATAATGAATCATCTAGCACCTTTAGGTCCAGTGTATCAAGCCGGAACATTAAGTGGTAATCCATTAGCTATGGCAGCAGGATTAGCTATGTTAACCGAGTTAAATTCTGGTGATGTTTTTGAAAGTTTAGCAAAAAAAACAGCCTATTTACATAAAGGTATTGCAACCGTTTTAACCGAATTAAACGTGACTCATACTATAAACAGAGTTGGCTCTATGATATCTGTTCACTTTTGTGAAGATGAGGTTGTAGATTTTGAAACATCTGCTAAAGGAAATAACGACACATTTAAAACCTTTTTTCATGGCATGCTTAACCAAGGTATTTATTTGGCACCAAGTGCTTTTGAAAGTTGGTTTTTAAATGATGCTTTATCTTATGAAGATTTAGATAAAACTATTGCAGCATGTAAAGCAGTATTTAGTTAAAAGCATTAAACAATAACTATAAAACATAAAAAAGCCGATTATTTAATAATCGGCTTTTTTTATATAAGTGTATTACTACTCTGTTGTTTTATTAGTTAGACAACTCTAAAAATTTAGTATACTGTTCGTCATTTAAAATTTCTTTAAGTTGAAGAGATAAACGCTCGTTAATTTTTTTGCTAAACGTATTATATTCACTTGTACCAACTTCAAACGAGTTGTTTAATGTTTCCGATTTTGAGTAAAATTCTTGATAAGCAACAAACATTAATTCCTGAGTTGGCTCATAAGCTTTAACAAGTCTTCCAATTTCTGCAGTTTTTGCTTGTGCTGCATTATTTATTTCTGCACTAAATTTTTGTTGTGCATTAGCAGTTGTTGTTGCTAGTGTTAAACCAAAAACGAAAAGACAAAGTGTAATTATTTTTTTCATTGTGTAAGTGTTAATTAATTATACTCTCAAAGTAACACTATTTGATTAATAATTACAAATAAAAAAGCACTGAATAGACAATCAGTGCTTTTTTACCTTTAAAAGTAAATATTTGATACTAAATCATAGATTTAATTGTCAGATTTATCCTCTTTTTTATGATCTTTTTTGTTTTTTGAACCCTTTTTCATGTGCTTACGTCCATGTTCTCTTTTAGATAAAGATTTTTCCCACTTAGTGTATTGCTCAGCAGTAAGGATTGTTTTCATTTTTTTCTTAGCTTCAATTTGTGCATCTAATTTAGCATTCATGCGTTCTAACTTTTCCTCTTTGGTAGGTCTTACACGCTCTTTATTATCTTTTTCAGCTAGACGCTTATCAAAGTTTTCTTTACGTTTTTTTGCATTTTCTAAATTTAAAGCCATCACTTTTTGTTGTTGGGCTTCTGTTAAATCTAAATGCAAGGTCATTTTTTTAGTTTGCAATTGTGCCATATCCTGAGGATCTAAATTTTGGCGTTGCTCTAAACGTTCTTTTTTATTTTCTTGACGCTTTTCCTTTTTGTTGTCTTGTGCATTAGCTTGAAATGTTATTAAAGCTAATGCTAGTATTACTAATCTTTTCATCTTTTTTGTTTTTTAAATTGTTATACTACTAAGACATATAAATGTTAGAATGGTTTAAATACCTTAGTTTTTTTAATCTTTAATTAACAGTTTGAAAATATTAGCCTATTGATAATTATAATGTATTTAAATAGGATTTAATTAAAAAGTAACCTTCAGTATGCACAAAGGTTGTACCTAGTAATGGCATGCTAAACAGTTCTTGATAATTGACCATTCTAGAATTTATTTCACCTTTTTTTTCTAATATAGACGTGTTTTCAAAAAGGGTTTCATATCTAAAATCTAAAGTGGTTTGTACATCGCAATAACCTCCTGGTTGGTGACAAGAGGCGCAATTAACATCTAAATATGCTCTAGCACGATCTTGTAAAGAGTAAGTGGCATCATCTTCCCAATTTGGTAAAGTTGTTATTGTGGAAATATCTGATATGCCAGTAATTTGATTGTTGTTTATTAGGTTTTGTAGTTGATTATTGTAATTAATGGAGCGTAATTTGGGTCCTAATGGTTTTACTTGGTCATTGTTTGAATGGCAGGTTACACAATCTAAGTTTGATGGAATTTGATAATTTACAGCTACAGTTGTCCCATTTTTATCAATAAAAGAAACAGGTACTGTTGCAGCGTTGTTTTCTAAAACTGCTTCGGTTTGTGCTTCGTTCCAGTGGTAATCACCAGCAATCCATGTTCCGTTTTGTTTTATTAGTAATCTGGTTTCGATAATTTTTCTGCCTTGGCTTAAATCATTTTCATCAAAATTGTAATAAAACGACTTAACTATTATCGAGTTGTCTGGAAACTCTGGCATACCATTACCTACAGCTGCTAATGTTTCGCCTTCAGGCAAAACAATAAAACGTGCTTTATGTGCATAATCCGTAAAAAGTGGTGTATTCAAAGTGTATGTAAAACTATATGGAGATGGTGTTAAGTCTTTAAGTGGTCCTTCAAAAAGATTAAGTTGTGATAGGTTAGGTAATAGTTGTGCAATAGGTCTTGGTGTAGACGTTACTGGTATATCTATGGTGTCAATATCTTCATTTTTACTACAGGAAAAGCAAAGTAATAGTGTTAGTATTAGTGTGGTTAGTTTGTTCATTGTTAGTGGTTTTGAATTGTGAAAATAACGAAAATGAATCAATTATAATGTATGTGTATTTAAATGTGGGAATAAAAAAAAGGAATTACATGTCTGTAATTCCTTTTTATATATTTATTTGTTACGTTTTGTAACTATCTATTTATATGGTTTCAACAAATAATCCATCATCTGTTTTATTGACTTTAGCGACACCTAATTTGGTTAATCCTTTAATAGTTTTGTCCCATTTTTTGTTACTTAAACCAGATTGTTCTTTAAGTGTATTAAGGTCTATTGGGCTACTTGCTTTTACTAATGCGAATAGTGATTTTTCGTCCTCTGTCATTGGAACTGCTTTTTTCTCAGGTCTCATTTGTGGAAAAAACAGGACTTCTTGTATAGATTTATTATTGGTTAAAAACATAATTAATCTATCCATACCAATTCCCATTCCTGATGTTGGAGGCATTCCGTACTCTAATGCACGTAAAAAGTCTTCATCTATAAACTCGGTAGCTTCATCATCTCCTTTTTGAGCTAATTTTAATTGGTGCTCAAAACGCTCGCGTTGGTCAATTGGATCGTTTAGCTCTGAATATGCATTTGCTATTTCTTTACCACAAACCATTAACTCAAAACGTTCTGTTAATTCTGGATTATCTCTATGCTCTTTACACAAAGGACTCATTTCTTTTGGATAGTCTGTAATAAAGGTTGGTTGTATGTAGTTACCTTCACATTTTTCTCCAAAAATTTCGTCTATTAATTTACCTTTACCCATGGTTGCATTTACGCTAATACCCATGTCTTTAGCAGCAGTACGTATTTGATCTTCTGTTTTTCCATTAATATCAAAACCTGTAAAGTGCTTAATAGAGTCTGCCATAGTGACTCTTGCATAAGGCGCTTTAAAATCTATTTTATGTTCACCAAAAGTAGCTTCAGAAGTTCCGTTTACAGCTATTGCACAATGCTCTAGTAATTGTTCGCAAAAATCCATCATCCAGTTGTAGTCTTTGTAAGCTACATAAATTTCCATTGCTGTAAATTCTGGATTATGTGTACGATCCATTCCTTCGTTACGGAAATTTTTAGAAAACTCATAAACCCCTTCAAAACCACCAACGATAAGACGTTTTAAATACAGCTCGTTAGCAATACGCATATATAATGGTATGTCTAAACTGTTATGGTGTGTAATAAAAGGACGTGCAGCAGCACCTCCAGGAATAGGTTGTAATATTGGTGTTTCTACTTCAAAATATCCAGACGAATTAAAGAAGTCACGCATCGCGTTAAATAACTTAGTACGTTTTACAAAAACTTCTTTTACTTTAGGATTAACAACTAAGTCTGCATAACGTTGTCTGTAGCGTTGTTCAGGATCTGTAAAAGCATCAAACGTGTTACCTTCTGCATCTGTTTTAGGTAATGGTAAGGGTTTTAAAGCTTTACTTAAAACAGTAAAGTTTTTTACCATGACTGTTTTTTCGCCAACTTTAGTAGTAAAAAGTTCTCCTTCTACACCAATAAAGTCACCAATATCTAAAAGCTTTTTATATACTGTGTTATATTTAGTTTTGTCATCTCCTGTACAGATTTCGTCTCTGTTAAAATAGACCTGAATACGACCTTCGCTATCTTGTAGTTCGGCAAAACTAGCATTACCTTGAATACGTCTAGACATCAAACGACCAGCTATAACAACCTGTTTACCTTCCTTAAACTCCTGTTTAATTTGTTTGGAATTGTTAGAAACAGGATATAAATCTGCTGGATAAGGGTTGATACCTAACTCACGTAATTTTGCAAGTTTTTCTCTACGTACGAGCTCTAGCTCAGATAATTGTGACATAGTTTTATTGTAATAAATTTAAGACGCAAAGATAATGGTTTGTAACAAAAAATAAGAGTTAACGTCCAATAAGTATATCATCACTCTATTAAATTTTTAATCATGTCTTTTTGGCGCGTTTTATTGTGTATAATTTGTCCTCCACTATCAGTAATTGGTAAGGGTTGTGGCTCGATTTTAATTGTTTTTATTTTATGGTGCTTAGGATGGATACCAGGTGTCATTGCAGCTTTAATAATATTGAATAACCCTGAAAGATAAATTGTATCTTTGCAGTATTAAACTTTGTAATGAATAAGAACGTACAAATACAAGATTTAGGGACTAAAGACTTTAAAGAGACTTGGGATTATCAAGAAGAATTGTTTAAAGGTATTTTAGATACTAAAATTAAAAATAGAAGAGAAGCTGCTGGTCTAGAAACCAATAATTACTTTTTGTTTGTGGAGCATCCACACGTTTATACTTTAGGTAAAAGTGGTGATATGTCTAATTTATTGCTAAACGAAGACCAATTAAAAGAGAAAGGTGCATCGTTTTATAAAATTAATAGAGGAGGAGATATTACGTACCATGGTCCTGGACAATTAGTTGGTTATCCTATTCTGGATTTAGATAATTTTTTTACAGACATCCATAAATACCTACGTTTTTTAGAAGAAGTTATTATTTTAACTTTAGATGAATATGGTTTAAAGGCAACACGTAGTGAAGGCGAAACAGGCGTTTGGCTAGATGTAGGCACACCATTTGCTCGTAAAATTTGTGCAATGGGAGTTAGAGCTAGTCGTTGGGTAACCATGCATGGTTTTGCACTTAATGTTAATGCTAATTTAGGTTACTTTGATAATATTATTCCTTGCGGAATTAAAGGTAAAGCAGTAACTTCCATGCAAGTAGAGTTAGGTGTTAAGTCTGTGGATGAAGCAGAAGTGAAATCTAAAATATTAAAACATTTTAGTGCCATGTTTGAAGCTAACTTTATATAATTTAGTCCTTAGCATAGTCTAGGTAAGCCTCTGCAATCTCTGTTAAACTAAAGTGTTTCCACTCTTTGTTTTGTATGCGTTTTACAAGTGCAGGATAATCTTTAAAATAAATACCCATTGCTTTTTTTACTTGTCCATTAGTAAACCCTTTACCACTTACTATATAGGCTTTGTCCTCTGTTGGACGTTGGTATAAAAAGTAAACAAATTCCCAAATAGAGTGTGCTCCAGTTATGGATTTCATGATTCCTTTTTTATCCAGCTTATAGCGTTGTGCAAGCGAGTATCCTTTAATAGCATCATTGGCATATATTAATAACATCCAATGTTTATTCTTTTTTTCGGATACTATTTCTTTTCCAAAGGATTTAAATAAATGGACAACAGTGTTTCTGACAAACAAAAATTTATTTCCGTTTTTAGCTGTATATAAAATTTGAGAAATAGTGTCTTCGTCAATTTTTAAAACTTTTGCTTTTGCACTAGATTTATATTCTACTTTACCATCCAACATTTTATTAGAAGGTAGTCTAGCTAAGCCATCTTTAACGGTTCCATCTGTCATTAGTATTTTGGCAGTGTGATATTGTGCGTTAGCAAAAAATGAACTTAAAATAAAGGCTAGGTACAAAAGGGACTTCATGTAAAAACGTTTAGTTATTGATTATTAGACTAATTAGAAATCAATTTAATTAAAAGTATTTACATATAAAAATGGTCTATAAGTTTTTGATTAGCATACCATCTTCAAAATAGTGAATTTTAAAATCTTTAAAATGGGTTAATAAATCCGGTTTAGATATAAAATAGCGTCGATTTATATTATTAAAAAACAAGATTTGAGCTTTACCTTGTTTGAGATCTTGGGTCATTTTTTGTAAAGTACTATCGTAAGTTTTTGTATTTATAAATGGAAGTTTATGGTTGTTTACATTTTTATAAAAACGCATGATATCGTGTGCATTGGTATAAAGATTTAATGTGTCTTTGGACTTTATGTAGTTAATAGATTGGGAGTTTTTCCATACTTCTGCACTATATTGCGTACCGTTTTGATAATGGTTGACTCTTAATTGGTAGGTGTTTAAAATATTGGATAGTAATAGTATTATAAAAAGAACTATGGTTATTGGTTGATATTGTTTCGTTTTTAGAATTGGGTTTAAAATTAAAACGACTAGTGTTAATATGATAAAATAAAATGGAAAGAATATTCTGGTATTAACAGGCACGTTTTCATCAAAAAAAGAAATAGAAAGTACTATAAATACTGTATAAGAACACAATAAAGTTACCAATAATAAGATGATAGGTGTACAGGATTTAACTTGTGCTATTATTGTTTTTTGTATTGTTTTAAATTTAAAAAAACTAATAACTATGAAGCTTAAAATGATTGTTGCTATATAGCCATTATATAAAAACCAGTAAATTATTGTTTTGGTTAATGATAATAATCTTCTAAATCTGAAACCAAAAAAATCGATATTTCTTATGGTGTTAGAATTGTTAAAATAGTAGCAGTAAATAAGCCAGAGAATAAATAGACTTAAGGAAGAGATCGTATAAATTAGTACTGCTTTTAATCTTGGTTTAATTTTAGATTTATGGAGTATTAAAATATAAAACCCAAAACCACCAATATATCCTAAGCCTGCATATCTAGTTAATAATAACGCGCTAGATATTACTCCAGCCCAAATAATATATTTGTAACTGCTAGTTTTACCCCATTTAATTAAAAGCAATGTTACTAACAGTAGTAAAACCATAAATAACCCTTCACTTAAAAAGTAAATAAAGACTAGTGATGTGTAGGAGGTTAAAAGTAAAATAACAATAAAAGGAATAACTTTTTTGTCAATTTTTAGTGTTGTTAAAAGGTTGTAAAAAATTAATGAAATTGTAGAAAGCAGTCCTACATTTAATATAAAGGCGCCTGTAGGTATACTGCAATTAAATAGCTTGGTCGTTAATGCTACTAATAAAGGGTAAAGTGGAGGCCAATGCGTAATTAGTATTCCGTTTTCGTCTACGATACCATTACCTAGTAAAATACTTTTTACTATTTGAATATAGGACACGGAGTCTGGCGTGATACCTAATTTATAAGGCCAACTAAAATAAGCGAATAGTAAGGTGAATACAATAGAAATTAAAATGATTAATTTTTTTGTCATCACTATTTACCTTTTAAAAGCCCATATTTTGTAATACAATATAAGGCTCTAAAACCATCTTTCCATGATATTTTTTTGCCTTCCAAATAGGTTCTTCCATAATATGAAATACCGACTTCGTAAATACGTATATATGGTATTCTGGATATTTTAGCAGTTACTTCGGGTTCAAAACCAAAGCGTTTTTCTTTGAGGTTGACAGATTTAATAATTTCACTTTTAAACATTTTATAGCAAGTCTCCATGTCTGTAAGGTTTAAATTGGTTACCGCATTAGAGAAAAAGGTTAAAAACTTATTTCCTATGGTATGCCAAAAAAACAATACACGATGAGGATTACTACCCATAAATCTTGAACCATACACGACGTCCGCAAATCCGTCTGTGATTGGTTTTAATAGGACGTTATACTCGTTTGGGTCATATTCTAAATCTGCGTCTTGGATTATAATATAATCTCCAGTTGCTTGTTTAATGCCTTCATGGAGTGCTGCACCTTTACCAAGATTTACCTCTTGCTTAAAAAACTTAATATCTAAATTAGGATTATTAGCAATAAAAGTTTCAATGGTTTTTTTTGTTTGATCTGTAGAGCAATCATCAATAATTACAATTTGCTTTTTTATACCAAATAGCAATGTCACACTATTAATCTTGTCCAGTATTGGTGTGATAGTGCTTTCTTCATTATAAGCAGGAATTATAATAGACAAGGTTTTAGTAGACATGTTTAGAGTGTTTGGTTTTAGGCTTCTACGTTAAAAAATACTTTATAATAATGCATTTTTTTCTCTTCGTCATAACCACGTTCAAGGTATTCTGCACTTGCATCAGGAGCGTCTATGTCTAATTTAATTTGGATGTTTGTATCCAATTTAATTTCGGTTTTAATTTTTTTCTTTTCTTTATTTAAAACTTTTTCTGAGACATCAAATTGATTTCTGATTAACACATTCTGTTCCGATTCAAAATCTTTTTTATAGCTTTCAAATAGATCCATGTGTTTGTCTTCCACAAAGACTTCGTCTTTAAATCGCTCGACATTTACTATTTCATTTTCTTTAAAAAAGTCAATAGTTTTAGCTAAAAAGGTATTATGCTCTTGGGCTCCATAGGTTGTTTTGATTATTTCTGTCGAAAATTCTTTACAAAGCTCAAGATAGTTTTGTGTATGACTATTGTAGTCATCTGCATATTTTATGTTTAAAAACTTATCTATCCAATACGCAGCATCGTAATTATTGTTGTCTACGGTTAACACAACTTTACCTTCGGCATCTCCAGTATTTAAAATTAAACAACCCTTATCTACTTTTTTAGCATTGATCCCTTTTTGGACTAAAACGTCGTAACTGTTATCTTCTAAATAGGTTTGAAAAAAGTTGGTTTTGTTTTCTATTTTAAAAATTCCAATAGCGTCCACAACCATTTCATTATGTTCAATACCATCAAAATAGGCAACAATTACGTCTCCCGTTTTAATTTGTGCAGAGGTTGATTGCTCATATAAATGTTTAACTACATTTTTGGAGACGTCCACAAAAGTTTCGTCATCTGCAAAAATTTCTTTAGTGTAAGCATTAATTTCATTTAGCTCGATATTGGCATGATGATTAAATCGGTGACTTTGGACTAAGCTTGTAAATGGTCTTAGTAAAAAAGGAACCATTAACTCATAACTGGCTTCATCAAAAATAAGTTCTTTTTCAGAAAAGGCATTTTTTGTGTCGTTATGTTTGTTTCCTACTTTGTGAATAATACACTTTAAAATAGAGGCTTTGTTACGATTAATCATTATTAAAAATGGTATTTGTTTTAAAATACAATGTTACTAAATATAGCCTAAATACAACACAAAAAAACCGAAGACTTTGCTTCGGTTGTTTTTGTGTTATAATGTAAAATTAATAAGCTATACCATAATAATCACATACTTGATAATAGTTAGTAATGTCAATTCCTGCTTGGCTTAATTGGTTGTAGGTTTGTTGTTTACTATTGGTTGTAAATCTTGCATTAGACGAAGACTCAATTATAATAACTCTTAAAGAATTTAAGTCTCCTGCTGCTATGGTATAGTTTGATCCTGAGGCATCACCATAATCAAAATCAATACCGCCAAGATAGTGTATTACGTGAACAGAAAAGTCAAACGCAATGGTATCAAATGGACATGGTACAGGTACCCAATTATTAGGATTGTTATTTAAATAAGTAAGTATAACACCATTGTCTAAAATGTCTTGTGTTATTTCTGGAATTGCTACAGAGGTGTAATTACCAGAAAAAGTTGAAGCATCAAGGGTTATGCTTTGCACATTAGCGTTTCCGTCCATACCATCTGCTCCGTTAGTTCCATCAATACCGTCTGCACCAGCAGGACCATCTGCACCATCTTCTGTTGAGCATGAAAAGTTAAAAGCAACGATAATTGCTAATAGGATAAATTTTGATTTTAATAATAAATGTTTCATTGTGTTTTTGTTTAAATGATTAATAGTTTTTGTTTTCCTATTAATAGATCAAAAATGTAAAGGTTAACATAAGAGATAAAAAAAAGCCGAAAAAAATATTTTTCGGCTTTTAAACTAAATTGACTAATTCTAGCTTTCTTCCTCACCAACAGGCTCATTAGAGGTTTTTATACTATTCCATTCTGGGTGAGTAGAATTTAAGTAAGCATACACTGGTTTTTCATTTCTAACCATATCAACATACATTGGCATGTCTTTAAATGGTAAAAATATGGCTCCAACTTTGTTGGCAGGAATATAAGTTGGATCAGGTACAGGACTTGAGTCATGTAAGAAATACATAATAAATCTGTGGTCTTTGTCATAACAAGTAATGTAACCTTGGATTTTAATTTTTTTACCATTCCATGTTGCAGAATTTTGATAACCCAAAGCCATTTTGTAAGTGTTAACTGTAAATTGTTTTGTTGCCATAATTAAATATGTTTTAAGATTAATAACACTTATTAATGGTTTTAGTAAGTAAAGGTTAACACATAGAATAAAAAAAGCCGAAACATTTGTTTCGGCTTTTAAACTAAATTAAATAATGAAAACTCAATCAATCAGTTTAAAGGGATATTATCAATTAAAAATAAGCAGACAATCCAATGCCTAGAAAGATGGATGATAAACTCTCTTTGTACTCTGAAGGTGCATCTTCTGGGTTTATGTCTTCCCAGGAATAATTTATAGAAGGTTCAATAGCGACATGATCTCCTAGTAAAAAAGAATAGCCAACACCAACTCTAAATCCAAAGGATGATGCTTTAGTTTCTAACGTTCCGAGTTCGGTAAAACTACTTTCGGTAGTTGTTTTTTGAGAGCCAAAACCAACAACAGCTTCGGCAAAAAGACCATTGTCTAAATAATATCTAGCAAAAGGTAATACTGCAAAACCATTGGTTGTGGTTTCTATATCTCCAAAAAACTCATCTTCTTGTTTTTCTTTATTGGTAGTTATGGAAAGCTCTAGTCCAATAGCAAGATTATCTGCTATAAAATAACCTGCTTTAGGAGTAATATTAGTTGTAAAAGCAGTGGCTTTATTATCATTAATTTTTCGGGTTGTATTGTATACTAAAATGCTTCCGTTAGTTAAAAATGTCCCTTTGGTTTTGGCTTGAAAAACATCTTGAGCTTGGCAGTTTAAGCTTAAAATAATTAAAGGTAAAATACTTAGTGTTTTAAAAATGTTCATTTTATTATTGGTTTATAATTAATAGTTTACATTAGTTTTTTATAGTCAGATGGCTTTATGGTTATAGTGGTTTTATCCAAAGCAATACATGTCATTTTTATGGCTTTAGGTTTGCGTTTAGAGGTGTCAACCATATCCATTTCTAGCGTTAGTCCATCTATCATTTTCATCCAAGATTGATTGTTCCCTTTTTTGCTTTTAAGGTTGTACATGGATTTTACAAATGATATACCTGCGTTTTGTGTAATCCAAACAATACCTTCAATGTCTGGTCCTTTAACTTTAAAAGCTTCACATGTATAGCCCAATATTGTTTTAGTGTTTCCGGTAGCTATTATGCTTATTTTGGATTGATTAATAGCGTCGTCAGTGGAGTCCTCAAAGTTTAAGCCCATAGACATTAGTGTTTTGTCGCCTTTATTGTCCATAAACATATACATGGATTTTTTGTCTATATCCATAACGCTTATCACATCATTCTTACCTGTTTTATCAGGAATACTGGTTCCAAAATAATTTCCAGCATTGGTTAAATAGTACACTAAGTTTGTTGTGCGTTTGCCATCTTCTATTTGCATGACGTATTTATGAGAAAATGTGTAGGTGTTTGCAGGAGTTTCAGCAGATGTACTAGTACCAAAAGGTGATTTATTATTATTAGTTGCGGTTTTTGGATCACTACTATTATTAAATGTAGAATCAAAAGCTTTTTCAGTTTCGCGTTCGGTTTTTTGTTCAACTTTCTTTTCTAAAGTTTTTTCGGCAGCTTTTTCTGCTTTTTTAGCTAGTTTTTTCCAGATCTGTGCATTACTTGACGTTGCAAAACAGCACATTAATATTATTAGTAAGGGTTTTAAAAGTTTCATTGTTTTATTTTTAATGGATTAATTATTCGTCTTTTTTAGCGTCCTTTATTTGTTTTCCAATAGTTTGTCCTAATGAGTCTTTTTGTTTTTGTGTCAAATTTTTGGATATCAAGTAATATTGATTTTTCAGCTCTGTTTTTTGTTTTTCAGGTAAGTCCGATTTTTCTAATAACTCTAAATATCCTATTGCTTTTCCGTTAGCGTTACCATCAAGGTTTTCGCCAAAAAGGCTGGTTAAAGTTTGAGTACCTTTATCTAAAAAAATGTTAGGGTTACTAGTAGTGGAATCTTTTGTAGCAGTTTTGTTTTGTCCATGTCCACTAATAGTAAAAGTTAATAGTATCATGATTGTGAATAGCAGTGTTTTCATTTTTTTTAAGTTTTATAAATATGCTTATTAATGTTTTGATTTTAAAAAGGTTAACAGAAGATGCTTTTTATTTTAAAAAAAAGTTAATTTTACTTTTACGTGTTAACCTTTCCTTCAAACCAAGTATTAAATGGCAAATAACCAAGAAGAAATATCGCTTCAAAGTTTAAAACAAGGCTCAGACCAAGCGCTTCAGCAAGTGTATGAAGACAACAGAGACAAGTTTATAAATTTTGCTAGACGTTATAATTTGGATACCGATGACATTATAGATATTTACCAAGATGCTTATATCGTGTTTTATAACAATGTAATGAGTGGTAAAATTGAAAGCTTTACAAGCAGTATTTCTACTTATTTATTTAGTATTGGTAAATACTTAATCTTTGATAAGATGAAAAAAAACAACAAAAAAGTAAGTGCTAATTTTGATTTATCCTTAGTTAAGGATTCTGATGATTTAGTAACTACCTTGGAGGTTGAAAATGAAGCGTTAACCCAAGAGCAAAAGCTGCTAAAACTTCACTTTACAGGCTTAGGTAAGCAATGTCAAGAGTTACTTACCTTGTTTTATTACAGAGGATTTACCATTAAAGACATTTTAAAACATAGAAATTATAATAGCGAAAACGTTATTAAAAGCGCTAAGTCTAGATGCCTAAAAACCTTAAAACAACGTATTAATAGCAACCCTAAATAACATGGATAAACAACAACTTTTATATCTATATTTTTCTGATAAACTAACTCCAGAACAAGAACATGTATTTAAAGATTTGCTAAATACCGATTCTGAATTTAAAGCGCAATTTGAATTTGAAAATAATATCAAGCAAGTCATTAAGGCAGAACAAAGCGATACTCTAAAATCAAAACTACAGGGTTTTGAAAAAAAGATAAAGACTGAGCAAAATAATGCCAAATCATGGTTTAATTGGCGCATTGCTGCATCCATTGTCTTTTTTTTAGCAGCTGGTTGGTTTGGTTACGATGCTTTTTTTGGTGTAAATTATGAAGATTTATATGCTACCAATTATAAAAACTATCCAAATACAGTTTATACTATTACAAGAGGGGAAGATACAAGTAGTCTTGAACGTGAAGCTTTTGTAGCTTATGAAACTGAAGACTATAATTTAGCAATTCAAAAATTTAATAAAATAGAAAATAAACAACCTTACTTTAATTTTTATAAAGCAAATTCATATTTAGGTTTAGGCGAATTAGATAAAGCAAAAGATTTGTTTAAAATAGAAACAGCAGCAGATGTAGCTGAATTTAAAGCAGAAGCTAATTGGTATTTGGCCTTAATTAATTTGAAACAGCATAATAAAACCGAAGCTACTAAATATCTTGAAACTTTAATTGCAAATTATAATTACAAAAAAGAAGAAGCTAAAACGTTACTTGAAAGTTTAAACTAACTATTTTTCTTTATTAATAATATACCTAATATTACTATTAGCAGTATTCCTGCTATAATCCATAACCAATAATGCGTTGAGGTTAAAGGCTCAGTATTTCCAGAAATCACAAATGCAGACCAATAATATGGATGCGATAAGGCATTGTCTTTATTTTGTTTTACAAAAGTTAGCTTAGCTTGTTGTAGTGCTAAGTCTTTAGGTTGTCCTTTTGAAAGATTTTTGTAAAAATCTGACATTAACGCAGCAGAAGACGCATCGTTAATTTTCCAAAGTGTGCTAGATATACTTTGTGCACCACTAAAGTAAAACCCTCTAGCTAAACTTAATAACCCTTCGCCACGTTTCAGGTTTCCTATTCCGCTTTCACAAGCAGATAGGGTAACTAGATTTGCATTGAGTTTTAAATTATACAAGTCTTTAGTATACAGATAACCGTTTTGCCTATTTTTAGTGGTAAATGCTAAAAATGAAAACTCAGGAGCTTCATCATTAAAAACAGCATGTGTTGCCAAGTGTAAAATACTATAATTAGTACTTTTAGTATTAAAATTTTGTAAGGTAGCATTGTCATGACTTAATACTTGACCTTTAAAATAATCTGCACAATCTTTTGCTTCCTTTAAGTTATTAGGTAATGCTAGTAAATTGCTGTTGTTAAAACTTGGCGCGAAAGCTAAAAGTTTTCCATTATTAGATTTTTTAGCTTGTAATTGTTGTAATAATGTTGCAGAATTAATGTAACTTATATTATGTTTTTCAAGTAAATAATTGGATTTTTTATCAATTAGAGCTGCAAAAGGTATGTAGTTTAACAATCCATCTGCTACAATTATTAGATTTTGATTTAATTTATTAATAGGAGCTATTATCTTATCGTGTAAACTTTTTAGATTTTTTCTTAACAGCTCTAAATTGGATTTAGGATTGCTAAGCATTTTATATGTTAATTTTACTGAATCATTAAAATTATAATCCAATGTTATTCTCTTAAGTTGTTTTGTGTTTTTAGTTATTCCAAATGTATATATCGCATTTTCGCCATAAAAATAGGAGATAAGCATATCTTTTTTAGATAATAGTTGTTGTGTTTTTTTTAAACTAATCCCTTTTGAATTGTACTTTAAATTAAAGTAATTTTTATAGTTTGACTCTAGACGTTTTACATAATTAGTATGTTCTAGTTTTAAGTTGGTTAACTCCTCTTTCAAAGTTTCAGTTTTATTAACGTTTAGTTTTTTTTCTAAAGTGGTAATTTTATATTTTAAAACGTCTCCTTCTTCAATTATGTTTTTTGGGATATTTGCATAATTGGTAGCTTTACTACTTAATAATGCTTCTAAAAGTAAAACGCTTTTACTTTTTTCTGCATATAAAAAAGCTTGATCTATATAAGTGTTATTATTGTTTTTGCTATCTAAAGCAAAACAGGCCTCTATACCTGACTCAAATAATGGAAAAGCATTTTCTATAAAAAAAAGTTTGTCATCATTATACCTAAAGGTTGGTCTTAGTTTGTCTAAAATACTAATAGCATAATTTACTGTGTTGATAGTTTCAATAGGATTATTAAGATTGTTTAATGTAATAGCTTTTAGCTTTAATGTTTTTAACAAGTTTATTTGATTAATGCTTGATTTAATAGAGTCATTTTGAAATAAACTTATGGCTATATTATAATGGTTTAGAGCTTTATTTGGATCATCGTACTTTTGATGCAACTCGCCTATATCAGAATTTGTAATTGCTATATATTGGTTGTTTTTATACGACCTAGTGGCTTTTTTTTTGTAAAAATTTAGCGCTTTATTTAATTCATTTAATGCTTTTTCATAGTTGTTTTCATTATCATATATTTCGGAGTATAGTTTATAATAATTTACATTGTACATATGGTTTATGTCTAAATACTGTTTAGCTTTTTTTAGATAAAACTTAGCACTATCAATTTTTTTTAATTGAATGTAATTTTTGGCAATATTAAAACACGAAGACATAATATTGTTTGAGCCACCTTTATTATCGTAGTAGTTTAAAAATTTAAGAAAATAGCTGTTAGATTGTTTGTGCTTGTTTTCTTTTTTTAAAACTTCGGCTAGCAAATTATAGTTTGAGTATATCAAATCATTATTAGTACTATCTATTGTTTTTAAAAACCTGATATTTTTATCATACAGTGCTTTGGATAAGGCGTATTTACCTTCGTCAGTATTCATTTTAGCCACATAACTATAAGCTACAGAAAGAAACGTTTTGTTTTTTAAAAGTTGGGAGTTGTCAGCGTTTGCGGTATTATCAATTATTTTTTGAAAACGATTTTTAGCTGCTTCGTAATTGTTTAAACGGTAATAATAAAAACCATAATAAAAGTTAATATGGTTTTTATATTTAAGACTGTTTTCTAAGGTGTTAAAGTAATTTTGTTGACTATTATATAAGGAGTCAATAGTGAATAAAGTAGATTGTCGTTTGGTGAAATTATTATGGTAAAACGCTGTATTATAAATTTCAAAATAATTATCCATTGCATAATTCCAATGCTTATTACTTGCTGCAACTTTAATACTTTGTTTAAAGTAATAATACGCTGAGTCTTGGTTGCTAGTTGCTATATTGATAGCTTTATTACTAAGTTTTTTTATTGTTTTTTCTGAAGCTTGGCTGGACTGTTGTGATAAACTAACTTTAAGTGAAATTAAGCATATAAAAAATAAGATATATTTCATTCATCTTACTTTTTAAACACAACATTATAAGGCTTTTTATTGTTAGTGGTAACTTGTAATTTGTTTGTTCCGTCACATATTGACGATTTCATTTTATTTACCGGAAATACAAGAGTGCTATCTTCTAATGTCGTTAAATCATCAGCTGTAAAAGTTTGAATTGGATTGTCTTTATTGTCTAATAAGATAATCTTTATGTTTTTAGTGTCCTTGTCAAAGCTTATGTATTTAACAGATGGACAACAGTCTGTGAAGGAACTGTCAGGACAAGGTGGAAGAGGATCTCCTCCTCCAATTGCAATAGAGTCGTTAGTCGCAGTGTATGTACTTCTTTGATCTGTGTTTTGAATATGTATGGTATAAAGCTGTCTTTCGGTTAAAGTGTTTTGTTCAGACAAATCGATTTCAGCTTTATTATTGTTATTGCAAGAATTAGCTAACAGAAATAAAGTACATAGGGATATAATTACAGCTTTCATAAAGTAGTATTTAGTTTATGTTTACTTAATGTTTTAAGTATCATAAAGTTAACGTTTTAATTGAATAATTTAAATAAATCATCAATTTTTTAGCTGTAATAACCTTTTATTCAGTTACTTAATTTGTTTTATAAACTAACACAGAGTTGCTCTCACCTTTTGTCACAAACTCTAGATTATTATCCTTGTCAATATTATCAAGATCTATAGCTGATGTACCGTAAACAGGAAAGTTATCTTGCTGCTTTGCATTACTATCAAATAACATTACTTTGTGAGTTTGCTTATCTGTAGTGGAAACGTATATTTTATTGTTAATTAAAAATAGTTTTGCAGGCGTATAGCTACCAAAATCTAATTGTAAGGTTTTATCTTTAATATTTAAGATATTGTCACTTTGTGTAATTAATGTTTTTGTAGTCGCGCTTAAAGTTATGTTTTCTGACAGGTTTGTATTACTTACTGTAACCTTACCTTTTTGATCTATAGTTGCTAACTTACCGTCTTTAGTTGTTGTTATAAAATTCGAGTTATAATTAAAGATAGCTTGATTTGCATAACTAAGTTTTGTTTTAGGAGTCACTCTAGTTTTTCCACGTCTGTCTAAAATGTATAATTGGTTGTCTGTTTTAAAAAGCAGGTAATCTTTTCGGCCAATTCTAATATGTTGAGGTGGTGTGTTTATAGTTTCTTCTGCTTGTTTAAAGTTGAAACCTTTGACCGTTTTACCATGACTATCATAAACTAGTACATTTTTGTCTTGTGTTATAAACAAGCGGTATTTTTTGTTATTGTCATAGTCAAAAACAGAAAGAGGTTGCGTAATATCATCATTAAAGGTCATCGGAAACGGTTTTACATCCTCTCCAGTTTGATCTAAAACATAAACACGATTAGCAGTAGCAAACACTAATTGTAAACGTCCATTTTTGTACATGTCAATTTGATTAACAGATCCTAAAATGGCACCTTTTAATTGCTTTTTCCATAGTATTTTACCACTATTAGATATTAAATATAAGGTGTTAGCTATGTCCTGTACAATTATATCTTTTTGTTTTGTACGATGGTTTTTAACAAACTGAGGGTTAGTAAGTATGTCATTATCTAATTTAATATTAAACATTTCAGTAACCGAGTTGTCTGAAACCGATGGTTTACTTTGCTTAATAATGGCATTAAAGTGTGCAAAGTCTATGTCGTAAATAAATTGTAAAGCAGTTGTTTTGTAGTTGTCAAATTTAAAATCAAAATTAGTATTCAAGTTAGTTTTGACTATTTGATTAAGATTAATAGGATTTATAACCTGAAGTATAGATGCTTGATTACTTAAGTTTTTCTTTAAATCTTTGTAATAATCGCGATCATTTATTGTAGTCTGATTTTGATAATTAACAATTATATTTTCCAGTGTCTCTGTATTAGATGCAAATACTAAAAACTGATTTATTATAAAGTAGTTAGCAGCCTTGTCCAAATTAACAAATGGTTTTAAATAATCGTTAAATAGTCCAGGTTTAGAAAATTTATAAATGCTAATACCTCTAAAGTCTTCAACTTTTTCTTTTTCACTAAGTAAGGCTTCTTGAGTACTAATAATATCAATAGAGTTTAATACAACAGCACTAGTTGTGTCACTGTAAATTTCACCAAATTCTATGATATTATCAAAAAGAGTCGTTTTAGATTTAAGAGTGTCAATCTTATTGAATTTGTTTAAGTTATGGCTAAATTTTTTATAATCGTTAAAAGTAATACTTAAAAAGCCATCACTATTGGAAGGTGTTATTTGTGCTAACTGGTTGTCCTGTGGTAATGTGTTTTTAAACACGTTAATTAATTTATTGGACGTTTCTTTAGCTTTAGTTATACCGTTTAACGTTAGCTGGTTTTGACTAACTTCTGTATCAAAAGTCAAATAGTCTGTAAAATTTTTAAATGAAAGATTGTTGTTTTGGAAAACAGTATTTAAAACATTATTTTTATTTATAAATACAGAAAACGAAGCTTCTTGATCTTGAGTTGCTATTATTTTTTTAATCGAATTTTTGTCAGGTTTACTATTTATTAAGTGTTGCAAATGATCAACATTATTTGCTCCTATAAGTAGGTTTCCAACTGTCGAAACATAAATTATTTGATTTTTATTTGTGATTTTTTCAGCAGATAACCCTTTTATCTTTATAGGCTCTCTTTTAATTTTTAAACTATCTAAATTAAAAACAGAATCGTTTAATTTAGTAACAAAACTATATTGTAAACTATCCTTTTTATCTTTAAACAGATTGACGTAAACCTTTTGTTTGCTTTTTATTTGGTTTAATAATTCTAGTTTTTCACAAATGTTTTTATAAGACCTTGTGTTAGATAATTGGTCTATAAAATGGTTGTTGGTTATGTTACTTTTAAAGTTTTCTAGATTGTTAATGGTTAACACATAATCTGCTTGACTAAAAATATAATCTTCAATTGTATTTTTGTTAGTAGATTTTTGACAAGATATTATCAAAAAAATAAATAGTAAACAACACCATATATGTTTCATAAAAGTAGAGAGTTTGTGCAAATATAATAAGTTACAATTCTAATTTCAATTGTTCTGGTAACAGCTTAAAAGATTTTCTGTGGTATTTAGTAGGACCGTATTTTCTAATAGCTTCACGATGTTGTTTAGTTGGGTAACCTTTATTTTGTTTCCAATTGTACATCGGAAACTCTTCATGGATTTTATTCATGTATTCATCTCGATAAGTTTTGGCTAAAACAGACGCTGCAGCAATACTTAAAAACTTACCATCTCCTTTAATTATAGTTTCAAACGGAATATCTTTATAAGGTTTAAATTTATTTCCATCCACAATAATAAACTCGGGTGTTTTTTTCATGGCTTCAATAGACTTATGCATCGCTAAAATGGAAGCGTTTAATATATTAATATTATCAATTTCCGCTTCATGGATGTGATAAAAGCCAAAGCACAATGCTTCGTTTTCAATAATTGGTCTTAATAAATCTCTTTTTTTTTCGCTAATTTGTTTAGAGTCGTTCAAAACTTCATTCTTAAAATTAGGTTTTAAAATTACAGCAGCAGCAGTAACAGGTCCAGCTAAGCAACCACGACCAGCTTCATCAGTTCCGCACTCTAATTTGTGATTGGTGTATTTTAATTTTAGCATTAAATAAAAAAGAAGATTTGACGTTATATTGTTTCAATTTTGTTCCTTTCTTAACAGAAACCACAAAACCATAAAGATATTTGCTATTTTTGGCAAAAATAAATGATTCAGCTTTTAATTAAAGGTCTAAAATAGTCACCATTTAATGAAAAAAATAATTTTCTCTTTCCTTTTATTCATCATAACTGTTTTTGCATATGCGCAAAGACCAGTAAAAAAGACTTCAAATAAAGCGATATCTTCAGTCCAGTCTAATGTTGTTACCGTTCAAGACAGTCTTAAAAAGGGTAGTGTAGGTGCTAAATCAACACAAAAAAAAGAAGCTGTTATTACAGATTATTTGATTATTAATCATTTAAGAGATACTACATATTTAGATACGACCCTAACAATAAATAAAGAGTATAAATACAATTACTTAAGACGTGATGAGTTTGGTTTAATGCCATTTGCTAATATTGGTCAGACTTATAATAGTCTTACTTATAATTTTAACGACACCCATTTAATTCCAGGATTTGGTGCAAAAGCAAAGCATTTTAACTACTTAGATGCAGAGGACATCAATTATTATCATGTGCCTACACCATTAACTGAGCTTTATTTTAAAACTGCCTTAACCCAAGGACAGCAATTAGATGCGTTTTTCACTACCAATACGTCAAAGCAGTTTAATTTATCAATTGGGTATAAAGGCGTTAGGTCTTTAGGTATATATCAAAACTCATTAACTAGCTCAGGAAATCTTAGGATGACAGCAAGTTATAAAACAAAAAATAGGCGTTATATTTTAAATACACATTTTACCTCTCAGGATTTACTAACTCAAGAAAATGGAGGGTTAAAAGACGACAACCTTGCGTTTTTTGAATCCGGAGACCCTGATTTTGACGACAGAGGAGTGTTAGAAGTAAATTTTGAAAACGCAGAAAATCTACTTTTGGGTAAACGATTTTATTTAAATCATAGCTACGATTTTATTAGACCTAAGGATTCTTTAAGTTCAAACAGTCTTCAATTAGCACATGTAATGACACTTGAGGATAAGATTTATACATTCGATCAATCAGCAGCCAATACCGATTATTTTGGAGAAGCCTTCCGTACTTCAAGCTTAAAGGATAGGACAGAGCTAGAGCAGTTTACAAACCAATTACAATTAAACTACAAAAATGGTACATTAGGTAATCTTCAGTTTAATGCAACACATAATAACTATAACTATGGGTATGATAAAATTGTAGCACTTAATTCAGGAACTATAACTAATAGGTTAATTGGAGATGTAGTCTCAGTAGGAGCAAAATATAATAAGCAGTACAAAGGTTTTAATTTAAATGGTAATGCAGGATTAAATGTAACAGGAGATTTTGACGGAAACTATATTTCAGGGACAGCATCTTATCAATTAAATAGTGACCTTAAAATATTAGCTAATATCAATCACTCATCCATAGCTCCAAATTTTAACACATTGCTTTTTCAAAGTGATTATAAAAATTATAACTGGAGTAATCAATTTAATAATATTAAATCACAGCAATTACTCTTTAAGATAGACTCCAAAAAATATGCGAATCTAACGGTAGATCTAAATACAATAAATGATTATGTATATTTCTCAAAAAATGAAGAAGGCAATGTTAAACCATACCAAAATAGCGATGCGATTACCTATTTAAAACTCAAACTTCAAAAAGAAATCAGGTATAAAAATTTCGCTTTAGACAATACAGTGTTATATCAAAACGTGCAAGATAACGCCAATGTCTTAAACGTCCCTCAGATAGTAACCCGCAATACACTATATTATTCAAATCAAGTATTCAAAAAAGCAATGTTTTTGCAAACCGGAATAATATTCAATTATTTCAGTTCATATAATATGAATAGTTATGACCCTTTATTAGCCGAGTTCTATACTCAAAATCAAGAAGAGTTCGGAGGATTCCCTAGGCTAGACTTTTTTGTCAACGCAAAAATTAGACAAACTAGAATATTTTTAAAAGCCGAACATTTTAATTCAGCCTTCACTGCAAAAGATTATTATTCGGCAGCCAATCAACCATATCGTGATTTTACAATTCGATTTGGTTTAGTCTGGAATTTCTTTCTATAGCATAATGTTGGCGTTACCCAAAGGGTCGGGCTATCACTACTCGCTTTTTTTAGCGCACAGTTTTTACTATTAATTACAATACATTTTATGGATTAATTAATTTACTACTTAATATAGGTGCGTATAAAAAAAAGAGCTCAAACATACCGTTCTATCCCTAACGCGCTGCTTATCAGTAAACAAATTAAATAGTGAGAATATTACTTGTTTATCAGTAAGCTTAAGATTAAAAAATAATTCAAAAAAATATCAGACTCTAACCTATTAGCAATAAGGCATTAAAGGGTTGTGTTAAAATAAAATTAAAAAAAGATTAAAAAAAGGGTTGCGGGAACCAAAAAGGCTTGTATATTTGCACCCCGAAAACGACGTAACTGATGTTACTGAGAGTAAAGGAAAACGTTCTAAGATATATTGAAAGTGAAGTTTAAAAAAAAAAGAAAAAAACTTTTTTTTAAATAAAGCTTGTGGGATTAAAAAAAGCGAATTATATTTGCACCCGCTTAAGGAAATAACATCTTAAGAGACAAAGAAAAAAGTTCATAAACATATTGAATTGACAGCGTAAGAATTAATTGGAAACGATTAATTTAAACAAACGAGAATAAACCATTTTGAGTACTGAGAACATTATTAATTGTTAAAACATAGTCGT
>NZ_JBAKAO010000015.1:0-6213 GCF_038154885.1 Olleya sp. Ti.3.14
AAAGGGTTTCATTTTATACCAGAAACTGGTGAAGAAGTCTTAATAGGTTTTGAAGGCGGTAATGCAGAACATCCATATATGATGGGTAGTTTATATAATGGTTCTGGAAAAGCAGGCGCTTTTCAAAGTGAATCAAATGCTATTAAGGCATTACAAACTAAAAGCGGTAATAAAATAGTCATGAATGATGATGATGGCAGTATTACCATAGCAGACCCAAGTGGTAATGTTATAGTAATGCAAGGTAATGGAGAGATTGTTATACAAGCTCCTAATAAGTTAACATTAGCTTCTAAGGATATTAATATTATGGCAGGTAATAGCCTTAATATAATAGCAAAACCTAATGAAGAAGGTGGTGGAGATGGCACAATGAGTATTTATGCTCAAAAAGACTTAGGGATTCATGTCGCAGACGAAGGTATAGGAATAAAAGCAACTAAAGATATTACTATTACTAGTGAAACAGCTAGTGCTAACCTTAACGCTAAAACAGATGCTAACATAAAAGGAGAAACAAGTGTAAATTTAGATGGAGATAAGCTAAATATTACTGGAGGTAGTAAGATTAAAATAGAATCGTCAGACACGGATATTTTATAACATTCTAAAAAACAAACTATGCCACATGATTTAGAATACGTAGTAAAAGATGCCATAATGATGTGCGATAAAGGAGCTGCACCAGCTCCCTTTACTCCTACATCCAATACCCATATAAAAATTAATGGCTGCTTGGTAACTACCAAAGCAGACAAAGCACCAATGACCAATATTCCGCCTTTTGGAGCATGCTCTTTAAAAAACGGAAATCCTTGCACACCAGCAACCACAAATTGGACTGACACCTATAAAGTAAAAGTAAAAGGACAAGAAACTATACTTTTTAAAAGTAAAATGCCTTGTAGCACAGGTGGTAAAATAGAGTTTATTACTAGCGGACAAGTACCATTACCTCCAGAGGAGTACGACAAGCTTTTAGAAGAACATGGCGAAGAAGAAGACTCTGGTTGGGGCTGGTGGGACACTGCTGAGCTAATACCTGTAGTTGGTAACATTATTGGTATGGTACGCGAAGGAGCTAAAGGCAATTGGGGTATGGTAGCCCTAAATGCTGCTTTTTTAGTAGTAGATGTGGTAACTTTAGGTACAGCATCCGTAGGTACAGCTGCTGCAAAAGGTGCCATCAAAGGCGGTATTAAAGTAGCTGCAAAAAAAACAGCACAAAAAGCATTACAATCTGCTGCTAAATTAGGTACCAAACAAGGATTAAAAACAGCAGGAAAAGGATTTGCTAAAGCTGTTGCTAAAAAAGTGGATGATCTCGCTGTTAAATATGGTAAAGTATGTGTATTTGCGTGTTTTACAGCAGGCACTAAAATAGCAGTAAAAAACGGACTTAAAAATATAGAAGATGTAAAAGTAGGCGATTTGGTTTGGGCTTATAACGAGGAAACAGGTGAAAGCGATTTAAAGCCAGTCCTTAACACCATGCAAAAAGAAATTGATGCCACTATAGAGGTCACTTTAGGCGGAGAAATAATAGAAACCACTGCAGAACACCCTTTTTATACACAAAGTGGTTGGAAAGATGCTGCCGATTTAACCTTACAAGACGAAGTAAAAACCAAAAATGGAAAATGGCAACGCATAGAAGCCACAAATTTCTTGTATACAAAAAAGAAAGTCTATAACTTTGAGGTAGCAGATTGGCATACTTATTTTGTTGGTGCTTGGAAGTGGTTGGTGCATAATGCTGTTTGCGTATCAGAAGCAATTAAGCAAGTAGCTAAAAGGTTACCTAGAACTAAAGGTAAATGGATAGGAGAAGCTGGAGAAGGTGTTTGGAAGTCTACTAAAAAAGCGGTTAATAAAATTACTAAAGGAGAAGGAATACCTTTTAAGAATGGGTATCCTGATTTTAGTAAATGGTCAAAAGGTAAAATGAAATTTAAGAATTTAGATGGAACATCCAAAGATTTTGACAAAGTATATCAAAGAGTTGCCAAACAAAAGGGGTTAAAGAACAAAACTCAAGCAAAAAAATATCTTAAAGATAAAGGATTAACACCTCATCATCATCAAGACGGAAAAACTATAGAATTAATACCAACAGCGTTACATAAAAACATTCCACATTCAGGTGGTGCTGCAAATCTAAGAAACGGAACTTTATAATGGAACATATTAGAAAAATAATATTTAAGTTAGGTCAAACGGAATTAACTAAGGCTTTAAAAAAGAAAAAGGATAATAATTTTGATTACAAGAAATATATAATATCAAATAATTTAAAACTATCGGATGAATATATATATTTATCTAAAGAATATGGCTATAATCAATTTAATGAAGACATAGTTTTTAAGAGTTTAGATAAGTTACCAATAGCCGGAGATGATAATCTATGTCCTATTGGAATTATTTATGGTTGGGGAAAAGGTGAAAATTCTCTTCAAAAAAACAGAAAAATTTTTCTTGATCAGATCCCCGAAAATTATTTTGTATTTGCTGAAGGCTTACCTGGTGATCAATTATGTATTAATCAAATTGATCAAAAAATATATTATTGGTACCATGAGTCTTTAGAGAATGAAGGTTTATATTTGGTTGCGAATTCTTTACTCGACTTTTTTAAATCTTTACATTTAAACCCTAATTCTGAAATTGAAGACGATTTAGAAGAAGAATGGTTCTCTGATGATTTTTAATAAAATATATTCTCCCACAAGTGGTCATTTGTAACGAGTGCAAAAATAGCAAGTGCAATAAACAATAAAAGCTATCTATTCATTTAGGTAGCTTTTTGTATTTTTAAGGTATAAGTAGAAAGTATAAATTTCATAATCTAACAGCAGTTTATTTTGTTTCATTTGCTTCACTTTATGCGGAGTAGTTATAGAAACCACCACAGAACACCCTTTTTACACACAAAGTGGTTGGAAAGATGCTGCCGATTTAACCTTACAAGACGAAGTAAAAACCAAAAATGGAAAATGGCAACGCATAGAAGCCACAAATTTCTTGTATACAAAAAAGAAAGTCTATAACTTTGAGGTAGCAGATTGGCATACTTATTTTGTTGGTGCTTGGGAGTGGTTGGTGCATAATGCTCGACCTTGTTTAAGTAAGATAAAGCATTTACCACCATGGATAGGTCGAATGTGGAAAGGGAATTATTTTAATTTTATCAGAGAAGGATTTTACAAAAGACTTGGTGGATTTAACGAAGTAGTACTTGCTTCAGGAAAAAGATTAGATAGTTATGTACCAGGTCTAGAAATTGTATCAAGAAAATTCACACAATTAGGAAAGGTATCTGTTGATACAGCAAAAGGATATATAGATGAGTTAGTGACTAAATACCCACCTGGTGAATTAATAAAAGAAACAACAAGAAATGCAGACGCTATTGAGCAAGGAGGTATTGAATTAGCAGGTGATATGATTTTAGAAGTACCTAAGCAGACTAAAAAAATAGCGAGTGAAGTTTTAGAGCACGCAACTGATAACATGGTCAAAATCAGAGATACAGCTGGGAATATATTAAATCCATTTTAAAAAAACATGATTATAAAATATCAATCTTATTGGGCTTCAGCTAAGAGGTTACAGCCAGAAAGAGCAACTTTAACAAGGTTAGACATCGTTAATAAAACTAAATTCAAACAAGATTTTTTGGATAAAAAAATTAATTGTCAAGATGTAGCACGTCACAATTATGAGAAAGGTTTATTATATGAGTTTTCTATTTTCGAAACTGAATCAGATAGTTTTCCTAGTGTCTACATTACCATAAATCATAAAAACAAACATGTAGGTGTCAACTTTATAGATCCGGGTGGACGAAATTATCTTAAATATATTTTTACAGAAGTAAAACCTAAAGAAGAACTTTTTTTAAGTGAAATATGGTATTATGACTTCGACAAAGAAGATAATGATAAAGCAAATTACCGTATTCATTTTGTATTCGACAATAAAGGAAATGCATCAGCTAGAAAATATGATGATAAAAATCAAAAATTTTCAGATTTTGAAAGTAAAGAACCCATGGATACATCTTTACTTTATGAGCCATATCCTGAATTTGGAAAATATGAAGGTATTATACGATTAGAGAGAGACATTCCTATTTTAAAAGATAATGTAAGAACATATGTTTATAAAGATGGTAACCGCTATTATAAAGATAAAGATGGTAATTTAATTGAAGATAATTAATCTTCAAATTATATTTTAAAATTAACAAAAGACTATGCTAACGTATAGTCTTTTTTATTATTAAAATCAGGAACAAATGGGCAACGCATAGAAGCCACAAACTTCTTGTACTCTAACAAAAAAGTCTATAACTTTGAGGTAGCAGATTGGCATACTTATTTTGTAGGTGCTTGGGAATGGTTGGTGCATAATGCACAACCTTGTTTGTCAACCATGTCGAGAGAGTCACAAAAGTGGTTTCAAAACATTATGCGTGGTAGAAGTTATAATAACGTAATGAATGCTTTTACGGAAGAACTCGCAGAATTAGCAGGAAAAGAATTTTCTTCTGAAGTTTTTGTTAAACTCGCAAAAGGGGGAACAAAGAGCGGTAAAGGCTATATTGATTCTTTTATTGATGGTATAGGTATTATTGAGCGTAAAGCAACAGACTTATCTAAAGTAACAGTGCAAACAGGGAAAAATTATGTAAATGATGCAGCGAAATATGCTAATGCTACAGTAAAAAAGACAGGAGAAGAATTAGGTGAAAGGGTTATATTACAAGTAGAAAACATGAAAGGAGTGTCTCAAGAAGTATTAGACCACTCTGCAAAAAAAGGAGTAGAAATTATTGATGATATAACTACATTATTTTAAATTATGAATTATAAATTCAGAGAATATAATTGGATATTGAAAGACATGCTCACTGAAGAGGATACTATTGACAATGTTCTAACACGCTATTTAGATAGCAAACCTTCTAGAGAACAAAAAAAAATCTTAAAAAACCCAGAAGAATGGGCTAAATATGCTTTTGAAAATGAGAGTCAATATTATGTTACTTTCTACAATGAAGAAAATAAGCCTTTTGTTTGTGTGAATTTCAAGAAAATAAGTATAAATCTAACCTTTTTAGAACACAATAAGAACAATGAATTAGTAGAACATTTAAGAATGGTTTATGACCGTTATGACATTATGCATTGGCTTGATAAAGATGAATATAAACCTCATTTAAAAAACAAGCTATTCTTAAAGCAGATAGAAGTTTTTCATGAAAATGAAAAAGAAAAGAATACCTATAAAGCATTATTTATTCAAAAAAATAAAATAATGAGGGTTTCAACAACTAAAATGAATAAAGATACAAAAACTTATAGCAATGAAAAAAAAGAAACAAAAGTTAATCTATCACATAACTTCATAGAACCACCCAAACATTATTTAGATTATGAGCACCTTTTTGATTATAATGAAATTTTAAAACCAGAATATTTAGATATTCCCTTAAATAAAAAAGACTTCATTTTTAAAAACGGTACACGCTACTATAAAGATGAACAAGGTAATTTAATAGAAGATAATTAGTTAATTAAAACCACTTTATAGTGGTTTTTTTATGGCTTTAAAATTACAAAAAAAACGATATAGCAACGCATAGAAGCCAAAGGTAAAATAATTACTTAAAAAGAGGAAACCAAAATTACAGTCAGCAAACACATGTTTTATTAAATATTTAACACATAGAGTAAAGACATATAAGTAATAATTCATAAAATTTAACAAACAACATCTATAAACAGCCTTTTAACCGTATATTAATAGTAATTAATATTTTTATTTTACTATTTTTAATAATTTGATTTACAATACAATAATATTCAAAATGACAAGTCAAATTTACGTTATAAAACTATTGCTAAAACAAGATTTGGTTTTCTACATAAGTTAATAATTTCATTAAACCCATTTTAAATACTAATTAACCAACATGGCACTACAAACAACCACAACGCTTTTTATAGGAGAATTAGAAATATCAGCATTTAAAAGAATTACGCTGCATCAACAAATAGATGCACATCATATGCTAGAGTTGGTTTGTCGTATGGATGTGTTGGAAGATTTATCCTTATCTCTTGGCGAGTCTAGTAAAAACTTTTTAGGCGAAACACTGACCATACAAACCCGATCATTAGATGCTTTTGGTGGTTATAAAGAATT
>NZ_JBAKAO010000016.1:0-2500 GCF_038154885.1 Olleya sp. Ti.3.14
TGATTACTTTAATTTTTGGGCACAAAAAAAACCCTTCATAAATAAATATGAAGGGTTCTCTAAAAAGGCGACGACCTACTCTCCCACAATGCAGTACCATCGGCGCAAATGGGCTTAACTTCTCTGTTCGGAATGGTAAGAGGTGAGCCCCATCGCTATAATCACCTTAAATCTTTCGGTGTATGTAGTATTAACTACTTAACCGTATATAATAACATATTGAAAAAATGATTCATGAAAATTTTGTATTGAACTTTATAAAAAACAGGCGTACAATAAGCCTATGGGTTATTAGTATCACTCGGCTATGACATTACTGCCTTTACACCTATGACCTATCAACGTAGTCATCTCCTACGACCCTTTAAAGAAATCTCATCTTGTGGTGGGTTTCGCGCTTATATGCTTTCAGCGCTTATCCCTTCCCAACGTAGCTACTCTGCAATGCTCCTGGCGGAACAACAGATACACCAGAGGTTAGTCCAACTCGGTCCTCTCGTACTAGAGTCAGATCCACTCAAATTTCTAACGCCCACTGTAGATAGAGACCGAACTGTCTCACGACGTTCTGAACCCAGCTCGCGTGCCACTTTAATGGGCGAACAGCCCAACCCTTGGGACCTTCTCCAGCCCCAGGATGTGACGAGCCGACATCGAGGTGCCAAACCCCCCCGTCGATATGAGCTCTTGGGGGAGATCAGCCTGTTATCCCCGGCGTACCTTTTATCCTTTGAGCGATGGCCCTTCCATACGGAACCACCGGATCACTATGCTCTACTTTCGTACCTGATCGACTTGTAGGTCTCTCAGTCAAGCTCCCTTATGCCATTGCACTCTACGCACGGTTACCAAGCGTGCTGAGGGAACCTTTAGAAGCCTCCGTTACTCTTTTGGAGGCGACCACCCCAGTCAAACTACCCACCAAGCACTGTCCCTTCATTGAAGGTTAGACTCTAGACAAGCAAAGGGTGGTATTTCAACAATGACTCCACAACGCCTAGCGACGCCGCTTCAAAGTCTCCCACCTATCCTACACATTACTTATCCAAAACCAATACTAAGCTATAGTAAAGGTGCACGGGGTCTTTTCGTCCCACAGCGGGTAATCGGCATCTTCACCGATACTACAATTTCACCGAGCTCATGGCTGAGACAGTGTCCAGATCGTTGCACCATTCGTGCAGGTCGGAACTTACCCGACAAGGAATTTCGCTACCTTAGGACCGTTATAGTTACGGCCGCCGTTTACTGGGGCTTCATTTTAGATCTTCGCCGAAGCTAAACCCTCCACTTAACCTTCCAGCACCGGGCAGGTGTCAGGCCATATACGTCATCTTTCAATTTAGCATAGCCCTGTGTTTTTGATAAACAGTCGCCTGGACCTTTTCACTGCGGCCACCCCGAAGGGTGGCGACCTTTCTCCCGAAGTTACAGGTCTATTTTGCCTAGTTCCTTAGCCATGAATCTCTCGAGCTCCTTAGAATTCTCATCCCAACTACCTGTGTCGGTTTAGGGTACGGGCTGCTTCTCTTGCTTTTCTTGGAAGTCGATTCGCTAGATTATCACCGCGACCGTAGTCTTAGTGTACTATCGAGGTGTTACCACTCTCTTCAACGCACAATTCCGTCTGTGCGCACTAACTTTTCGCCTCCGTCACTTTTAATGAGAGCAGGTACAGGAATATTAACCTGTTGTCCATCCACTACCCCTTTCGGGTTCGCGTTAGGTCCCGACTAACCCTCAGCTGATTAGCATAGCTGAGGAAACCTTAGTCTTTCGGAGTGCGGGTTTCTCGCCCGCATTATCGTTACTTATGCCTACATTTTCTTTTGTAGTTACTCCAGCATGCCTCACAGCACACCTTCAACGCCACTACAATGCTCCCCTACCACTTTTACAAGTCCATAGCTTCGGTAATATGTTTATGCCCGATTATTATCCATGCCGAACCGCTCGACTAGTGAGCTGTTACGCACTCTTTAAATGAATGGCTGCTTCCAAGCCAACATCCTAGCTGTCAAAGCAGTTCAACCTCGTTTTTTCAACTTAACATATATTTTGGGACCTTAGCTGATGGTCTGGGTTCTTTCCCTTTCGGACATGGACCTTAGCACCCATGCCCTCACTGCTGATTAACATTTTATAGCATTCGGAGTTTGTCAGGAATTGGTAGGCGGTGAAGCCCCCGCATCCAATCAGTAGCTCTACCTCTATAAAACTATAAATCAACGCTGCACCTAAATGCATTTCGGGGAGTACGAGCTATTTCCGAGTTTGATTGGCCTTTCACCCCTACCCACAGGTCATCCGAAGACTTTTCAACGTCAACCGGTTCGGTCCTCCACTGTATGTTACTACAGCTTCAACCTGCCCATGGGTAGATCACACGGTTTCGCGTCTACCACTACTAACTAAAGCGCCCTATTCAGACTCGCTTTCGCTACGGATCCGTGACTTAATCACTTAACCTTGCTAGCAACGGTAACTCGTAGGCTCATTA
>NZ_JBAKAO010000017.1:0-4434 GCF_038154885.1 Olleya sp. Ti.3.14
ACATTACATGGGACGGAAATGCAGGAACACACCTTGAATATGAAGGTTCAGGAAACACAACTAACGTAGCCTCTGCAATTACACCAGCAATAGACTTATCTACAGCAGTAGATGGTGCAGAATTATCATTTTGGATGCATGCATTTGGTGCTAATATGGGAACTTTGAATATTGGTGTTAGTACCTCTCAAACAGGACCTTTTACTACCGAGTATACTTGGATAGGTGATTACCAATCAACAGCAGATGAAGCTTGGGTACCTATTGGTGTTAATTTAGACGCCTACTTAGGACAGATAGTGTATATTGAAATTAGCTATGTAGGTACTGGTGATATTTTTGAAAGCGATATGGCAATTGACCAAGTGCGAGTAGAAGCTTGTGGAAACTTTTGCGTCGCACCAAGTAATATTACTGCAACATCAATTACTGAAACTTCAGCAGATATCTCTTGGACATCAAATGGAACAGAGACAGAATGGAATTATGTTATACAACCAGCAGGAACAGGAATACCAACTTCTGGTACGTTAGTAACAACAACCACAATTTCAGAGACAGGATTAAATCCAGCAACAAATTACGAGATTTATGTACAATCGGTTTGTGGTGCAGATTCAAGTACTTGGGCTGGACCGTTTACCTTTTCAACATTATTACAATTTAACTTTACTTTAGATTGTGCGACGGATGGACCACAAACAATTAACTACTGTTATGAAAGTAACGATACAAACATCTTTACATTTAGCTCTACGGATGGGACACCATTAAACATCACATTTAATTCTGGTCAAGTAGAACAAGGATGGGATGAGTTAATCGTATTTGATACAGACGGAACAACAGACCTTAATGCATTAACACCATATGGAAATAATGGAGATGTTTCAGGGTTGACATATCAATCCTCAGGAGACACTATTTCTTTTACTGTACAATCAGATGGCGTATTTGATTGTGGTTCTCAAGGCTATACACCATTAACAGTTACAGTAAATTGTGCAACTTGTATTAATCCTGTTGTAGACTTTTCTACAACTACCGACTGTAGTGCAGGAAACAATCAATTTTTTGTTAATGTTGATATAACTAGTATAGGAGATGCATTAAGCTTAAATATTACAGACAATCAAAGTACTCCATTACAAAACGTAATGACTAGTGGCATTATAACAATGGGACCATATCCATTGGACACAGATGTAGTAGTTACTGTTGCAAATGCGGATGATACAAACTGTATTGTAACAAGCAGCACATTAAATGTTCCTGTTTGCCCTCCAGCAAATGATGATTGTTTAAATGCTATTATAGTCACACCAAACGCAGACGAGAATTGTACTAATACAACAAGCGCAACATTATATGGAGCAACAACTTCAACACAAACAAATGTTTGTACTGGAACAGCAAATGACGACGTTTGGTTTCAGTTTGATGCTGTTGCAACCGATCACGGAATTGATATTAGTAACATCGTAGGAGATACGGTTAATTTAAACCATGCACTTTATGAAGGTCCTGATTGTGACTCTTTAACTAATATTTATTGTGAGGCTACAAACAATAGTATAGCAAATGGGTTAACAATAGGTAATACCTACTATATTAGAATTTATACAGATGGAGATGTTCCTTTTCAAGACGTAAACTTTGATTTATGTGTATTTACAATTCCGCCTCCAATAACAACAAACGACACACAATACACAGTACAAGAATTAGTTACAGATGTATTAGTAAATTCACCTTGTGCATTAATTAACAACGTTACTTGGTCAACAGGAACCGATTTTGGAACAACTAATGGTATTGGATATTTTGAAGCCAACGGATCTTCATTCCCTTTCCAAAGCGGTATTGTTATGACAACAGGAAACGTATTAAATGCACCAGGTCCAGAGACAGGTGTATTAAGTGAAGGCGGAGGGTCTTGGCCAGGAGATGCAGACTTAGAAGCTTTTATTAACACGGATTTAGACGGAAATCCAGGAGATGATGTTCCTGCAGGAGGATCTAACAACGCATCATTAATTGAGTTCGAATTTACTCCATTAATTGATCAACTATCTTTTAATTTTATTTTTGCAGCAGAAGAATATGGAACTTTCCAATGTGGATTCTCTGATGCATTTGCATTTTTATTAACAGACTTAACAACTGGTAATGTTACAAACCTTGCTGTAATACCAGGCACTTCAGATCCAGTTTCGGTACTTTCAATAAGAGACGACGCTTATAACACTGGCTGTGCATCCTCTAACCCAACACTATTTGATGCATACTATGGAGCAGGAGGATTACCAGCAATTACTAACCCAACAAACTTTATCGGAAGAACAGTACCATTAACAGCAACTTCTGCAGTGATACCAAACAATCCGTATAGTATTAAATTAGTTATTGCGGATGATGGTGATACCATTTACGACTCGGCTGTATTTTTAGAAGCTAGTAGTTTTGATATTGGAAATATAGACCTTGGAAATGACATTTTAATTAGTAATGGATTAGCAACTTGCGAAGGTGATAGCGTAACACTAGACTTAGGTATTGCTCCACCAACAAACGCAACCATAACATGGTATGCGGTTGCAGACGGAATTACAGACCCAATTGCAGGTGAAAACGGAACCTCTTTAGTTGTTACAGAACAAGGACTATATCAAGTAGATATTACCTTTACAGACGTAAGTTCAGCTTGTTTTTATACAGATCAGATTTTAGTTGAATTTTTCCCGAATCCAGATATTGAAACTGGAAATATTCCTGAAATTGTAGCTTGTGACAACGACAACAGTGGTATTACTGTCTTTGATTTAACCATTAATGAAAATGACATACTAGGGACTCAGTCTGACATTACCATAACTTATTATGAAACCGAAGCAAACGCTATTGACGATGTAGATCCTATAGTAGACCCAACAAGCTATACTTCAGCTCCAACAACTATCTATATAAGGTTAACCAATATAGTAACTGGTTGTTTTAAAGTAGATTCGTTTAGTATAAATTTAGCACCTAAACCAGTCCTTGGAACACCTGAAGACGTTTTAGGCTGTGATAATGATGAAGATGGTATTGCTGAATATGATTTAACAATAAATGAAGTAGTATTAGCAAATGGGACGCCTGATTTAGTATTTACTTACTATTTAGAGTTATCAGACGCAGAAACCAGTACAAATCCTATAACTGATACAATTAGTTACCAATCAGGATCAGATACTATTTATGTAAGAGCAGAAAATGAATCTGGTTGTTTTGAAACATCATCATTTGATTTATTGTTCGGAATTCGTCCAGAAACAACTTTTAATTTAGATATACCATATGAGGTTTGTCCAAATGCAACATCACCAATTACTATTACTGCTCAAGCAGAAAATTACACAGTTGGAGAAGTAAATATCAAGTGGTACAACGAAGGTGTTGAGATTGCTGGTCAAACAGGTTTATCATTAAATACTGTTTTAACTGAAGGAGAGTATGAAATTGAAGTTACATTTAATGACACAGGATGTTCTAAGTCAGAATTTGTAACAGTAGTAGAGTTAGAAAACTGTACAATACCACAAGGTATCTCTCCAGGTGTATCACCAGGATTAAATGACAATTTTGATTTAAGTAGTTTTGATGTACAAAGCTTAGAGATTTACAACCGTAATGGTACTTTAGTTTACTCTAAAACAAATTATGTAAACGAATGGGAAGGACAATCTAACGCAGGTGACGAGTTACCAGTTGGAACTTACTACTACGTAATGAAGTATCAAGGAAACAAAACAAAAGCCTCTTGGGTATATATAAACAGATAAACTAACTAGAAAACCAACAAGAAACAGATGAAAAAAATAATATATATCGTATTCCTAGTGTTTATAGGTGTGCAAGCCCAACAAGATCCACAGTACACACAGTACATGTATAACATGAATGTGGTCAATCCAGCTTACGCTGGATCGACAGATGGTGTTGCCATAGGCGCACTTTACAGAAGCCAATGGGTTGGATTAGAAGGAGCACCAACTACAGGAACACTAACCCTACATTCGCCAGTTGGTAAAAATGTAGGATTGGGACTATCATTAATAAGTGATGAAGTAGGACCAGTAAGCGAGACTAATGCTTATGTAGATTTTTCTTACACCATACCTGTAGGAACAGGAACTAAATTAGCGTTTGGATTAAAAGCAGGAGCCACGTTTCATGACATTGGATTAGCAGGATTAGATTTAATAGATGCTAATGATCCATTTTTCTCAGAAAACATTAATGAAGTTACTCCAAATATTGGAGCAGGATTATATTTTTACAAACCAAGTAAGTTTTATATTTCTGCCTCTATGCCTAACATTTTAAACTCTGTGCATTTAGATGCAAATGGCTTTAAAATAGGATCAGAGACGCAACACTTTTTTGGAGCAG
>NZ_JBAKAO010000018.1:0-3925 GCF_038154885.1 Olleya sp. Ti.3.14
ATTACATACTCACATGCATCATTTGGATCTGTTCCATCTAATGCTTCTTGTCCATCTGTTACTCCGTCTCCATCTGTATCTGGATCTGTTGGGTCTGTTGTGTTTCCTGCTGGATCTGCTGGTGTAGTTGGATCATCCCCTCCTGTGATTTCCTCTACATCTAATAATCCGTCGTTATCACAATCTGTTATTGCGGTAATCTCTTCAGTAATATCTGCAATGTTATAATTACATTCATTATTAGGATCTGTACCATTTGCAACTTCTACTGAGTCTAAAACTCCATCTCCATCTGAATCGATATCTACTGGTGCATATCCGTCATCTATTGTTACTGCTGCTACACCTTCTAATACAGTTACTATTTCTGGATCTGAATCCGTTGTTGTTAAAGTATCTGTAATATCGGTTGGTAACGTTGTCTCGTCAACATCAACCTCTGTATCTCCTACTGGAATGTCTGTTGCTGTCCATACTCCGTCTATTCCTGTTGTTACTGTAGTTTCGTTTCCGTCAACATCGGTAATAACTATATCTACTCCTGCAATTCCTTCTTCACCTGCATCTTGAATACCATCTCCGTTGATGTCTTCAAATACAACTCCTGTTAAATCTCCTACTGCTGGTGCAAATCCATCATCTGTTGTTGCTGATGTTCCATCTACTACTGTTACTGTTTCTGGATCTGAATCCGTTGTTGTTAATGTATCTGTAATATCATCTGGTAATGTTGTTTCATCAACATCAACTACTGCATCTCCTAATGGAAGATCCGTTGCTGACCATGAACCATCTGCTATTGTTGTTACTGTTGTTTCGTCTCCGTTAACATCCGTAATAACTACATCTACTCCTGCAATTCCTTCTTCACCTGCATCTTGAACACCGTTATTGTTGGTGTCTTCAAATACAACTCCTGTTAATCCTGAAGTTACTGGTGCAAATCCATCATCTGTTGTTGGGTTATCACCTTCTACTACAGTAATTGTTTCTGGATCTGAATCCGTTGTTGTTAATGTATCTGTAATATCTGCTGGTAATGTATCTTCATCAACATCAACTACAGTATCTCCTACTGGAATGTCTGTTGCTTCCCAAATACCATCTGCATCTGTTGTTACTGTTGTTTCGTTTCCGTCAACATCCGTAATAACTACATCTACTCCTGCAATTCCTTCTTCACCTGCATCTTGAATACCATCTCCGTTGATGTCTTCAAATACAACTCCTGTTAAATCTCCTACTGCTGGTGCAAATCCGTCATCTGTTGTAGATGTTACTCCATCTACTACTGTTACTGTTTCTGGATCTGAATCTGTTGTTGTTAATGTATCTGTAATATCAGCTGGTAATGTTGTTTCATCAACATCAACTTCTGCATCTCCTAATGGAAGATCCGTTGCTGACCATGAACCATCTGCTATTGTTGTTACTGTTGTTTCGTCTCCGTTAACATCCGTAATAACTACATCTACTCCTGCAATTCCTTCTTCTCCTGCATCTTGAACACCGTTATTATTAGTATCTTCAAATACAACTCCTGTTAATCCTGAAGTTACTGATGCAAATCCATCATCTGTTGTTTCTGTTGCTACACCTTCTAATACCGTTACTGTTTCTGGATCTGAATCCGTTGTTGTTAATGTATCTGTAATGTCTGCTGGTAACGTTGTTTCGTCAACATCAACTACAGTATCTCCTACTGGAATGTCTGTTGCTGTCCATGTTCCGTCAGTTCCTGTTGTTACTGTTGTTTCGTTTCCATCAACATCAGTAATAACTACATCTACTCCTGCAATTCCATCTTCGCCTGCATCTTGTACGCCATCTCCGTTGATGTCTTCAAATACAACTCCTGTTAAATCTCCTACTACTGGACTATTCTCAAAGTTGTTATCTGCATCAACTTCTCCTGCTGTTACTGTTACTGGAATACTTCCATCTGTTGTGTCTGTATTTGCTACAGTATCGCCATCATCTGTTGTATCGCCATCAACTACTATTGTATTTGCTGGTGTTGTTTCTGTAACTACATACTCTCCTACTGGTACATCTGTAAATTCATATGTTCCATCAACTCCTGTTGTTACTGTTGGATCAACTGTTGCTGCATCACCATCATCTAATGTTACTACGATTCCTGATACAGGATCGCCATTCTCATCTACGATTGTTCCGCTTACACTTCCTGGTGCTGGACTATTCTCAAAGTTGTTATCTGCATCAACTTCTCCTGCTGTTACTGTTACTGGAATACTTCCATCTGTTGTGTCTGTATTTGCTACAGTATCACTATCATCTGTTGTATCGCCATCAACTACTGTTGTATCTGCTGGTGTTGTTTCTGTAACTACATACTCTCCTACTGGTACATCTGTAAATTCGTATGTTCCATCAACTCCTGTTGTTACTGTTGGATCAACTGTTGCTGCATCGCCATCATCTAATGTTACTACGATTCCTGATACAGGATCGCCATTCTCATCTACGATTGTTCCGCTTACACTTCCTGGTGCTGGACTATTCTCAAAGTTGTTATCTGCATCAACTTCTCCTGCTGTTACTGTTACTGGAATACTTCCATCTGTTGTGTCTGTATTTGCTACAGTATCACCATCATCTGTTGTATCGCCATCAACTACATCTGTATTAGCTGGTACTGTTTCTACTATTGTATAGTCTCCTACTGGTACATCTGTAAATTCATAGGTTCCATCAACTCCTGTTGTTACTGTTGGATCAACTGTTGCTGCATCGCCATCATCTAATGTTACTACGATTCCTGATACAGGATCGCCATTCTCATCTACAACTGTTCCGCTTACACTTCCTGGTGCTGGACTATTCTCAAAGTTGTTATCTGCATCAACTTCTCCTGCTGTTACCGTTACTGGAATACTTCCATCTGTTGTGTCTGTATTTGCTACAGTATCACTATCATCTGTTGTATCGCCATCAACTACTGTTGTATCTGCTGGTGTTGTTTGATCTATTGTATATTCTCCTACTGGTACATCTGTAAATTCATATGTCCCATCAACTCCTGTTGTTACTGTTGGATCAACTGTTGCCGCATCGCCATCATCTAATGTTACTACGATTCCTGATACAGGATCGCCATTCTCATCTACAACTGTTCCGCTTACGCTTCCTGGTGCTGGACTATTCTCAAAGTTGTTATCTGCATCAACTTCTCCTGCTGTTACTGTTACCGGAATACTTCCATCTGTTGTGTCTGTATTTGCTACAGTATCGCCATCATCTGTTGTATCGCCATCAACTACTGTTGTATTTGCTGGTGTTGTTTCTGTAACTACATAGTCTCCTGCTGGTACATCTGTAAATTCGTATGTTCCATCAACTCCTGTTGTTACTGTTGGATCAACTGTTGCTGCATCGCCATCATCTAATGTTACTACGATTCCTGATACAGGATCGCCATTCTCATCTACGATTGTTCCGCTTACACTTCCTGGCGCTGGACTGTTCTCAAAGTTGTTATCTGCATCAACTTCTCCTGCTGTTACTGTTACTGGAATACTTCCATCTGTTGTGTCTGTATTTGCTACAGTATCACTATCATCTGTTGTATCGCCATCAACTACTGTTGTATCTGCTGGTGTTGTTTCTGTAACTACATACTCTCCTACTGGTACATCTGTAAATTCGTATGTTCCATCAACTCCTGTTGTTACTGTTGGATCAACTGTTGCTGCATCGCCATCATCTAATGTTACTACGATTCCTGATACAGGATCGCCATTCTCATCTACGATTGTTCCGCTTACACTTCCTGGCGCTGGACTATTCTCAAAGTTGTTATCTGCATCAACTTCTCCTGCTGTTACTGTTACTGGAATACTTCCATCTGTTGTGTCTGTATTTGCTACAGTATCACCATCATCTGTTGTATCACCATCAACTA
>NZ_JBAKAO010000019.1:0-3110 GCF_038154885.1 Olleya sp. Ti.3.14
GTTACTGATATGTTATGTACTTCTGCAAAGGCTGCTGTGGTTACTTCTGCTGTGATTACTGGTGGCTCACTTTCTTCTACCGTTGCAGAGTCGTCATTAGTACATCCGGTAACTGCATCTGTTACTATTACTGTATACAAACCACCTTGTGTTGGTGTTAAGCTACTTCCTGTTTCTCCTGGAAGGGTTACGCTTTCTAATTGCCACTCAAACGTGTAGTCTGTCGTGCTTAATCCTGTATCTAATACTGGTGTATTTACCACTTCGGTTCCGTTTGTATTAACACATAATAAATAAAAGTCATCTAAATCAAACTCTGGTAATGGGTTAACTTGTAATGTGATTTCGGCAGTGTCATAACATACTGAGCTGTCTGCTTGATTATCTAACACACCATCGCCATCAATATCTACTGCATCTGCAATACCATCGCCATCAATGTCTACTTCATCAATTAAACCATCTGCATCTGTATCTGTTCCGTCTGATAGTCCATCGCCATCAACATCTATTAGATCAAAAACGCCATCTAAATCGGTATCAATTGTATCAATCGTTCCGTCGCCATTAAAGTCTATTCCTGTTGTCCCTAATCCTGCTAGGTCGATAGCCAATGGTAATACAGTCATGGTATTGTTATCTACACGTACATAAATAACTTGTGGATTAACACTGTTTTCATATAAAAATGGTAAAGCATCTGTTGCTGCATCGGCATCTGCTTGTGTTGCATAATAGCTTACAATGTAATTGGCTGGATCTTGTCCATCTAATACCTCTGGATTTAATGTTAATAAATCAAATTGTGCGCTATCATCAGTTGTGTCTCCATCGGTTTCCATATTGTCATCACATATCTGGTATACGATTGGTACTAAGTCTGGATTGGCTTGTGCTGCTTCCTGAACTTCGATATTAAATGTCGTGGTCGTATCACATCCTGTTAGGGTATTGGTGATATTAACGTATATGGTTTGTGGGTTACTTGTATTGGTATATGGACTGCTTAATGCATTCATGGCCATATCTGCTTCACCTTGTGTTTCATGATACGTTACAGTAAAGATTGTTCCGTCTTGTCCGTTTAGGATTTCTGGTGTTTTACTTTCTAAATCAAAACCATATTGACCATCATTAAATAATTCGCAATAGATATAATCTTCTATTGGGCTAACCTCTGGTAATGGATTTACTGTAATGTCAAAACTTACTATAGTATAACATCCTGTTCCTCCTGTTCCTGAGGCATCTGTTCCGTTTGTTACACGCATGTAAATCGTCTGCGGATTGATTGCTACGCCTGGATTATCTGGATCTTCATTACTATGTGCTGTTGGATCTACTATTTGATTAGTTCCCATTAAGGCATCATCTAAATCCGTATAGTAACTTGCGCTTACGCCTAATTCTCCGTTTATTGTGGTTACTTCATTTGTGGTTAGATCAAAGATTTCTATTAAATCATTTGGTCCTACAATATTCACATCATCACATAATTCTAAATCTGTAGGGTTTTGTAATGGTGTTGGGTTTGGTAACACACGGATGGTTAATGTTGTAAATGAGAAACATCCTGTATCTGCATCTGTGACTCTAACATAAACTGTTTGTGGGTTAGCTGGATTTGTTCCTACCATCATATTAGTATACATGGTTGGGTCTACTATTGCACTAACGTCGGCTTGTGCATTGGCTTGTGTTTCGTAATAGGTTACAATCCAACTAGGATTACCTGCGGTAATTTCGTCATTTTTAACCGTTAGGTCAAACGTTGCCATATCGTCATTGTTTTCGTAATAATTTGCATCTAACTCATCGCATATTGCCAATGGTGTTGGTTGCACAATTACTGGTGGAAACTCAACTCGGATTATAAATGAGCCTGTTGTAACACATCCATTTACGTTACCTTCTAATCTAACATAAATTGTCTGTGGGTTAGTAACATTAGTATAGTTACCTGTGTTGACTATTGGACTAGTTCCGTTGTCTGCTGCTAATTGCGTGGTATGGTAAGTTAATGTAAAATCTGCTGGATCTTGTGTCCCTAAGATTTGTGGTGCCATTACTGTATCAAAATCAAATTGGCTAAACCCATCATCATTATCATCACATACAATATAATCATCGATTACTACTGGTACTACTGGTGATGGTTGTACTTGTAATGGTAATACGACTATTGTAAAACATCCTGTGATATCATTTTCTGCACGCACATATATCATTTGCGTGTTTGCAACGATATTTGTGTATGGACTAACTAAGGCATTTAAATCGTTTGTCGCATCGGCTTGTGTTTCGTGGTAACTGATGCTTACGTCTGGCTCTCCATTTAAAATCGTTGTTGTTTGACTGTCTAAATTAAAGGTTGTAAATCCGTCGTTATCGTCATCACATTCTATTAAAGCCACTGGACTTGCTTGTGGTGATGGGATAGGATTAACTCTTAAGTCTAATGTAATTGTGCTTACACAGCCTGTTACATTATCCACTGCTCTTACATAAACCGTTTGTGGGTTTACAATATTAGTGTATGGACTAAATATTTGGTCCGCTGCTGTAGCATTGTCTGCTCCTGATTGACTAATATAGTGAGTTAAGGTGATTCCGGTTTGTCCTGCTAGAATTTGTGCATTGGCATCTTCTAAATTAAAGGCTTCTACTTCGTCTCCTGGATTGTTATAATCACATAAGGCTATTGGATCAGGTTGTACTAATACTGGTAATGGGTTTACAATTAAATCCATTGGTGTTACTGTAGAACAGCCATTAGCGTTATCATCCACACGTACCCAAATAATTTGTATATCTGCGGTTGTGTTTGTGTAAGCATTTGGTGTTGCTATTGCGTTTGTTGGTACATTAGCGTTGGCTTCTGTTTCGTAAAATGTTATTGTATAATCTGCTGCTGCTAAATCGTTAGTTGTATCTGAATCTAACTGATTTAATATCTCTGGATTGTTTAATTCTAAATCAAAAATTGCAAAACCGTCTGCATCATTATCACAAACTTCTAAAGCACTTGGGTCTGTTATTTGTGGTGTTGGATTTACTATTAAAACCAAGTCTACAAACGTTGCACAGTCTGTTGAGATTGTTGCACTTTC
>NZ_JBAKAO010000020.1:0-2886 GCF_038154885.1 Olleya sp. Ti.3.14
AAATCTCTAAGCTTTGTACATCAAAACTACTTAAATCAAAATTGTCATTTAATCCTGGTGATACACCTGGAGAGATACCTTGTGGTATTGTACAGTTTTCTAACTCTACTACTGTTACAAATTCTGATTTAGAACATCCTGTGTCATTAAATGTAACTTCAATTTCATACTCTCCTTCAGTTAAAACAGTATTTAATGATAAACCTGTTTGACCAGCAATCTCAACACCTTCGTTGTACCACTTGATACTTACTTCTCCAGCTGCGTAATTTTCTGCTTGAGCAGTAATAGTAATTGGTGATGTTGCATCTGGACAAACCTCATATGGTATATCTAAATTAAAAGTTGTTTCTGGTGTAGCATTAAATATGATGTTAAAGTTTGTTACTTTATAACAATCTGTTGCTGCTGCATTTTCAACTCTTACAAATATTGTTTCTTGATTTCCTGTGATAGTATAAGCCGAAGGGTTAACTATTGCGTTATCTCCACTAATTGCATCTGCTTCTAAGTTATGGTACGTTACTACCACTCCTGTTTGAGCTCCTAAAATAGTTGCTTCATTTTGTGTTAAATCAAAAACATCATTTCCAGCACCATCATCACAAACTTCTAAGTCCATAGGTTGCGTTGCCTCTGGAGCAGCACTTACCATTAAATTAAAGTTAGTATTAGTTGATGCACAACCAGAATCAGATCCTACAGCATCTACATCTTCCACTCTTACGTAAATAGTTGTACCGTCTGTAGCTGTATGTGGCGATGTTAATGCGCCAATTCCTGCCTGAGCATTAGCTAAAGCCGAGTAATATGTTACTACAAAATCCGCTGGATCTTGAGTTCCTAAAATTGTTGCAGTTTGACTTTCTAAATCAAATACACCATTTCCTGAACCATCATCACAAACTTCTAACGCTGGTGCTGTTGTAGCTGTAGCTGAATCGAAGAAATTGATATTAGCTATTAATGAAGACGTAAAATCATCACAAATACCACCACCAACGATACACATATATTGACCTGACTCTGTAGCTTCAAATGTTGGTCCTGTTACGCCATCTTGATATATATTATTTAAATACCAATCATAGCTATCAACTGCATAAGCTGTATCTGCAGTCAATGTAACAGATGTTGCTCCACATAAATTAATGTCATCACTTGATCCTTCTGGAGCAGATAATCCTTGCTCAATTAGTATTCCGTCATAATCTAAAGCCACCTCACATACTACATCACAATTAGTACCATCTAAAGGACCCGATTGTTGTGTAAACACATAACTACCTGATTGTTGAGAGTAATTTGTAATTAAGATTATATAAATTGAGTTAGCTGGCACACCTGTTAATGTAATAGTCTCTGTTGCAGTAGCAGAGAAACTACAATCTGCAATAGTACCAGGTAGCAGGTCAAAACATCCTGCCTCTTGACCTGGAAATGGTCCCCAAACTATAAAGTCAATATCTAATCCTGTTCCAGCATCATTGGTTTGTGCTAATTGGAACACATAATCTCCTGCGTCATCAAATTGAATAGTATTCCATTGTGGATCAGGCTGACTTCCTAAACAATCGTAATCGATATAAGGAGGTGCTACTTGATCTCCTACAATACTAGGATAAAATATTGTTGGATCCGCACATATTGGTAAAGCTTCCGTACAATACGTTGGCACACCTAAAGTCTGAATACATAAATCAAAGTTAATAGTAGTTGCTGTTGTACCAGCAGAGAATACTCTGATGTAATACACATTACCTACAGTTAAGGTTGGTGTAATACTAGCATCATCTGTTGTACAGTATAACTGCGTTAAATCGTTACAATCTGTACCTAGTTCATACAATGCATGGTCTACATTAAAACCTCCTGTAACATTTAAAATCTGAATTATTTGTTGATCACCTAATGCTGTAAATTGATACCAAACATCATCATCCGCACTTGTAGTACAAGTACCTCCTGGTAAACCAGAATCAGTTGCTTCTATTAAAGTTCCAGAATTTACATCAATACATGCCTCTCCATTATTTACTAATGCAACTGTTGCGTTACATGGATTATCATTTACTGGAGGACATGCTGCTAATGAAATAGCACTGCTAGTAATTACACAATTAGCATCACTTGTATTAGATACAGTAAAGACAATATCTGTGTTAAAAGGATAAGGTCCAAACTGCTCTATTCCAATTGCTGAAACAACTACTGGTGGATTACCTTGATTATCTTCAATAGATAAAGTTGTTGCATCACCTAAAGATGTTATATCAACATCAACTAAAAACTGATCACCATTTGCACAATCATCAACCACAACAAATGTTGCTGTTGGATTAACACAAGTTGCACAAGTTACAGTTAAATTAATTGAAGTATACGTTGAGTTACTTTGACAACTACCACTTCCGTCCGATTCTACAGCAAAAGAAATAGTATCTCCTGATGATTGGAATGTTAAACCACCAATTTGACCTCCTACACCATATGGAGTTGCTGCGTTTAAGTTAGTAACTCCGTCAGAATCCAATACAATAACTTCATCCCAACTATTTTCTACTTGTCCTGCGTTAATTGTTAAATTAAGAGGTGTACCATCTGTTGATGTAAATGTAAATACATTAGTATCATTATTATCATAACAATAATCTATTGTTTGTGGTCCATCTGTCGCACAATCTAAAGTAAAGTTAAATTGTAATAATGTTGAAAAGGTAAACGGACCAGCCCAAGTACTTGTATCTGCTCCACAAACTGATTGTACATAAATCTCGTAATTTGTTGCTGGATTTAATCCTGTCTCTGAAATTGTGGTTGTTGTTACTAACGTACCAGAAGTTGGTATTCCTGTTCCTGCTGGTTGTATAACATAATTCCATTCTG
>NZ_JBAKAO010000021.1:0-2801 GCF_038154885.1 Olleya sp. Ti.3.14
TATAAAAAATTGTTTACTTTAGTGTCTAAATTATGGAAGTTGTCTATTTACTTACTGCTGAAATTCCTTCGGAATTTCATTGCGCGCAAATCACAACTTTCCATATGCAAAACGTTGCCTACAATTGTAACGCTCAATTCAAAACGTGTAATACCGAAAATAAAAACCACTGATTTTAAGCTATCTTTATTAGTCTTTAGCTAATTAAAAGTACACAGTTAACCAATTCAGAATTTTAGCCTGATAATGTAAAAAATACGATCTTCCGACATTCACTCAGACGCAACAACTACGCAAACCGAATTAGCTTGTTGCTCAATAAAGTAAAAATTAAAAACTGTAGGCAACACAGCATATAAAAAATTGTTTACTTTAGTGTCTTAATTATGGAAGTTGTTTATTTACTTACTGCTGAAATTCCTTCGGAATTTCATTGCGCGCAAATCACAACTTTCCATATCCAACAACGTTGCCATTCATTGGCGGAACGCACTCAAAAATGAACAATAAAGAAATAATATTATGAAATCATACACAAAAAAAGCATTGAAATCGGGAATATTCGCTGGAATTGGTTTTGGCATTGCTACAGCAGGAATAGACTATTATGATGGAGATGATTTTGAATTATGGAAATTTATTTTTAAAGTTTTATTCTTTGCAATATTTATGGGACTTTATTTTAATTACAGTTTTAAAAAACAATTCAAAAAAGAATCTAAATAGAAATCTAAAACTGAACTGAATGCGGAATTTAGCAAGTTGCGGAATTGCTCACTCAATCGGAATTGAAAAAGTTTGTGGATTAAAACACTGACCGAATTGACTCAAAACTTGAAACTCGGAAAACAGAATTTAGCGGAATAACAACAATCTGAAAAACAACGAAATGGCAACAACGTGTATAATTAATTGCTTTGGTAAGTGCTTATTTGGAAAATTCCTTCGGAATTTTCTCGCGTTTGTTTTTGTTTACTAAATTAGTTGCTTAACCACGCAACTAACCATACACAAAACCGTTGCCTACAATTGTAACGCTCAATTCAAAACGTGTAATACCGAAAATAAAAACCACTGATTTTAAGCTATCTTTATTAGTCTTTAGCTAATTAAAAGTACACAGTTAACCAATTCAGAATTTTAGCCTGATAATGTAAAAAATACGATCTTCCGACATTCACTCAGACGCAACAACTACGCAAACCGAATTAGCTTGTTGCTCAATAAAGTAAAAATTAAAAACTGTAGGCAACACAGCATATAAAAAATTGTTTACTTTAGTGTCTTAATTATGGAAGTTGTTTATTTACTTACTGCTGAAATTCCTTCGGAATTTCATTGCGCGCAAATCACAACTTTCCATATCCAACAACGTTGCCTACAATTGCAGAGCTCATCTCAAATCGTGCAATACCGAATATAAAAATCACTGATTTTAAGCTAACTTTTATAGTCCTTAGCTAAAGTATAGCAAACAGTTTACCAATTCAGAATTTTAGCCTGATAATTCAAAAAAAATATGTTCTTCCGATATTCACTCAGACGCAACAACGACACAAACCGAATTAGCTTGTTACTCAATAAAAAAAGTAAAAATTAAAAACTGTAGGCAACACCGCATATAAAAAATTGTTTACTTTAGTGTCTAAATTATGGAAGTTGTTTATTTACTTACTGCTGAAATTCCTTCGGAATTTCATTGCGCGCAAATCACAACTTTCCATATCCAACAACGTTGCCTACAATTGCAACGCGCAATTCAAAACGTGTAATACCGAATATAAAAACCACTGATTTCAAGCTTACTTTAATAGTCTTTAGCTAACATAAAGTACACAGTTTACCAATTCAGAATTTTAGCCTGATAATGTAAAAAACATGATCTTCCGACATTCACTCAGATGTAATATTGACGCAAACCGAATTAGCTTGTTTCTAAATAAAAAAAGTAAAAATTAAAAACTGTAGGCAACACCGCATATAAAAAATTGTTTACTTTAGTGTCTAAATTATGGAAGTTGTTTATTTACTTACTGCTGAAATTCCTTCGGAATTTCATTGCACGCAAATCACAACTTTCCATATCCAACAACGTTGCCATTCATTGGCGGAACGCACTAAAAACTGAAACAACAAAACGAATGAATAAAATAAAACTGACCTTAATTTTTATACTATTATTTTCTTTAGAATGTTTTAGCCAACAAACTGGAAATAATGGAATAACACAAACTGCTGTTAAAAACGGAATTGGAATTGGAAGCGCAATTGCTATAGTGGTTTCTTGGGACAGAAATAAATCAATTCTTTATGCATTATTACACGGGATTTTAGGCTGGCTTTATGTTATCTATTTTGTAATAGTCCGCGAAAGTGAAGAAAAGAACAAATAATAAAACCGAACTGAATGCGGAATTTAGCAAGTTATGGAATTGTTAACTCAATCGGAATTGAAAATATTACGGAATAAAATGCGGACTGAATTTACTCAATAGCTGAAAAGAGGAAAACCGAATTTAGCGGAATAATAACAAACTGAAAAAACAACGAAATGGCAACAACGTGTATAATTAATAGCTAGTTCTCGCCTACTTACGAAAATCCTAGCGGATTTTATATTTGGTTTTTATTTGCTAAATTAAGTGCTTAAATACGCTACTAATCATACACAACAACGTTGCCTACAATTACAACGCGCAATTCAAAACGTGTAATACCGAATATAAAAACCACTGATTTCAAGCTTACTTTAATAGTCTTTAGCTAACATAAAGTACACAGTAACCCAATTCAGAATTTTA
>NZ_JBAKAO010000022.1:0-2209 GCF_038154885.1 Olleya sp. Ti.3.14
TAACATCAACATCTGTAGATTTATCTTGGACCTTAGGAGGGACAGAAGCTGCTTGGGAAGTAGTTGTTCAACCAGCTGGAACAGGAGCTCCAACTGGAGCAGGTTCTCCAGCAACAGATAATACATTATATACAGATAATACTTTAACTCCTGCTACAGACTACGAAGTGTATGTTAGAGCCAATTGTGGTGCAGACTTAAGTATTTGGACAGGTCCAATAACTTTTACAACCGACTGTGCAATATTTACACCAACATATTTACAAGACTTTACAACCATTCCAGCAAACTGTTGGGAAGTAGCTAATAATGGAGATTCAACAACAGGTCCTACAGACCTAGGGACTTCTTCATGGGCTAACGATGGCTATTTAAACAATGGTACCACTGGAGCTTATAAAATTAACCTATGGTTAGCAGAAAAAAGTGATTGGCTGCTAAGTCCTGAAATTGACTTAACAGGTGTTCCTTATCAGGTAGAATTTGATTTTGGAGTTATGACTTTTGGTAGTACAACTACCGCAGGAACTTTAGGGTCTGATGATACAGTAGAATTAATGATTACCACAGATAATGGTACAACGTGGACTGTATTAGAAACTTTTGATGCAACATCAACGATTCCTGCAACAGGATTACATGTAGTACAAAATTTAACTGCTTATTCTGGTACTACTGCTCAGTTTGGTATTAGAGCATCAGAAGGAACTGTTGATGATCCAACAGATAACGACGTATTTGTAGATAATTTTCAAGTACGTGCAGTACCATCTTGTCCAGACCCATTAGCTGTAACAGCAACTGCGACAGGAGATACAACAGCAGATATTACTTGGGATGCTGGATCAACAGAAACAGAATGGCAAATTTGGATACAACCAGCAGGAACTGGAGAGCCAACAACAGATGGTGTAGTAACCTCATTAAACGCACCATATCCAGCAACAGGATTAACACCTAGCACACCATATGAAGTTTACGTGAGAGCAAATTGCGGCACTGATGGGTATAGTGTATGGATTGGTCCAGTAAACTTTACAACATTAAACACACCACCACCTGCTCCAATAGGAGTATCATGTGCTTCTGGCGCATCTTCTACAATAATCTTCACAGAAGATTTTGGTAATGATACTAATTATGTACCATCAGGATGGACAGGAACCACTTTTGCTGATATCAATGGAGATTGGGATATTACAACTGTAAATGGAAACTCTGGTGGAACAGGTCCAAATATTACATGGGATGGAAATGCAGGAACACACCTTGAATATGAAGGTTCAGGAAACACAACTAACATAGCCTCTGCAATTACACCTGCAATAGACTTATCTACAGCAGTAGATGGTGCAGAATTATCGTTTTGGATGCATGCATTTGGAGATAATATGGGAACCTTGAATATTGGTGTTAGCACCTCTCAAACAGGCCCTTTTACTTCAGAATATACTTGGGTAGGTGATTACCAATCAACAGCAGATGAGGCTTGGGTACCAATTGGTATTAACTTAGATGCTTACTTGGGTCAAATCATTTATATCGAAATTAGCTATGTAGGAACAGGAGACACTTTTGAGAGTGATATGGCAATTGACCAAGTGAGAGTAGAAACGTGTGGTGATTTTTGTGTTGCTCCAACAGGTATAACTGTTGATGCAATTACAGACACAACTGCAGATGTATCATGGACTGCAAACAATGGTGAAACAAATTGGGAAATAGTAGTACAACCAGCAGGTACAGGAGTACCAACGGGATCTGGAACACCTATTACTACCAACCCTTATACATTAACAGGGTTAACTGCAAGTACAGTTAATGAGGTTTATATTCTATCTGATTGTGGTAATGGATTAAGTGTTTGGGCAGGACCAATTAACTTTACAACATTAAACACACCACCACCTGCTCCAGTAGGCGTAACATGTACTTCTGGTACATCTACTTTTATCTTTACAGAAGATTTTGGTAATGACACCAACTATGTGCCAGCAGGATGGACAGGGACTGCATTTACAGATACTAATGGAGATTGGGATATTACAACCGTAAATGCAAACTCAACAGGAACTGGTCCAAACATTACATGGGACGGAAATGCAGGAACACACCTTGAATATGAAGGTTCAGGAAACACAACTAACGTAGCCTCTGCAATTACACCAGCAATAGACTTATCTACAGCAGTAGATGGTGCAGAATTATC
>NZ_JBAKAO010000023.1:0-2100 GCF_038154885.1 Olleya sp. Ti.3.14
GGATTATATTTTTACAAACCAAGTAAGTTTTATATTTCTGCCTCTATGCCTAACATTTTAAACTCTGTGCATTTAGATGCAAATGGCTTTAAAATAGGATCAGAGACGCAACACTTTTTTGGAGCAGCAGGATACGTATTTGATTTATCAGAAAACTTTAAGCTAAAGCCACACGCTTTAGCTAAAGTTGCTTTTGATGCGCCAGTAAGTTTTGATGTAAACTTAAACTTATTTATGTATGACTTTGTAGAAGTAGGAGCAGGTTACCGCTTAGACGATTCTTTTAGTGGGATGATTAACTTTTTAGTGGCACCTAATTTAAGAATAGGTTATGCGTATGACAGTATCCAATCACAATTAGATGTTGTAACCAACTCATCACACGAGATTTTTATCAACTTTGATATTAATCTTCCAAGAAAAGTATCACGTTCACCACGTTATTTCTAATCAAAAGCCAACCATTACAATGAAAAAAATACAACTATTTATATTCGCGATATTACTAAGCAGTGCCAATGGGTTTGCTCAAAGTGATGCGACCAAAAGTGCTGACAAACATTTTGATAAGTTAGAGTTTGTTGAAGCAGCTAAAGCCTATACCAAATTAGTAGAAAAAGGAGAAGCAGACGCATACGTGTACCAACGATTAGCCGAAGCAAACTACAATACATTTAATACCGTAGAAGCAGAAAAGTGGTATGCTAAGGCATTAGAAACAAAAGCAGATCCAGAAATGCTTTATAAGTATTCTGAGATGTTAAAAGCAAATGGTAAATATGATGCTTCAAACGCACAAATGAAAAAATTTGCTTCGCTTTACAGCACAGATGACAGAGCTAAAGCATACACTGCTAATCCAAATTACTTAGAAGACATCTTAAAATCTGAAGCAAAATTTACTGCAGAAAATTTAGATTTTAATACAGCAGCTTCAGACTTTGGAGGGACTTTAAAAGATGGAACCCTTTATATTACCTCTGCAAGAAATGACTCTAGACGTAATTATGGATGGAATGACCAACCGTTTTTAGACATCTATGAAATAGCACAAGCAGAGGACGGAAGTTATGCTGAACCAAATTTGCTTAACGGAAAGATAAACACTAAATATCATGAAGGTGTGGTATCATTCTCACCAGACGGTAACACGATGTATTTTTCTAGAGAAAGCTTTTTTGAGAATATGTACGAAAAGCTAGAAACAGGAAACACAAAAATTAGTGTTATTCAGTTATTTAAAGCGACAAAATCTGGAGACAAATGGGATAAAGTACAACCGTTAAATATTAACACTAATACGTACTCTGTAAAAAACCCATCAGTAAGCAAAGACGGAACAACATTATACTTTGCATCTGATATGCCAGGAGGATTTGGTATGTATGACATCTACAAAGCAACTATTGAAGCTGATGGTATGGTTGGAACACCAGAAAACCTAGGAAACAAGATCAATACCTCAGGACAAGAAATGTTTCCATACGCAGGATCAAACGACTATTTATTTTTCTCTTCAAATGGACACTTAGGTTTAGGTAACTTAGATGTATTTTATACTGAATATTCTAATGCAGGAAAAGTAAAAAATATGGGAGCACCAATAAATAGTAAAGCAGACGATTTTGCTTTTAATATTGATGCAGATAAAAAAGGTTACGTGTCTTCAAACCGTGAAGGAGGAAAAGGAAGTGATGACATTTATGCTATTAATGAAATTAAAGCCTTATGTGATGTAGACCTAATTGTAACTGTAGAAAATGTAGAAACCGGAGAAAAACTAGCCAATGCTACAGTAGTACTACATGATGCTAAAGGATCAGTATTAGGGACACAAACAACCAATGCACAAGGTGTAGCAACATTTAATACAGACTGTGACTTAGATACTAGCTTAAAAGTAACTAAAGCAGAGTTTGAAGATAACACAGTAACTGTTAATACAAAACGAGAAGACCGTCTTGCTGTTACAGTTGACCTAACACCAATCAAGAAAATTATTGTTGCAGACAAAGTGGTGTTAGACCCAATTTACTTTGAGTTTGACAAATCTAACATTACACCACAAGGAGCATTAGAGTTAGACAAACTAGTCTTAGT
>NZ_JBAKAO010000024.1:0-1441 GCF_038154885.1 Olleya sp. Ti.3.14
GAGGTTTTACCTGAAAGTGGTCCTGAAAACGAAGCTCCTATTGCTAATGCTGATACTGCAACCACACCTGAAGGTACTCCTGTTGATATTGTGGTCTTAGCTAACGACTTTGATCCAGATGCTGATCCTATTATTATTACTAACAATACAACGCCAGATAACGGAACCGTTACTGTTAATACTGATGGGACTATTACCTATACGCCTAATGATGGATTTATTGGTGAAGATACTTTTGAATATACTATTTGTGATAACGCTTCGCCTGCGCTTTGTGACACTGCAACTGTAACTGTTACTGTGCAACCAGATGGAACGCCTAACACAACTAATGCGAATGACGATGCTTACAATACAACACCAACGACACCTTTAACTGGTAATGTTTTAGAAAATGATAATGATATCGAAGGTAATACTCAAACAGTAACTACAACTACAGTTACTACTGCTCAAGGTGTAACGGTAACTATCGATGCTAATACTGGTGTTTTTACTTATACACCTAATGCTGGTTATGTAGGAACGGATTCTTTTGTATACACTATCTGTGATAACGGAACGCCTCAAGCTTGTGATCAAGCTACTGTGTATCTTACTGTTGATGGTGTTGCTGGACTTAATGTTGTAAAATCAGCGTATAATGCTAATGGTAATTTTTGCATAGTTGCTGACGATATATTAGTTTATACTTTCACAGTTACAAACCCTGGTGATTTATTAATAAATTCATTCACTATTACTGATACTTTATTAGGTGGTGATATTACTGCTGATGTAACACTTTCAGGAGACACTGATGGAGACGGTTTCCTTGCTCCAAGTGAAACTTGGATTTTCACAGCTCCTAATTACATTGTAAATCAAGCTGATATTGATTCTGGCGTGATTACCAACTCAGTTTCAATTGTCGGTCTAGAACCTGATGGAATTACAACGGTTTCTGCTAATGATACTTACGTGATTGATGAAAATAATACAGAAGTTACCTTCTGTGATCCAACATCTGGTTTAAATATCGTCAAGTCGGCTGCTATTGCTAATGGTGATGCGTGTCTTGCTTTAGATAGTGAAGTAACATATACTTTCACTGTGACTAATACTGGTACTGTATCTATTAATACAGTAACTATTAACGATACGTTATTAGGTGGTGATATTACTGCGGATGTAACCCTGTCTGGTGATACTAACACTAATGGTGTATTAGAACCTACGGAAACTTGGATCTTTACTGCGCCTAACTACACCGTGACTCAAGCGGATATTGATGCTGGTGTAATTACTAACACCGTAACTGTAACTGGTAATGAGATTCTTAATAACACTGAAGTTTCTGCTAATGATACTTACGTGATTGATGAAAATAATACAGAAGTTACCTTCTGTGATCCAACATCTGGTTTAAATATCGTCAAGTCGGCTGCTATTGCTAATGGTG
>NZ_JBAKAO010000025.1:0-1071 GCF_038154885.1 Olleya sp. Ti.3.14
GGATTATCAATGTTGTCGAAGTCTAAAGCTTCACCGTGTATACTAATCTTATTTCTCTCTTTTGTTCTTTCTATTTATTAGTTAAATTTAATGAAAGACAAACTTAAGCCGTATATAATTTATTGCTAGTTCTAGCCTACTTACGAAAATCCTCGCGGATTTTCTATTCGGTTTTTATTTGCTAAATTAGTTGCTTACACACGCAACGTATCATATACAGAACCGTTGTGGTTAATTAAAAAATGAAGATAATATTAAAAGTTTTACCGATTTTAATACTTGTAATTCAATGTAAAAACGTTGAAAAAAATGATTTGCAGGAAAGTGATTGGGCTTTAACAAAAGAATCAAGGGATTATATAGAATATGCGAAATTCATTCAAAATCATCCGAATTCTATAAATTTCACCAAAGCTTTATCGGAATATCTATTTTTAAGAGATGGCACTTCTGATTTTGTTGGTTGCGAAAGATATAATGCTAAAATTGAAGCAATTGACAATTCTAAAGTTTTGTTCAATGGTTACCTAAAAAGTATTGACTCTTTAAGATATTTTACTTTACATTATCTTATAAACGCAAACGGAGAAATGGAAGTCTCATCCAAGTTAAAATATAAAGTCAGAATTCCCCAAACGACTTTATTTGATTCGATTTCCAAAGGAAAGTTTGAATTTCAATTTTATAAAAAGCCTTTTCCTGTTGAATATTTACAGCCAATTTTAACTAAAATTAGAAACGGAATAAATGATTACAAAAACTATTTATCAAAAGAATGGTATCAAACAGAATATTCGGAGTTGACAAATAAACAAAGAATCGAAATCGATGAACTTAACAATCGTAGATTAGTTTTTTTTGATTTCACAGATTTGGAAGATAAAAGATTTAATCCTCCACCAAAATATGATTTTAATGAACAACAAACCGAGTAATAACTAACCACAACAAAGAACTGAGTTAAAAACCAAGCCATTTTAAGCTAATCTTGAAACAAAATTTTCATCATAAGGTTTCCCTCTTTTAGCAATAGCGAAAGCCTGTTTTAATAACTTATTACCTACTGCTATT
>NZ_JBAKAO010000026.1:0-1033 GCF_038154885.1 Olleya sp. Ti.3.14
TACAAGCCTTATTGTGCTTACACGCTGAAAAAGAACATAAAAACAATAGATTCCTTAGTTTCTTGTTGCCTACTTTACTTATTCTACTTCGACCTCTTACACTACTCCCTGATTTTCGTATAGTGGGTGTAATACCAACATAACTACATAACTGTGATGCGTTTTCAAACTTCTTAAAGCCATCGGTTACTACTATTAAAAACAAAGCGGTTTTAACTCCCATTCCTGGAATACTTTTTATCAATGTCAATTGATGCTGCTGATCTTGTTTTACTAATGCTAATAAACGAGATTCTAATACTAAAACCTCTTTGTTTAATTGCTTCAGAGTTCGAGTTAAAGAACGATAAACAAACCTTGAAGGAATTCCTAAAACTTCTTCTCCTTTTAGTTTATTCTTGGTCGCTGTTCTATGTTTTATATAACTATCTAATAGTCTAAACAATTGTAAACACTCACTCTGAACATCTGTTAAAGCTGTGTACAATGGGACATCATTCATTTCTCCATACTCACTTATTGCTTTAGCATCACTTTTATCTGTTTTTACCTTAGCTAATTTCATCTGAATAAATCGCTTTACAGATAATGGATTTACTACAGAAACGCTAATTCCTGATTTATATAAAAACTGTGCTAAACGATAATGATAATAGCCTGTAGCTTCCATGACTATTAAAACGTCTTTTGGTAAATGTTTTAGAAAGCTTACAAAACCTTTTGCATCATTTTTAAATTGATTATGTCCACTTTTTGAACCATAAACATCAAAGACATCTTTGCTAATGTCAATTCCATAAATTTCTTTATATTTATTCATAACAACTTGAATTTTGGAAAGAACATAGCTACTGATGTTTCAACAACTTGAAAACGAGATCTAGGTCTCACAGAACTGAACGAAATCTTAGTAGAAAAAGAGAGAGGATTATCAATGTTGTCGAAGTCTAAAGCTTCACCGTGTATACTAATCTTATTTCTCTCTTTTGTTCTTTCTATTTATTAGTTAAATTTAATGAAAGACAAACTTAAG
>NZ_JBAKAO010000027.1:0-547 GCF_038154885.1 Olleya sp. Ti.3.14
TGGCACAATCTGTATAACGATCCTAAATCTAAACAACGTTTAGACAGCAGTATCGAAGCTCAAAAAAAGGCTATCGAGATCAAACAAGTACAACTAAACGGAGTTAGTGATAATCCTGGTGTCACTTTAGGTAGCATTATAAAGGTAGATGGTTCTAATTACAGGATTACAAACGTCACACACACCAATAACGAAAACGGAGACTATCAAAACCGTTTTGAAGCCATAACTGCAGATTTTGATGCCTATCCAAACACCAACATCAATGCTTTTCCTAAAAGCGAAACACAAACTGCTATTGTTATGGAAAATGCAGATCCTGATGGTTTAGGCAGAATACGTGTACAATTTCCTTGGCAAAAAATAACTGGAGAGATGACTCCTTGGATACGTATCGTAACACCACATGCAGGAGGTGACAAAGGGTTTCATTTTATACCAGAAACTGGTGAAGAAGTCTTAATAGGTTTTGAAGGCGGTAATGCAGAACATCCATATATGATGGGTAGTTTATATAATGGTTCTGGAAAAGCAGGCGCTTTTCAAA
>NZ_JBAKAO010000028.1:0-525 GCF_038154885.1 Olleya sp. Ti.3.14
CGTTTGGCTCTCTATACTCAACCGTAAACCAGTAGTCACTAGTTGGCATTGGATTACCATTATACGTTCCATCCCATCCTAGTCCACTTGGACTTAATTGTTTTAATAATTTACCGTAACGATCAAAGATGTATATCTCAGCATCTAATTGGTCTTCTATTCCGTAAATGTTCCAAGTGTCGTTAAACCCATCGTCATTTGGTGTAAAGAAGTGTGGATAGTCCATTACCATTACTGGTATACTTGCTTCTCCACAGCCATTAATGTCTCTTACTGTTATTATATGCTCTCCTGCTCCTACGTCTGTAAACATATACATACCATCATTTGGTGTATTTGTTTCCCATGGTCCATCGTCTATACTAAACTCGAAGATTGAAACACCACTTCCTGTTGCGGTTACTGATATGTTATGTACTTCTGCAAAGGCTGCTGTGGTTACTTCTGCTGTGATTACTGGTGGCTCACTTTCTTCTACCGTTGCAGAGTCGTCATTAGTACATCCGGTAACTGCATCTGTTACTA
>NZ_JBAKAO010000029.1:0-509 GCF_038154885.1 Olleya sp. Ti.3.14
ACAGAGAAGTTAAGCCCATTTGCGCCGATGGTACTGCATTGTGGGAGAGTAGGTCGTCGCCTTTTTAGAGAACCCTTCATATTTATTTATGAAGGGTTTTTTTTGTGCCCAAAAATTAAAGTAATCATAGGATGAAGGTGAATGAAGAAGTTAAAATGGAAAAGAGATATACTAGTCTTATCTGTTTTGTGAATAGAATAACTACATCGTAGTTATTTTTAAAAGGATAAGGATATAATGTCAGACTTTTATGAGGAGAATTAAGTATGTTATGTAATTATTTTAAATGAATGATTATGTGATGGATTAGTAATTGGGATAATACATAATATGAGTTGGTTTAATATATATAATTATTGTTTTGATTCTTAAATAAAAATTTTCTAACCTATTAGCAATAAGGCATTAAAGGGTTGTGTTAAAATAAAATTAAAAAAAGATTAAAAAAAGGGTTGCGGGAACCAAAAAGGCTTGTATATTTGCACCCCGAAAACGACGTAACTGATGTT
>NZ_JBAKAO010000030.1:0-442 GCF_038154885.1 Olleya sp. Ti.3.14
ACGCGTACATAAATAACCTGTGTATTTGCTACAATGTTATTATAGGGACTAACTAATGGGTTTACGTTATTTGTCGCGTCACTTGAGGTTTCGTGATAAGTTACCGTTAATCCTGGTGCGCCTCCTGTGATTTCTGCTGTAGCATCACTTAATGTGAAGACTCCAAATCCATCACTGTCTGGATCACAATACTCTAAAGCGGTTGGTGTAAATGCTACTGGTGCTTGTACAACATCTAATTGTAAAGTCGTTGTTGTAAAACAGCCTGTTGTCACATCTTCTACTCTTACATAAACTATTTGTGGATTAGAAATGTTTGTATATGGTATGGCTAATGGACTAGTTTCTGTTTCTGCATCTAATTGCGTTAGGTAATAACTTACCGCATAGTCTGGGTTACCTCCACTAATCTCATTGTTTTTAAGACTTAAATCTATACTTG
>NZ_JBAKAO010000031.1:0-440 GCF_038154885.1 Olleya sp. Ti.3.14
CAATTGTAGGCAACGTTTTGCATATGGAAAGTTGTGATTTGCGCGCAATGAAATTCCGAAGGAATTTCAGCAGTAAGTAAATAGACAACTTCCATAATTTAGACACTAAAGTAAACAATTTTTTATATGCTGTGTTGCCTACAGTTTTTAAATTTTACTTTTTTGAGTAACAAGCTAATTCGGTTTGCGTCGTTGTTACGTCTGAGTGGAATTCTGTATTACGTACTTTTTGGTTATGACTAACTTAAAATTCTAAAAAAAATCGCGAAAAACTATCAGGCTTTTAATCGGTATTTTAGATCCACAATCTGGCTAAAATTCTGAATTGGGTTACTGTGTACTTTATGTTAGCTAAAGACTATTAAAGTAAGCTTGAAATCAGTGGTTTTTATATTCGGTATTACACGTTTTGAATTGCGCGTTGTAATTGTAGGCAACGT
>NZ_JBAKAO010000032.1:0-432 GCF_038154885.1 Olleya sp. Ti.3.14
CTTTTAATCCAAACGCTAATTTAGTTCCTGTTCCTACAGGTATGGTGTAAGAAAAATCTACATAAGCATTAGTCTCGCTTACTGGTCCTACTTCATCACTTATTAATGATAGTCCCAATCCTACATTCTTACCAACTGGCGAATGTAGGGTTAGTGTTCCTGTAGTTGGTGCTCCTTCTAATCCAACCCATTGGCTTCTGTATAGTGCGCCTATGGCAACACCATCTGTCGATCCTGCATATGCTGGATTGACCACATTCATGTTATACATGTACTGTGTGTACTGTGGATCTTGTTGGGCTTGTACACCTATAAACACTAGGAATACGATATATATTATTTTTTTCATCTGTTTCTTGTTGGTTTTCTAGTTAGTTTATCTGTTTATATATACCCAAGAGGCTTTTGTTTTGTTTCCTTGATACTTCATTA
>NZ_JBAKAO010000033.1:0-421 GCF_038154885.1 Olleya sp. Ti.3.14
ACATAAATCTCGTAATTTGTTGCTGGATTTAATCCTGTCTCTGAAATTGTGGTTGTTGTTACTAACGTACCAGAAGTTGGTATTCCTGTTCCTGCTGGTTGTATAACATAATTCCATTCTGTCTCTGATCCGTTAGGTATCCATGAAATATCTGCCGAAGTTTCAGTAATTGATGTTGCAGTAATATTACTTGGTGCTACGCAAAACGTACCACAAGCTTCTACTCGCACTTGGTCAATTGCCATATCACTTTCCCAAGTATCACCAGTACCTACATAGCTAATTTCAATATATACTATCTGTCCTAAGTAGGCGTCTAAATTAACACCAATAGGTACCCAAGCTTCATCTGCTGTTGATTGGTAATCACCTATCCAAGTATACTCGGTAGTAAAAGGTCCTGTTTGAGAGGTACTAACAC
>NZ_JBAKAO010000034.1:0-409 GCF_038154885.1 Olleya sp. Ti.3.14
CTATTACTGCTAATGAAACTGCAATAGCTGATCATATTACTGCTGATGAAGATACTGATGCAACTAATGAAATTCAAACAGTAGAATCGACTGACGGTTCTGTTGCAATTACTGCTAATGGTAATGACTTTGATTTAAGCGTTACTCCTTTTGATGACTCAACATTACAATCTCAAATCACAGAAAATGCTGATGATATTGATGCAATCGAAGCGGAGCAAATCACGCAAAACACTGCTATAGCTGATAATACTGCAAACATCACAACTAATACAGATAGTATTGATACTTTAGAAGCTGAGCAAATCACGCAAAACACTGCTATTACTGCTAATGAAACTGCAATAGCTGATCATATTACTGCTGATGAAGATACTGATGCAACTAATGAAATTCAAACAGTAGAATC
>NZ_JBAKAO010000035.1:0-409 GCF_038154885.1 Olleya sp. Ti.3.14
AAAGCCCAAAATACACTACTGGTAAGTAGTGACGAGCTTTTAAAAGCTGCTTGTTGTAACCTGTCCGAAAGCTTTGAAACTAATCCATCCATTGCTGTCAATTTTAGTGATGCTGTTACAGGTACCAAACAAATAAAAATGCTAGGTCTTTCTAGTCCGTATATATTAATTGCTACAGAAAATATTCCTGCAATTAGAGGTGCTACTCAAGCTTTTGGTCTTAGTTTTATTCCTGGTACTTGGGTTGAAAGTATTCAAATTACTAAAGGCGCAGGAAGTGTGGTTAATGGATTTGAAAGTATTGCTGGTCAGATTAATGCCGAGTTAGGTAAGCCTTCTACAGATAATAAGTTTTTTGTTAATTTATATGGTGCAAGTAGCACACGATTAGAATTAAACACTCATTTTA
>NZ_JBAKAO010000036.1:0-389 GCF_038154885.1 Olleya sp. Ti.3.14
TTTGATCGTTACGGTAAATTATTAAAACAATTAAGTCCAAGTGGACTAGGATGGGATGGAACGTATAATGGTAATCCAATGCCAACTAGTGACTACTGGTTTACGGTTGAGTATAGAGAGCCAAACGATACCTCAAATACAAGAAAACAATTTAAAGCCCACTTTACTTTAAAAAGGTAATTAAGCACGATTAAATAACACCAATAAAAAAGCCTGAACAAATGTTCAGGCTTTTTTTATAATAAAATACTTTAAAGGTATTAGTTAACTTCAAAAGTAATTTTAAGATTAACTCTAAAGTCTACAACTTCGCCATCTTTAACGCTAGCACTTTGATCTTGTACATAAACAGATCTAATGTTTTTAACGCTTTTAGACGCATGCTTTAC
>NZ_JBAKAO010000037.1:0-381 GCF_038154885.1 Olleya sp. Ti.3.14
TATTAGCAATACCACCAACAGTAAGATACACAGTAGCTTGATCACAAGCTTGAGGCGTTCCGTTATCACAGATAGTGTATACAAAAGAATCCGTTCCTACATAACCAGCATTAGGTGTATAAGTAAAGACACCAGTATTAGCATCGATAGTTACCGTTACACCTTGAGCAGTAGTAACTGTAGTTGTAGTTACTGTTTGCGTGTTACCTTCGATATCATTATCATTTTCTAAAACATTACCAGTTAAAGGTGTTGTTGGTGTTGTATTGTAAGCATCGTCATTCGCATTAGTTGTGTTAGGCGTTCCATCTGGTTGCACAGTAACAGTTACAGTTGCAGTGTCACAAAGCGCAGGCGAAGCGTTATCACAAATAGTATATT
>NZ_JBAKAO010000038.1:0-367 GCF_038154885.1 Olleya sp. Ti.3.14
GATCAGCATCTGGATCAAAGTCGTTAGCTAAGACCACAATATCAACAGGAGTACCTTCAGGTGTGGTTGCAGTATCAGCATTAGCAATAGGAGCTTCGTTTTCAGGACCACTTTCAGGTAAAACCTCGATATATACAGTTGCAGTATCACAAGCTTGAGGAGTACCATCATCACAGATTGTGTAAGTAAAAGTATCTTCACCAGTAAAACCAGCATTAGGCGTATAGGTATAATTACCAGCAGCATCAATAGTTACTGAACCATTAGCTGGATTCGTATTAGCAGTTACTGTTTGGTTATCACCTTCAAAATCTTCATCGTTAGTTAATACATTACCAGAGACTGGTTGTCCAACAAACGTATTGTT
>NZ_JBAKAO010000039.1:0-366 GCF_038154885.1 Olleya sp. Ti.3.14
AAGTGACACCAGGATTATCACTAACTCCGTTTAGTTGTACTTGTTTGATCTCGATAGCCTTTTTTTGAGCTTCGATACTGCTGTCTAAACGTTGTTTAGATTTAGGATCGTTATACAGATTGTGCCAAACTTTGGTTTCTTTATTAAATATGGTTTTAGCTTTATTGGTTACAAAACCACTATATCCATTGACGCCAGAGGTGATTTCTTTGGCATCTTTTTCGTGTATTTGATCTAACAAATAATCGTTAGAAAAATATTTGTAGTTGTGTGATTGTGGTAACAGGCTTAAGTGGTATTCTTTTAAATCAAAACCATAGGTAAGTGTTAGTTCCTTGTTGTCAGGTGTTCCAAATACTAATTGCG
>NZ_JBAKAO010000040.1:0-355 GCF_038154885.1 Olleya sp. Ti.3.14
GAACAACCACAAAAAAGTATTGTTTATTTTCATCCATAACTACAAATTGCGGATTACTTTTAAGTTGACTATTAATTGCTATAAACTCAAAACCACGTTTCTCTAGGTCTTTACCTACATGATTCATGGCTAGATTATGTAACTCTTGTTTTGATAGTGCTTTCATATTACAAAAATAAAGTTTATTTCGCTTTCGCGAAAAAAAAGCCGACTAACAAATTACTTAAATCTTGCAAATTTAGAGCTGTAGAATGTAAAATTTGAAACTGGAATTACAGTATCCATTTTTAAGTTATACCAAGGAGACATTGAAGCATCATCAAGGTTTTCTACTAAATGAACACTTTGTGCAGGC
>NZ_JBAKAO010000041.1:0-354 GCF_038154885.1 Olleya sp. Ti.3.14
AAAAACAAGCCTAATACAAATAAAAATATTACAACTGCTCCAACATAAGCTGGTGCTTCTAATATCGTTTGGCTTCCACAATATGTTGGTAGACCTTTAGTATATTCTCTAGCGTCTGCTGGTGGCACACCTTGATTAACAATGTATTTATACACTGCAGAATCTTCGCCTACATCCTCTCCGCTTCCACCACCTAAAAATCTAGGTACAAATAGGTTAAAAGTTTCTAGGTTACCATAACTATATTCTGTAATATATTCTTTACTTAAACCGTTTGTGTTTTCTCTTTTGGACCCATTGGCATTGATAGTTAACTCGCTTTTACCACGTGTACTCTCTTTAACATAATCTTGT
>NZ_JBAKAO010000042.1:0-345 GCF_038154885.1 Olleya sp. Ti.3.14
CTATCAGAATACACTACTAAATCTGACATACCAGAGCAAACTAAAACGTTGTTTTTTCCAATTGGACAAGATGGTGTAGAGCGTCCTGAAGCTTATGCAGGCGAAGGATGTTTCTTCAAATTGGGTTGTTACAATCAAACTAACGGAAAATCTCCAGAAGTAAACAAAAACTGGTGTTCTGGTGGAGAAACACATGGTGGTAACATCCAAAAGCAATATGCGGATGGTAATTATGCCGAAGTTTGGTTTAAAACAGGAAGCATAGAAGTAAGTGATTATGCAGTTTCTAATGATGGGTATTTTTCTAAAAACGATTAGACAGCATGCATTATACCAATTATAAAC
>NZ_JBAKAO010000043.1:0-342 GCF_038154885.1 Olleya sp. Ti.3.14
CAGGAGACTGGTTAGCAGCAGACTGTGATGGTGATGGTGTAACAAATGAGCAAGAAGTTACAGATGGAACCGATCCAAACGATCCTTGTTCAATTACTATAGGAAGTATTACAGAAACTCAATCTGGAGACTGGTTAGCAGCAGACTGTGATGGTGATGGTGTAACTATTGAGCAAGAAGTTACAGATGGAACCGATCCAAACGATCCTTGTTCATTTACTATAGGAAGTATTACAGAAAGTCAATCAGGAGACTGGTTAGCAGCAGACTGTGATAGTGATGGTGTAACTAATGAGCAAGAAGTTGCAGATGGAACCGATCCAAACGATCCATGTTCTTATA
>NZ_JBAKAO010000044.1:0-337 GCF_038154885.1 Olleya sp. Ti.3.14
TATTTAACGAAAAAGTTCCAGCAGCAGCAGGTTTTATTAATGAAGTATTAACAAAAAAATCTTTAAGTGATATTATTGGTAATATTTTAAAAGTAACTAGTGTACCTGAAACTGCAGCTTTCTTAGATGAAATTAAAACTTTAGGATACAACTTCGCATTTAGAGGAGGTTTATCTTTCAGTTTAGGAGATATTATTATCCCACCAGAAAAGCAATCTATGATTGATGCTGCCAATCAAAAAGGTGATGGTGTTACTGGTAACTATAACATGGGATTAATTACAAATAACGAACGTTATAACCAAGTTATTGATATTTGGACGTCTACCAATGCGGA
>NZ_JBAKAO010000045.1:0-330 GCF_038154885.1 Olleya sp. Ti.3.14
TTTTTGGTTGTACTAGGACTTCTAGTTTAGACTTGTCATAGTCGTTAAAAGTTTTTTCAATAATTTCAGACAAAGAGACGTCGTTATGCGAGGCGTAATGTGGACCATCATCTGCAAGAAAACTTGGACTTTGAGCTTTAATTACGACACTGTCTCCAGAGCTAGCTTCATGACCTTTTATGGTTTTTACTTGTGTGACAACGCCTTTAAATTCTAATTCTTTATAACCACCAAAAGCATCTAATGATCGGGTTTGTATGGTCAGTGTTTCGCCTAAAAAGTTTTTACTAGACTCGCCAAGAGATAAGGATAAATCTTCCAACACATCCA
>NZ_JBAKAO010000046.1:0-324 GCF_038154885.1 Olleya sp. Ti.3.14
GATAAAGTATAAATTTAGTTAGAGATTCTTTTTTAGGTATTTATTTAACTATCAACAACTTAGATTATTTAATACAGCTACGACTTTTAACTTAAATTCCTTAGCATGTCTTTGGATATTCCATCTAAATCAAATTGATGTTTCCAATCCCATTGTTCTCTAGCTTCAGTGTCATCAATACTACTTGGCCAAGAGTCTGCAAGTTGTTGTCTAAAATCAGGCTTATAGCTGATTTTAAATTCTGGAATCTCTTTCTTTATAGACTCTGCAATCTCTTTTGGAGTAAAGCTAATTCCAGAAAGATTATAAGAAGATCTAATTTTT
>NZ_JBAKAO010000047.1:0-323 GCF_038154885.1 Olleya sp. Ti.3.14
TTAAAAAATTTCGTGGCAACTGATTGTCTAGATAGAAAAGAAGCCCGCAAAATGGACAGGTTTACGCAGTACGCAATGGTCGCATCTGATGAGGCTATTGCGGACTCTAAACTAGACTTAGAGACTATAAATAAATTAAGAGTAGGTGTAATTTGGTGAGCCGGAATTGGTGGATTAGAAACATTTCAAAATGAGGTGTTAAATTTTGCCGAAGGTGATGGTACTCCAAGATTTAATCCTTTTTTCATCCCTAAGATGATTGCAGACATTGCTCCAGGAAACATTTCTATAAAAAATCGTTTTATGGGTCCTAATTACACAAC
>NZ_JBAKAO010000048.1:0-320 GCF_038154885.1 Olleya sp. Ti.3.14
GTTCTATTGGATTACTAGCATCAGCCTCCATTGGTGACAAATATGCAATGTTTGAACCTATACATGGATCATACCCGCAAGCAACAGGAAAAGGGATTGCAAACCCAATTGGATCTATATTAAGCGCAGCAATGCTTTTAGAGCATTTTGACCTACACGAAGAAGCCAATCTAATTAAAGAAGGTGTTGAAAAATCTTTAAAACTAGAAATAACAACGCCAGATTTAAACGCAACCTACACTAATGACTCTACCTCTAAGGTTGGAGATTTTATTGCCGATTTTATAAGAAACCCAAATGACACGAATATTAATTTCAAT
>NZ_JBAKAO010000049.1:0-320 GCF_038154885.1 Olleya sp. Ti.3.14
GGTGATGTTGATGAAGATACATTACCATCAGATATTACAGATACATTAACAACAACGGATTCAGATCCAGAAACAATTACTGTAGTAGAAGGTGAAAACCCAACAACAGATGATGGATTTGCACCAGTAACTTCAGGATAAACAGGAGTTGTATTTGAAGACACCAACAATAACGGTGTTCAAGATGCAGGTGAAGAAGGAATTGCAGGAGTAGATGTAGTAATTACGGATGTTAACGGAGACGAAACAACAGTAACAACAATAGCAGATGGGTCATGGTCAGCAACGGATCTTCCATTAGGAGATGCAGTAGTTGATGT
>NZ_JBAKAO010000050.1:0-315 GCF_038154885.1 Olleya sp. Ti.3.14
CTTAAGAGATAAAGAAAAAAGTTCATAAACATATTGAATTGACAGCGTAAGAATAAATTGGAAACGATTAATTTAAACAAACGAGAATAAACCATTTTGAGTACTGAGAACATTATTAATTGTTAAAACATAGTCGTAAGACTTAAAATTTAACGATGAAGAGTTTGATCCTGGCTCAGGATGAACGCTAGCGGCAGGCTTAACACAGGCAAGTCGAGGGGTAGCAGGGAGCTTGCTCCGCTGACGACCGGCGAACGGGTGCGTAACGCGTATAGAATCTACCTCTTACTAAGGGATAGCCCAGAGAAATTTGGA
>NZ_JBAKAO010000051.1:0-313 GCF_038154885.1 Olleya sp. Ti.3.14
AAACGATCCTTGTTCTTACGATCCAGCAAATGTTACAGAAACTCAATCAGGAGATTGGTTAACAGCAGACTGTGATGGTGATGGCGTAACCAACGAAACAGAAGTTACAGATGGAACCGATCCAACCGATCCTTGTTCATTTACTATAGGAAGTATTACAGAAACTCAATCAGGAGACTGGTTAGCAGCAGACTGTGATGGTTATGGTGTAACTAATGAGCAAGAAGTTGCAGATGGAACCGATCCAAACGATCCATGTTCTTTTAATACAGCAAACGTAACAGTAGTTCAATCAGGAGACTGGTTAGCATCA
>NZ_JBAKAO010000052.1:0-312 GCF_038154885.1 Olleya sp. Ti.3.14
CAACACAATGAAAAATTAATTCCAACAATAATTAGAAAAGCGCTTTCAGGAGAAAATATTCCTATCTATGGAGATGGTAAAAATATTTGAGACTGGTTGTATGTTCTAGACCACTGCAAAGGTATTGCTTTAGTTTTTACACAAGGTAAATCTGGTGAGACTTACAATATAGGAGGTAGAAATGAGCCTAACAATTTAACTATTGTGGATACTATATGTTCAATTTTGGACAATATTAAGCCAGCAAATAAATCTTATAAAGAGCAAATTACCTTTGTAAAAGATAGACCAATATTTATGTTTCCGTTAAAT
>NZ_JBAKAO010000053.1:0-311 GCF_038154885.1 Olleya sp. Ti.3.14
GTTTGACAATAATCATTGTCACCTATTATGTAAAAGTAAATCTCTTCATTTAAGTCTTCTAAAAAGGCTGTGTAATTTTGATTTTTTTTATGATAGTCCATACGCATACAATACAACCAAGGAGCATAAGAATGCATAGGATGCGGAAAATCTTGAAGCGCTTCATTTAAAACCTTTAATGCTGCAACATGTTGCTGTAAATTAACTAAGGCTCGTGCTTGAAAAAACAAGGTTTTAAGTGTAGGTGTTTGTCCTTTATGAAATTGCTCTACAATATTTAAAAAACTGGCAAGGTATTTTAAATATTGTAG
>NZ_JBAKAO010000054.1:0-309 GCF_038154885.1 Olleya sp. Ti.3.14
GTTTTTTTTAAGTGACTTTGTTCTCATACCTCATTTTTGGACTGCAACGATACAAAATGATTTAGGATTTACGTTTATTAAATCTTAACATAAACAACTTATAACAGCATAAACATCTACCATTCAAATTGTTTAACAAACAACTACTCTTATCTAAAAAATTTGCTATTTAGTTTAAAAAATTAATTAATATATTGCGAATATTAACCAACTATTAAATTTTTATTTTAATGAAAAAAAATACTATTAATTTTTATCTCAATAGTTCTTTTTAGCTGTTCTAGCGACAGCGATAACGACACAGATAAC
>NZ_JBAKAO010000055.1:0-302 GCF_038154885.1 Olleya sp. Ti.3.14
CTCGCATAACGACGTCTCTTTGTCTGAAATTATTGAAAAAACTTTTAACGACTATGACAAGTCTAAACTAGAAGTCCTAGTACAACCAAAAAACAACCCTACCCTACACTACTCTGTACAACATAACCAAAGTGCTTATGATTATGCCAGCAGACTAGCAGCACAATATGGTGAGTGGTTTTATTACAATGGATCGCAATTAGTATTTGGAACACCTGACAACAAGGAACTAACACTTACCTATGGTTTTGATTTAAAAGAATACCACTTAAGCCTGTTACCACAATCACACAACTACAAAT
>NZ_JBAKAO010000056.1:0-300 GCF_038154885.1 Olleya sp. Ti.3.14
CTTATGTAGATTTTTCTTACACCATACCTGTAGGAACAGGAACTAAATTAGCGTTTGGATTAAAAGCAGGAGCCACGTTTCATGACATTGGATTAGCAGGATTAGATTTAATAGATGCTAATGATCCTTTTTTCTCAGAAAACATTAATGAAGTTACTCCAAATATTGGAGCTGGATTATATTTTTACAAACCAAGTAAGTTTTATATTTCTGCCTCTATGCCTAACATTTTAAACTCTGTGCATTTAGATGCAAATGGCTTTAAAATAGGATCAGAGACGCAACACTTTTTTGGAGCAG
>NZ_JBAKAO010000057.1:0-300 GCF_038154885.1 Olleya sp. Ti.3.14
TCCAAATTTCTAAATGGCTGTGCTTCGATTGATAACGTGCTTAAATTGATGTTTGTTAATTTTTCGTTTGTACCTGTTCCAAGTACTGAGGTAGTGGCTAAACTTCGTCCTAAATCATCTGTACTTGTTGTTAGACTTGCTCCAATTTGCTCTACATCACGTCGGTTTCCTCCTGATATAATTAATCGACTACGTTTATCTAGTAACCATTTACCTGATAATACATATTTAAATTTATTATCCTTAAATCCATAAGCTGTATATCCTTCTATACGCCACATATCGTTTTGACCAAAGTAT
>NZ_JBAKAO010000058.1:0-299 GCF_038154885.1 Olleya sp. Ti.3.14
CTAATAACTCACTAGTCAATATTTTACCAACTTCTACATGGTAATCTGCCCAGATTGTTCCAGGAACTAACATTTTTGTAGCTTCGTTTTTAACTCTTAAAACAGCATTGTAAACTGCTTTTTGTCTGTCGTTTTATTTACCAGAAACAGGAATTGTTCGTGTCATATCACTAGCGTAATTAGCGTATTCTGCTCCAGCATCAATCAATATTAAATCACCAGCGTTACACTCTTGATTATTTTCTATATAATGTAATACGTTGGCGTTATTACCAGAACCAATTATTGGTGTATATGCA
>NZ_JBAKAO010000059.1:0-296 GCF_038154885.1 Olleya sp. Ti.3.14
TACCTAAAATATTTAACCGGTATTTATCACATTCCATAACAACGTCACCTTTGGTTTCTTGTTTTATGTTTTCTTCAGTATTTTCTAAAACGTATTTAAAAGCAATTGAAATATTGTTGTAACCTTTAGCTTTGTTTGAAACTTCGTTTAAAAGTTTATTTGCTTGGTCATCCTGCGCAAAAATGCTACTTGTAGCTAATAAAAATAATACTAAAAATTTTTTCATTTTAAATGTAATTTATTTTTTTTCGTTTTCTAATAGTTGATCAAGAGCTACTAAATCTACAACTAAAACC
>NZ_JBAKAO010000060.1:0-294 GCF_038154885.1 Olleya sp. Ti.3.14
GTAATACAGGATGTTATACTTCTTTTCTTTCAAACTTACCAAAGGTATTATTCACTTTTTGTATGGTTGATTCAAAATCTAAATCACCTACTAAAACGACTGCCATATTTTTTGGTACATAATATTTGTCAAAATAGTTATTAATATCTATCATAGAAGGATTTTTTAAATGCTCTGCAGTACCAATAGTAGATTGCTGACCATAAGGATGATTAGGGAATATACCTTCCAGCATAGCTGCATAACGTTTACGACCATCATTATCCTGACCTCTATTAAACTCTTCAAAAACAG
>NZ_JBAKAO010000061.1:0-293 GCF_038154885.1 Olleya sp. Ti.3.14
TAATGAAAAAACTATTAGTTTGCTTAGCAGCTTTATCTATCGTTGCTTGTAAAAAAGAAGCTCCAAAAAGATTACGCCACTTTTTCTGGTAAAATAGAAAATAAAAACAGCGATTCTTTATTTGTATACCAAGGTCGAGACTTTAAAAAAACAATTAAAGTAATGGAAGATGGTACATTTAGTGATACTTTAAAAGTAACTACTGGTGTTTTTGGAATTTACGATGGTAAAGAACAACCAACTGTATTTTTAGCAAACGATATGGATTTAAAAATGACTTTAGACGCAAAAAT
>NZ_JBAKAO010000062.1:0-293 GCF_038154885.1 Olleya sp. Ti.3.14
CCAGAAATAGCAATAGATACTTTTTGTGGTGCAGTAAAAAAGTATCTATTGCTATTTCTGGTACACCTTTAGAAAACATAGCACAAACAAAATATAGTGTCCCTAATTATTACACTAAACTTAATTTATTAGTACACTTATTACAAGACGCTGAAACGTATAATAAAGTATTAGTTTTTGAATCTAACAAACGTATGGCAGATAGACTTTTTGAAGCTTTAGACGAGTTTTTTAAAGAAGAATTGTGTGTCATCCACTCTAACAAAACGCAAAACTACAGACTACGTAGTATC
>NZ_JBAKAO010000063.1:0-293 GCF_038154885.1 Olleya sp. Ti.3.14
GCGGAAAAGGGTAATGCCCAAATAAATTATTAAAATCGTCTTTTATCGCCTTCTTTTTTACGCATGTCTTCTATTTTTTCTTTAGTTAACATGTATTCTTTGGCGTCTCTGTCTTTCCATCTGTGGAACGTAAATAACGGAATGACTATGAAAAACAAACCTAAAACACCAAAGCCTATTAGTTTTTGTCCATAGTCAACTTCTAGGCAATAGCCACAAATTATGCTTGCTACAGATGCGATAAATGATAATGCGATTAGGTATTTCATTTTTTAATAGGACGTTATTTTTTG
>NZ_JBAKAO010000064.1:0-292 GCF_038154885.1 Olleya sp. Ti.3.14
GATTTTAAAAACTGGGAAGATTGGAATGCTTGGACAGAAGAAAAACCAGAAATGACTATTAATTATACAGAACAAACAAAAGGTATTGATGGTTCTTACTCTTGGATTGATAATGGTGAAACAGGTACCATGCGCACTATAGATACCAATCCTAATAAGTCCATTACACAAACCATGCAGGTTGCTGATTACCCAAGTTCTGACGTTGTTTGGACTTTTATACCAAATGCAGATGGTAGTACTGATGTAAAATGGACCATTTCTGGTAAAGATTTACCTTTTGGCTTTAAAG
>NZ_JBAKAO010000065.1:0-292 GCF_038154885.1 Olleya sp. Ti.3.14
GGCGATTTAAAAGAAAAATTAGATCCTTATATGCAACCATTATATGACGCATTAAGAGATATGATTCCTGCGGAAAAATTAGCGCAGTATATTGAAAATGGTACCATACAACTTGCACCTTTAGCATTTATGCGTGGTCGTACATTAGATCATGCTTTTGTTATTTTAGATGAAGGTCAAAATACAACACATGCACAAATGAAGTTGTTTTTAACCAGAATGGGTAAAAGCGCTAAATTTTTATTAACAGGTGATCCAGGACAAATTGATTTGCCTCGTCGTACTATTTCTG
>NZ_JBAKAO010000066.1:0-292 GCF_038154885.1 Olleya sp. Ti.3.14
TAATTTTTACCAGTAGCTGTGTTTATTGACTCAATAACCGTTTTAACCTCTGAAGCTCCTTTAAAAACAGATACCTTTTCAATTTGATCCTCACTTAACTGTAAAGCTTCAAACGCTTCTTTATTTAAAACTTTATCATCAACTACATGTGCTGTTCCATCACCTATAACCTTACGTGCTGGTCTATCTACTTTAGGGAAGATTAATTGGTTCACAACATTCCAATGTACCTTTTGGATAATGGTTCCTTTTTCTAATTTTAATAATCCTGGATTAGAACGTATGATTGTTT
>NZ_JBAKAO010000067.1:0-292 GCF_038154885.1 Olleya sp. Ti.3.14
CTATAGTTTTATTCCTATTGATATAGCATATAAAAAGCTAATTGGTGTGTCAGAAATTGTAATTGAAAATGTAGCATATACCAATATACAGTTTGTGCCTTTACAGGAACAACAGGTTAAAAAAGCATCTATTGTTATGTCTTCATTTAATGAAGAAATTACAATTAAAGCGACCGTACAATATAGTATTACAAAATCTTAAACCACGATCTCCTGACTAGCAATCTTAATACCATCGTCAATTAAATGTCCTACTTCAGGTTTGTTTTTTTTAATTGTTTCTAAATGATCC
>NZ_JBAKAO010000068.1:0-292 GCF_038154885.1 Olleya sp. Ti.3.14
GTGAGTGAGGGTGAGAGCGCGTGAGAGGGTGGGAGAGTGAGAGGGGGGGAGAGCGCGAGTGTGTGTGGGTGGCCGAGAGTGAGTGTGAGCGAGTGGGAGTGAGTGAGGGTGAGAGAGCGTGCGAGTGTGTGGGAGAGCGGGTGGGTGAGTGTGAGTGAGTGTGTGAGTGGGAGAGGGGGAGAGAGCGGGAGAGGGAGGGAGTGAGGGAGTGGGAAATCTTGCTTTTATCGAAGCTAGACAGTGGCATGTAAAAGCTGCTAACAAGGGAGAGAAGTCAGGTCGATTGCTGAAA
>NZ_JBAKAO010000069.1:0-291 GCF_038154885.1 Olleya sp. Ti.3.14
TACGACAACTTGGACTCTTTTGTAATATTTATGTGTGTGGAAGGTACAGTAGAAGTTACCATAGGTGCTGAACATGAAACTTTAAAAATGGGAGAAACCATTCTAATTCCAGCTAAAGCAAATGCAGTGGTTTTTAATTCTACTAACGCTAAACTATTAGAGGTATATATTGATGAAAGCTCAGTAAATAATATACAACACGCATCTTAGTTGTAGTTTTAATAGCTAAACACAAAGCAATTACTATATTTGTGCGCATCAAATAATATTAAATATGAGCGTTTTACAAAT
>NZ_JBAKAO010000070.1:0-290 GCF_038154885.1 Olleya sp. Ti.3.14
GCAACTACAAAACGAACTTGCTGAGTTTGTAGTTGCTCGTGTAAATTTGTGTGACCAGACATCATACGTGCTCCCATTGGATAAGCAGATCCGTATTGTGCTGCAGCTTCTGCATCAACCTTACGGACTTCAGGATGGTTAGCAAGACCTAAGTAGTCATTGATACTCCATGTAATTACATCTTTTCCTTGAAATTTCATACGATTAGAAATTTCACCTTCCAATTTAGGAAACACAAAGTAACCTTCTGCTTGTGCAGCCCATTACCTAGTGGTCCTTTATCTTTGTAT
>NZ_JBAKAO010000071.1:0-290 GCF_038154885.1 Olleya sp. Ti.3.14
AAATTCAATTTCTGGTATTTGCTTTGTTCCTATAGTTAATAGTGTTTTTACACCTTTAAATGTTGCAGGAATAGTCCAATTACTTGCAAAATAATCATCCGATAGGATATTAATATTAGGCGTTAAGTCTACTGTTGTCAAATCAACATTATATGTTTGTAACAAATTTTCAATACGCTTATCACTAATGACTTTAGATCTAGAATCACGTTTAATTTTATTTTTTAATTCCAATACTAAAGCCTCAAAAGGTTGTATTCCATTTTTTTCTATCAGTTTAATAATATGGT
>NZ_JBAKAO010000072.1:0-289 GCF_038154885.1 Olleya sp. Ti.3.14
GGAGGTGTTGATAGTTGATATTCCGAAATTGGCTTTACCGTATCCATTAAGTTTAATACCTCTTGAGCTAAATTGTATAAATCAACAATTGAGTCTGACCAAATTTGGAAATTATAAAACGTTACATCAGATTGATATAAATCTAAATTCCAATGTGACTCTATTGCAAAATTAGCATCAGCATTGTCTAATTTAGCCGACAAACTTAACACATACTCAAAACTACCATGAGCGTTTTTACTAATTGATTTAATAAACGGTTGATCGTTGATAGCAATGGTTGACACCG
>NZ_JBAKAO010000073.1:0-289 GCF_038154885.1 Olleya sp. Ti.3.14
CAAGGATCGTTTGGATCGGTTCCATCTGTAACTTCTGTTTCGTTGGTTACGCCATCGCCATCACAGTCTGATGTTAACCACTCTCCTGATTGACATACTGTAACTTTTGCTGTATCTTAAGAACAAGGATCGTTTGGATCGGTTCCATCTGTAACTTCTGTTTCGTTGGTTACGCCATCGCCATCACAGTCTGCTGTTAACCAATCTCCTGATTGAGTTTCTGTAACATTTGCTGGATCGTAAGAACAAGGATCGTTTGGATCGGCTCCATCTGTAACTTCTGTTTCGT
>NZ_JBAKAO010000074.1:0-289 GCF_038154885.1 Olleya sp. Ti.3.14
AGCATGATATGCTGTCCAAAACTGAGTAAGGCCATAAGTATCAAAATTTAATAAATCGGCTTCCAAACGTTGTGGTAGTATCTGACGTGTCTGGTTTTGTACAGTAACTAAAACAAAATCTGTCCCATTTAAATGTGCCTCACTTAATAATACTCTAACATTTTTGTAGTTAGGATTAATAGCTTCAATGGACTGTAACAACTCATAAGCATCACGATTGTAAAACTTATTATCTGTTGTCGTTAACTGCTTAGCTTGTCCGTATTTATACTCAGATACTTTAGTTTTA
>NZ_JBAKAO010000075.1:0-289 GCF_038154885.1 Olleya sp. Ti.3.14
GAATTATATGATACTTCAACAACCCTTAGCACCATAGAGAAAAAAATTTTTGACGAAAGTAACCAAGTTGTAAATATATTTAGAGATAATTACAGTTGGTATCCAGAATGGATAAGCAAAAGAATAACAAAAGATAATAGCAGTGAAGAGCTGCAAGATTATTTTGTAAATAGTAAAGAATATAGACTTTATGTTATAAGTAGTTACCAGAAGTTAAATAATGCCTATCTCCCAAATTTGCAATTCGGAATAGTTGAATTGAAAAATATAAGAGCAGCTATTTTAGAAC
>NZ_JBAKAO010000076.1:0-288 GCF_038154885.1 Olleya sp. Ti.3.14
ATGAGAATGGCGATCCTGTATCAGGAATCGTAGTAACATTAGATGATGGCGATGCAGCAACAGTTGATCCAACAGTAACAACAGGAGTTGATGGAACATACGAATTTACAGATGTACCAGTAGGAGACTATACAATAGTAGAAACAGTACCAGCTAATACAGATGTAGTTGATGGTGATACAACAGATGATGGTGATACTGTAGCAAATACAGACACAACAGATGGAAGTATTCCAGTAACAGTAACAGCAGGAGAAGTTGATGCAGATAACAACTTTGAGAATAGTC
>NZ_JBAKAO010000077.1:0-288 GCF_038154885.1 Olleya sp. Ti.3.14
GTCCTTCTAGATCTAGTAGACCTGTGAAAGACACACCAACTAAAGACAGAGTCAAACCAAAAGATCAACCTAATAGAGAATCAACTAAAGGAGGGCGACCTAATCGTGAGCGACCAATTAGAAACAGACGCAAAGACCATTAAATTATGAGTACAGTATCACCTTTTCATTTAGCCATTCCTGTTTACAACCTAGAGGAGTGTCGTCTGTTTTACAGAGGTTGGTCTTGGACCTATAAATTATATTTTAAATATAAATCCCAAACTATTGAATCAATTAATTAGGGAG
>NZ_JBAKAO010000078.1:0-288 GCF_038154885.1 Olleya sp. Ti.3.14
GTAACCTTATTTATGAGTACAAACCGAGGATTAACAATAGATTTTGGAACAGAAAAAGCAGGTGATGATTGGCGTATAGTTAACGATGGTGTCATGGGTGGATTATCCACATCCAAAACAACTATATTAGAAGACAGCATTGTATTTACTGGCGAAGTTAGTCTAGAAAACAATGGTGGATTTGCAAGTATCTGCACGTTAATTACTGCAGGTGCATTAAATGATTGCAAAACAATGACTATGCTATTTAAAAGTAATAGTACAGATCGTACCTTTGGATTATCTCTT
>NZ_JBAKAO010000079.1:0-288 GCF_038154885.1 Olleya sp. Ti.3.14
ATAATGGCTAGTCATAATGAACTTGGTAAAAAAGGAGAGCAACTAGCTGTAGATTTTTTAATTGAAAACAAGTACGATATAATAGAACAAAATTATCGATTTGATAAAGCTGAGGTAGATATTATTGCTCAAAAAGCTGATGTTTTAGCCATAATTGAATTCAAAACAAGGTCCACAGATACTTTTGGAAATCCTCAAGACTTTGTAAAACCAAAACAAATCCAACGTTTAGTAAAAGCTGTGGATGAGTATGTTACGGTAAATGGATGGGATGTTGAAGTCCGTTTT
>NZ_JBAKAO010000080.1:0-287 GCF_038154885.1 Olleya sp. Ti.3.14
CTGATTTTTATTATTTTAATAATAAATTAGGTGTCAATAAAATAATAAAAATCAGCAATTTCTAAAAGCATTCCTGAGGAATACAAGACGTTTGCTGTTACAATATAGATAACTAGTCCTATAGCTTCTTCTATTTGAAAATAGTCAGCAAAACTTATTAAACCTATAACACCAAATAAAGCATTTAGTAAGTTAAATAGCCATCGTTTACTTTCCCACCATTTTATAATGTCATTAGGTAAATTCTTGGTATTCATTTTAGCTTTTATATTATAACTACCAACCTA
>NZ_JBAKAO010000081.1:0-287 GCF_038154885.1 Olleya sp. Ti.3.14
AAAACTAAATAGTATTTTTTTTATAGCATTTACTTTATAATTACTATCCTCATTATGCCTATTTGGATTCTTAAAATATTCTCCTTCTATATACATTTATTAAACTTTTATTTTGTTGACTATTAAATTTTTAATTTCGCTTTCAAATAACTCTAAAGTATACTGTTGCGACCATTCAGAAGCTTTTATGGATTGGTCGCGTAACAAGGCTTTATCCAACAAACAATTTTCAATTTTGTTAACTGCAGACTCTAAATCAGGTGCTATCAAGAGGCCTCTTTTTCCAT
>NZ_JBAKAO010000082.1:0-287 GCF_038154885.1 Olleya sp. Ti.3.14
GATGTATTATACAAAGGTCGTAGTATTAGATCAGCTTTAACAGCAATACAATCGTTTGGTAGACCTAAAGAGATAGAATTGCTAACACTTATTGATAGACGTTTTAGCAGACACTTACCAATACAACCAGATTACAGAGGTAGACAGGTAGATGCAAGTAATAATGAAAAAGTCAAAGTTATTTGGGTTGAAAATGAAGGAGAAGACACAGTATATCTAATAAATAATTAAAGTTATGAGCGAATTAAGTGTCAATCACTTATTAGGAATTAAATATCTTAACAAAC
>NZ_JBAKAO010000083.1:0-287 GCF_038154885.1 Olleya sp. Ti.3.14
ACAAATTTTTAACCGTTGGGGAAGAATTGTGTACGAAACCGAAAATTACGACAATACCTTTAATGGCGTATCTAATAAAACTGAAGTTGGTAATCAAGGCGAAAAATTACCTGTCGGCACTTATTTTTACGTATTAAAACTTACCGATGACAACAAGAGTTATTCAGGATATATTTATATAACTTATTAAAATCTAGAAGGTTTTTATAATAAAACTAATACCCTTTGCCATAATGAATTTATGCAAATGGTGTTTTTTTCCTAGTATTAGTTTATTTTTTTTAGAT
>NZ_JBAKAO010000084.1:0-287 GCF_038154885.1 Olleya sp. Ti.3.14
GCATAGTGATCCGGTGGTTCCGTATGGAAGGGCCATCGCTCAAAGGATAAAAGGTACGCCGGGGATAACAGGCTGATCTCCCCCAAGAGCTCATATCGCCGGGGGGGTTTGGCACCTCGATGTCGGCTCGTCACATCCTGGGGCTGGAGAAGGTCCCAAGGGTTGGGCTGTTCGCCCATTAAAGTGGCACGCGAGCTGGGTTCAGAACGTCGTGAGAAAGTTCGGTCTCTATCTACAGTGGGCGTTAGAAATTTGAGTGGATCTGACTCAAGTACGAGAGGACCGAG
>NZ_JBAKAO010000085.1:0-285 GCF_038154885.1 Olleya sp. Ti.3.14
TGAGTGTGATTTGGATTTAACAACAGCAGCTGGAACTGTAAACTTTAATTTACCATCTACTGGTAGTGCAAATAGTGGTGCTGCAACAACAATTACATTTGATGGAAGCTTTACTACAGATTACGATCCAGATGCGGATGGAACTTTTGATATTGTTTTAGATCAAACTTATTCAGGTTCGGCTGGAGATTGGTCAAATATAACAGTAACTATTGTTCCGGCTTTAACCTGTACTTCACCTGTAGCTACTGCTGCGCAATCTGTGGTTCCTACCACAGCAGTAGC
>NZ_JBAKAO010000086.1:0-285 GCF_038154885.1 Olleya sp. Ti.3.14
GTTAGCTAATGACTGGGTTTTTGGTTATTTGTCTTACGATTTAAAAAATGATGTAGAGCATTTAAAATCTGCTAATTATGATGGTTTAGCATTTCCTGATTTATATTTTTTTCAACCTAAAAAAAATCTTTTTAATTAAAGGTGATACTGTTGAAATGCAGTATTTGAAAATGGTTGATGATGAAGTGGAAATGGATGATGGAACAAAGTTATTATATACATATGATGTGTCTGGTAATCAAAATACAGATTACAGGCAATTAAATAACCATATTTTTATTTATG
>NZ_JBAKAO010000087.1:0-285 GCF_038154885.1 Olleya sp. Ti.3.14
TACATCTAAAGGTTTTGGTTTTATTATCGATACAGAAAACAACGAAAAATATTTTTGGCACGTTAGTGGATTGATTGATCAAATTGCAGAAAATGATAAAGGGTCTGTCGTGCTTGAAAGAGGGATGGAGGGGATGAATGCAGTTAAGGTTAAAAAAATATAATCGACCATAATTTAAATTATAAACCCATTAAGAATAATCTTAATGGGTTTTTTTTTATTAAAAAAATACAATATAAATTCTAGATGCTTATCAAATAATTTTTACTAAACATTTTATTATAT
>NZ_JBAKAO010000088.1:0-284 GCF_038154885.1 Olleya sp. Ti.3.14
CAGACTGTGATGGCGATGGCGTAACCAACGAAACAGAAGTTACAGATGGAACCGATCCAAACGATCCTTGTTCTTACGATCCAGCAAATGTTACAGAAACTCAATCAGGAGATTGGTTAACAGCAGACTGTGATGGTGATGGCGTAACCAACGAAACAGAAGTTACAGATGGAACCGATCCAAACGATCCTTGTTCATTTACTATAGGAAGTATTACAGAAACTCAATCAGGAGACTGGTTAGCAGCAGACTGTGATGGTGATGGTGTAACTAATGAGCAAGAA
>NZ_JBAKAO010000089.1:0-284 GCF_038154885.1 Olleya sp. Ti.3.14
TGCTATCGAAAAAGGAGCCATCATGGTTAATTATTTTGGGCATGGAGGAGAAGACGGTTTGGCTTTTGAACGTATCTTTCAAAAAGATGATGCTGAAGCTTTAAATAACGATTGTAAGCTAAATCTATTTGTAACAGTAACTTGTGAGTTTACACGCTTTCATAACCCTATAAGGGTCACTGCAGGAGAGTTAATTTATTGGAATAAATCCGCTGGAGCAATTGCGCTAGTAACCACTACAAGACAGATTTTTGTAACGGTAGGAAAAGACTTTAATAAGATTT
>NZ_JBAKAO010000090.1:0-284 GCF_038154885.1 Olleya sp. Ti.3.14
GTTATAAGTGCTATTAATATGGGTTTACTAGATGATTTACCTAACCAAATTGGGAGATATGACGACGGTTTTAATATTAATTGTGTTGGTGATGCGTTTCAAAGCTTAAATGCGCCTACAATGTTGTTTGAAGCAGGACACTATAAAGATGATTACAATAGCGAAGTGGTACGAGGTTTTGTTTATAAATCACTTTTACTAGCTTTAAATTATATAGTTAGTGAGGATAAGCAGCGGTTTGATGTGACACATTATAATGCTATCCCAGAAAACGGAAAGCGATT
>NZ_JBAKAO010000091.1:0-283 GCF_038154885.1 Olleya sp. Ti.3.14
TAGCACCAAGATATTGTGGTGTAACTATTTCTGGCATAAAGGTAGAAACCTCTCCAGAATGGTTACAAAATAGATTAAAAGCTATTGGCTTATCACCAATTAATAACGTGGCAGATATTACAAACTACGTATTGCACGATTTAGGTCAACCATTACATGCTTTTGATGCTAGTAAAATTACCGGAAATAAAGTTGAAGTTAAAACATTACCAACAGGCACCAAATTTATCACTTTAGATGGCATAGAGCGTGAATTACATGAAGATGATTTAATGATTTGTAA
>NZ_JBAKAO010000092.1:0-282 GCF_038154885.1 Olleya sp. Ti.3.14
ACAGGTTTCATGCGAAGCAATTTCAATATCTTCCCAATTACTGTTCTTGGGTATTTTTTCGTCTTTATTCATTAATACAGCGGTTTGATTAACTGTATTAATACTACTAAATGGTACGCCTTTTTCTAACAAACGTATGATTTCACGTAAAGGTTATTCTCCCATTCCGTACACCAACATATCTGCTTTAGAGGTTTCTAAAATTGTTGGCATTAATTGATCACTCCAATAATCGTAGTGTGTTACACGACGTAAAGATCCTTCAATACCACCATTTAAAAC
>NZ_JBAKAO010000093.1:0-281 GCF_038154885.1 Olleya sp. Ti.3.14
ATATTTTCAAGTATAAAATTTCAATTAATGTGCCATACTTTATGATGCTACTCTAAATCGCAAAAAGTTTAATACTATCTTGTTATTATCAATAATAAAAAATAAAAATATTTTTTTTCAAAAAGTGTAACAAAGTGTTTTAACTTTCCTCTTTATATAAAACAAACCATTTTTTGACACTAACCAAACACAATATTGAAGCGCTTAAAATGCTTTGCCTATCTGGTAACCAATTAGCACAATTGGAGATTTACAACAGGTACTACAAGGCAATGTATAAT
>NZ_JBAKAO010000094.1:0-281 GCF_038154885.1 Olleya sp. Ti.3.14
CAAACTCATCCATGTCTGATTTTAAGTCTAAAGTATGATTGTTGTTAACCATTAAAAGTCTAGCGCCTTTTTTTGCTTTAATATTTAATTTTCCGACAATAAAAGTTTGTAAAAAATAATAACCACCAAGCTCTGCATAACCTGCATAAATCACATTTTGATCTGCAATACCTACAGGTTGGTCTTTACTATGCTATATAGATTTTCAACCTTTAAATGCTTTAATTCCGATAACGAAAATTTACCAATTTCTCCTGTACCATCCGTAATTCTATCTAACG
>NZ_JBAKAO010000095.1:0-280 GCF_038154885.1 Olleya sp. Ti.3.14
TAAATTTTATCATAGAAACATGAAAATATATTCTAATCTAAATAGAATACCAATGACTAAAACGGATAGGGTTTTTATAATCATGGGATCTGCGCACACAGCGTTTTTAAGAGAAGTGATAGACAGAAGCCCAAAATTTGAAATGGTCAACACCTTAGAGTACTTAAAATAAAGTAATAGCTATTAATTATAAAGCCACCCATTTCTGGTGGTATTTTTTATACTTTCAAAAAAAATAATACATTTTATTAACATGTATTGTAAAAAAATGTATATTTGA
>NZ_JBAKAO010000096.1:0-280 GCF_038154885.1 Olleya sp. Ti.3.14
GTCTTGAAGTGGCATCAATAATTATACCTATGACAGTAGATACTGCTTTTACAGCAGAAGTGTCAATACTTTTTTTGATAGAAGTTACTACTTTTGTGTTTTCTTTTTTAGTTTGAGAAAAACCAAAAGTTGTGCTTAAACCAACTAGTAAAATAAATAACTTGTACTTCATGTATGAAATTTCAGTTATAAAAATAACAAAGAAAACGCTATAAATAGCGTCTTCTTTTATTTTTGTCTAAATATTTACAAAAAGGTTTAATTTTAAGTTAACTAGTAG
>NZ_JBAKAO010000097.1:0-279 GCF_038154885.1 Olleya sp. Ti.3.14
GTTGTTTAATAAATCACATTTATCTTGAACAAACTCTACTAAAATATGTTGAGGATATTGCTCTTCTGTAGTTACTACTAATTCTCTTTTTCTAAATCCGTTGCTACCAAAACTTTGAGTTTCACCTACTAGCTTAACTTTACCTTGTACTTCCATTTTCTATATAATTATTAAATATTCGTCTAATTAAATATCGTAAAATTACGATAACAACACTTTCCAAGCGCTTTCCACATCACTAAAACTTAAAAAGCCTTTTGCTTTTTTATGTTTTTGTTC
>NZ_JBAKAO010000098.1:0-279 GCF_038154885.1 Olleya sp. Ti.3.14
CGTTTCCATTGCGGGTGCAAATATACAACTATATTTAAGTGTTGCAACAATTTTTATAAAAAAAATTAAAAAAAAATTAATACGCTTTTGCAAACAATTCGCGACGTGCTGATTCTCTGCGAGTAAGCACACAAATTCCTTTTTCAATTTTTCCCTCTAAAGGCATACATCTAATTGTAGCTTTGGTAATTTCTTTAATTTAATCTTCAGTTTCTGCAGTTCCATCCCCATGCGCAGAGATAAATCCACCCTGTTCTTCTAAAACTTTTTTAAATTCCT
>NZ_JBAKAO010000099.1:0-267 GCF_038154885.1 Olleya sp. Ti.3.14
CACCTAATGCTGGTTATGTAGGAACGGATTCTTTTGTATACACTATCTGTGATAACGGAACGCCTCAAGCTTGTGATCAAGCTACTGTGTATCTTACTGTTGGTGGTATTGCTAATACTACTGATGCTATCGCTGATATTAACAATACGTTTGTTGGACAACCAGTCTCTGGTAATGTATTAACTAACGATGAAGATTTTGAAGGTGATAACCAAACAGTAACTGCTAATACGAATCCAGCTAATGGTTCAGTAACTATTGATGCTG
>NZ_JBAKAO010000100.1:0-267 GCF_038154885.1 Olleya sp. Ti.3.14
CGTTTGGCTCTCTATACTCAACCGTAAACCAGTAGTCACTAGTTGGCATTGGATTACCATTATACGTTCCATCCCATCCTAGTCCACTTGGACTTAATTGTTTTAATAATTTACCGTAACGATCAAATATATAAATCTCGGCATCTAATTGGTCTTCTATTCCGTAAATGTTCCAAGTGTCGTTAAACCCATCGTCATTTGGTGTAAAGAAGTGTGGATAGTCCATTACCATTACTGGTATACTTGCTTCTCCACAGCCATTAATGT
>NZ_JBAKAO010000101.1:0-255 GCF_038154885.1 Olleya sp. Ti.3.14
TTGTATTTGCTGGTGTTGTTTCTACTATTGTATAGTCTCCTACTGGTACATCTGTAAATTCATAGGTTCCATCAACGCCTGTTGTTACTGTTGGATCAACTGTTGCTGCATCGCCATCATCTAATGTTACTACGATTCCTGATACAGGATCGCCATTCTCATCTACGATTGTTCCGCTTACACTTCCTGGCGCTAGACTATTCTCAAAGTTGTTATCTGCATCAACTTCTCCTGCTGTTACTGTTACTGGAATAC
>NZ_JBAKAO010000102.1:0-255 GCF_038154885.1 Olleya sp. Ti.3.14
ATCACAAATAGTATATTCAAAAGTGTCTTCACCAATAAATCCATCATTAGGCGTATAGGTAATAGTCCCATCAGTATTAACAGTAACGGTTCCGTTATCTGGCGTTGTATTGTTAGTAATAATAATAAGATCAGCATCTGGATCAAAGTCGTTAGCTAAGACCACAATATCAACAGGAGTACCTTCAGGTGTGGTTGCAGTATCAGCATTAGCAATAGGAGCTTCGTTTTCAGGACCACTTTCAGGTAAAACCTC
>NZ_JBAKAO010000103.1:0-255 GCF_038154885.1 Olleya sp. Ti.3.14
CCCGCTTAAGGAAATAACATCTTAAGAGACAAAGAAAAAAGTTCATAAACATATTGAATTGACAGCGTAAGAATTAATTGGAAACGATTAATTTAAACAAACGAGAATAAACCATTTTGAGTACTGAAAACATTATTAATTGTTAAAACATAGTCGTAAGACTTAAAATTTAACGATGAAGAGTTTGATCCTGGCTCAGGATGAACGCTAGCGGCAGGCTTAACACATGCAAGTCGAGGGGTAGCAGGGAGCTTG
>NZ_JBAKAO010000104.1:0-255 GCF_038154885.1 Olleya sp. Ti.3.14
TTACTGTTATTATATGCTCTCCTGCTCCTACGTCTGTAAACATATACATACCATCATTTGGTGTATTTGTTTCCCATGGTCCATCGTCTATACTAAACTCGAAGATTGAAACACCACTTCCTGTTGCTGTTACTGATATGTTATGTACTTCTGCAAAGGCTGCTGTGGTTACTTCTGCTGTGATTACTGGTGGCTCACTTTCTTCTACCGTTGCAGAGTCGTCATTAGTACATCCGGTAACTGCATCTGTTACTA
>NZ_JBAKAO010000105.1:0-255 GCF_038154885.1 Olleya sp. Ti.3.14
TTGCAAAACCGTCTGCATCATTATCACAAACTTCTAAAGCACTTGGGTCTGTTATTTGTGGTGTTGGATTTACTATTAAAACCAAGTCTACAAACGTTGCACAGTCTGTTGAGATTGTTGCACTTTCTACGCGTACATAAATAACCTGTGTATTTGCTACAATGTTATTATAGGGACTAACTAATGGGTTTACGTTATTTGTCGCGTCACTTGAGGTTTCGTGATAAGTTACCGTTAATCCTGGTGCGCCTCCTG
>NZ_JBAKAO010000106.1:0-255 GCF_038154885.1 Olleya sp. Ti.3.14
ACATTACATGGGACGGAAATGCAGGAACACACCTTGAATATGAAGGTTCAGGAAACACAACTAACGTAGCCTCTGCAATTACACCAGCAATAGACTTATCTACAGCAGTAGATGGTGCAGAATTATCGTTTTGGATGCATGCATTTGGTGCTAATATGGGAACTTTGAATATTGGTGTTAGTACCTCTCAAACAGGACCTTTTACTACCGAGTATACTTGGATAGGTGATTACCAATCAACAGCAGATGAAGCTT
>NZ_JBAKAO010000107.1:0-255 GCF_038154885.1 Olleya sp. Ti.3.14
CAGGAGGCGCACCAGGATTAACGGTAACTTATCACGAAACCTCAAGTGACGCGACAAATAACGTAAACCCATTAGTTAGTCCCTATAATAACATTGTAGCAAATACACAGGTTATTTATGTACGCGTGGAAAGTGCAACAATCTCAACAGACTGTGCAACGTTTGTAGACTTGGTTTTAATAGTAAATCCAACACCACAAATAACAGACCCAAGTGCTTTAGAAGTTTGTGATAATGATGCAGACGGTTTTGCAA
>NZ_JBAKAO010000108.1:0-255 GCF_038154885.1 Olleya sp. Ti.3.14
CTTTAGATACGATGTAAGCTACTGTAGATTTAGCTCTTCTATCAGATAAGCTCATGTTATAACCTGCAGGACCTCTACTATCTGTATGTGATGTTGCATAAATTACCATTTCTGGGTATTTGTTCATTACTAAGACTAGTTTGTCTAACTCTAATGCTCCTTGTGGTGTAATGTTAGATTTGTCAAACTCAAAGTAAATTGGGTCTAACACCACTTTGTCTGCAACAATAATTTTCTTGATTGGTGTTAGGTCAA
>NZ_JBAKAO010000109.1:0-245 GCF_038154885.1 Olleya sp. Ti.3.14
TGGAACAGATCCAAATGATGCATGTGAGTATGTAATCGCAAGTATTACATTACCAATCGACTCAGGCGCAGATTGTGATAACGACGGATTATTAGATGTAGAGGAGATTACAGGCGTAGATGATCCAACTACACCAGCAGATCCAGCAGGAAACACAACAGACCCAACAGATCCAGATACAGATGGAGACGGAGTAACAGATGGACAAGAAGCATTAGATGGAACAGATCCAAATGATGCATGTG
>NZ_JBAKAO010000110.1:0-245 GCF_038154885.1 Olleya sp. Ti.3.14
ATTCAATATGTTTATGAACTTTTTTCTTTGTCTCTTAAGATGTTATTTCCTTAAGCGGGTGCAAATATAATTCGCTTTTTTTAATCCCACAAGCTTTATTTAAAAAAAAGTTTTTTTCTTTTTTTTTAAACTTCACTTTCAATATATCTTAGAACGTTTTCCTTTACTCTCAGTAACATCAGTTACGTCGTTTTCGGGGTGCAAATATACAAGCCTTTTTGGTTCCCGCAACCCTTTTTTTAATC
>NZ_JBAKAO010000111.1:0-245 GCF_038154885.1 Olleya sp. Ti.3.14
CACCTAATGCTGGTTATGTAGGAACGGATTCTTTTGTATACACTATCTGTGATAACGGAACGCCTCAAGCTTGTGATCAAGCTACTGTGTATCTTACTGTTGGTGGTATTGCTAATACTACTGATGCAATCACTGACATAAACAATACGTTTGTTGGACAACCAGTCTCTGGTAATGTATTAACTAACGATGAAGATTTTGAAGGTGATAACCAAACAGTAACTGCTAATACGAATCCAGCTAAT
>NZ_JBAKAO010000112.1:0-238 GCF_038154885.1 Olleya sp. Ti.3.14
TCCGCTTCGATTGCATCAATATCATCAGCGTTTTCTGTGATTTGAGATTGTAATGTTGAGTCATCAAAAGGAGTAACGCTTAAATCGAAGTCATTACCATTAGCAGTAATAGCAACAGAGCCATCAGTAGATTCTACTGTTTGAATTTCATTAGTTGCATCAGTATCTTCATCAGCAGTAATATGATCAGCTATTGCAGTTTCATTAGCAGTAATAGCAGTGTTTTGCGTGATTTGCT
>NZ_JBAKAO010000113.1:0-230 GCF_038154885.1 Olleya sp. Ti.3.14
TTGTATTGTAAGCATCGTCATTCGCATTAGTTGTGTTAGGCGTTCCATCTGGTTGCACAGTAACAGTTACAGTTGCAGTGTCACAAAGCGCAGGCGAAGCGTTATCACAAATAGTATATTCAAAAGTGTCTTCACCAATAAATCCATCATTAGGCGTATAGGTAATAGTCCCATCAGTATTAACAGTAACGGTTCCGTTATCTGGCGTTGTATTGTTAGTAATAATAATA
>NZ_JBAKAO010000114.1:0-225 GCF_038154885.1 Olleya sp. Ti.3.14
TTTGCGTGATTTGCTCAGCTTCTAAAGTATCAATACTATCTGTATTAGTTGTGATGTTTGCAGTATTATCAGCTATAGCAGTGTTTTGCGTGATTTGCTCCGCTTCGATTGCATCAATATCATCAGCGTTTTCTGTGATTTGAGATTGTAATGTTGAGTCATCAAAAGGAGTAACGCTTAAATCGAAGTCATTACCATTAGCAGTAATAGCAACAGAGCCATCAG
>NZ_JBAKAO010000115.1:0-208 GCF_038154885.1 Olleya sp. Ti.3.14
TGGATCATCTACGCCTGTAATCTCCTCTACATCTAATAATCCGTCGTTATCACAATCTGCGCCTGAGTCGATTGGTAATGTAATACTTGCGATTACATACTCACATGCATCATTTGGATCTGTTCCATCTAATGCTTCTTGTCCATCTGTTACTCCGTCTCCATCTGTATCTGGATCTGTTGGGTCTGTTGTGTTTCCTGCTGGATCT
>NZ_JBAKAO010000116.1:0-207 GCF_038154885.1 Olleya sp. Ti.3.14
AGATGGAACCGATCCAAACGATCCATGTTCTTATAATACAGCAAACGTAACAGTAGTTCAATCAGGAGACTGGTTAGCATCAGACTGTGATGGCGATGGCGTAACCAACGAAACAGAAGTTACAGATGGAACCGATCCAAACGATCCTTGTTCTTACGATCCAGCAAATGTTACAGAAACTCAATCAGGAGATTGGTTAACAGCAGA